>CALVZL010000017.1 GCA_944372525.1 uncultured Clostridia bacterium
GTTTAGTCTTTTACCGATATTTTTCCGCAATCGCCGCGGCGACTCGCAGACCGTCCGCCGCAGCCGACGTGATCCCGCCCGCATAACCGCATCCCTCTCCGCAGGGATATACGCCTTCGATCCCCGCTGCCTGCAGATCTTCTCCCCGCAGAACGCGCACGGGCGAACTCGTACGGGATTCCACGCCCGTCAGTACGCTTTCATAGGCGGCAAAGCCCGCCATCCGTCCGTTCATATCCGGAATTGCAGCCTTGAGCGTATCGCAGACAAAGGAGGGAAGAATGGCGCGGAGAGGCACAAACGACGTGCCCCGCGCATAAGTCGGCTTCACCGCTCCGAAATAATAGCTCTCTTTGTCGGCAAGAAAATCTCCCAAAAGCTGAACGGGAGCGCGATATCCGCCCCCTGCCGCCGCATACGCTGCGCACTCGAGCCTGCGCTGAAACTCTACGCCCGCAAGCGGTCCTTCTCCGAAATCTTCCCTCCTCACCTGTACGACAAGCGCCGAGTTCGCATTCTTCCCGTCGCGCGCATAGTTGCTCATGCCGTTGGTGACAACGCCCCCTTCCTCGGAGGCGGCGGGAATTACGACTCCGCCCGGGCACATGCAGAAGGTAAACGCAGCCCGTTCTCCCGCATGGGAAACAAGACGATAGTCGGCGGCGGGAAGGGCGAGATATCCCTCGCCGTACTGCATCCTGCCGATTTCAGACTGCAGATGTTCGATCCGCACGCCGACCGCAAAGTCTTTCGATTCGATCCGAAACCCCCTTCGCAGAAGCATTTCAAAAGTATCGCGTGCGCTGTGCCCGACGGCGAGCACCAAAAGATCCGCCTCCTCCCGCACGCCGTTGATCTTTACGGAACAAAGTTTTCCGTCGCGGAGTTCCACGTCATCCACGGCAGAACGGTAACGGATCTCGCCGCCCTGCTCTAAAATGAAGTTCCGCATATTTGCAACGACTTCCCGCAGACGGTCGCTTCCGATATGCGGCTTTCCGATGTATGAAATCTCCTCGGGCGCGCCGAAACGCACGAACGTGTCGAGCACCTCGCGGTTGAACGGACTGTTTGTCTGCGTGTTGAGTTTTCCGTCCGAAAATGTTCCGGCGCCCCCTTCCCCGAACTGCACGTTGCTTTCGGTATTCAGCCTGCCTGTTTGAAAAAACGTTTCGATCTCCCGCGCACGCTCTTCCACCGGTTTTCCCCGTTCCGCAAGGACGGGGCGGATGCCGTGCATGAGCAGCCGCACCGCACAGAACAGCCCGGCGGGTCCCGCTCCCGCAATCACAACTTTGGGCGACGGCTTTGAGATCTTCGGATAATGCGGTTTGACGGCAGAAAAAGGGCGATCCGAACATTCCACCGTATATACCCACCGAATATCGGTTTTATCGCGCGCGTCGAGTGATTTTTTGAGGATGCGAAAGCCTCTGCACGGCGCGTGCAGTTTTTTTTCGCAGATGGAAACCAGCTTGCTTTCCTTCTGCCGCGGTCGAAGGATCAGATTGTGCAGCGTCAGTTGCATACGAAACCCTCCGCGACAAGCCATGCGGACGTAAACGCCCATTGCAGATTATATCCTCCGCACTCGCCGTCCACATTGAGAATTTCCCCCGTGAAATACAGCCCGTTCTGCAAACGGCTCATCAGGGCTTCGTCCGTTTCGCAAAGCGGGATCCCGCCGCGCGTCACCTGCGCATTGGAAAATCCGCTCGTCCCCGAGACTTCGAGAGGAAACCGCTTCACCAATCCGAGGGTCTTCGCCCAATCTCCGCCTGCGCGCTTGACAATGATCCGAGCAAGTCCGTTTCCGACGATGCAGAGCAAGTCTCCCCCGACGTCAAACGCCTCGGAAAGCCTGCGCTCGGAGACGTCGGGCAAGAAGTCCAGGAGCAGCAGATCCCCCGTGTTTGCATATGAGGAAACGCGGAAAACAGCATCTCCGGAAACTCCGTTCTCCGTAAAGAGTACATCACCCCGCGTCGCATAGATCTCTTCCTTTCCCCGCAGGAGCCGCACGTTTGCGTCAACGCGCACCCCTTTCAGCCCCCGTAAAGAAGGTTCCGTTTGCAGCTGAACCAAAGCGGGAAAACAAGGGACGACCGTATGCCCGAACCCTTGCGCCAAAGAATAAGCGCTTCCGTCCGTACCGAACGCCGGCGCGGCACAGCCTCCCGCAGAGAGCACCGCAGCCGACGCATCTTCTTCGCCCCACTCTCCGCGGGCGCAGAAAACGTCCCGTTCGCAGACGAGCTCCCGTACTTGCGTCCCCGTCCTGACACAGACGCCGAGACGGGACAGCTCCCTGCGAAAAAGGTCGGTGACGGCCGAGGCCTGCCGCCCGCAAGGATAAATTCTGCCGCGCGCATCGGGCAAAAAGATCCCTCCCATACTCTCGAGAAACCGCACGGTATCCTCTTCCGAAAAACGCGCAAGCGCGCGGGCGACCTTCTCGCGATCGTCCGAAAAATAATGTTCGGCTCCCATGAACCGATTGGTGACGTTCCCCTGCCCGTTTCCCGTCGCCGAAAGCTTTCTGCCGAGACGTTCCCCGCGTTCGAGGACACAGACGCGAACGCCCTTCCTCGCGAGCATAACGGCGCAAGCCATGCCGGAAGCGCCGCCGCCGATGACCATAACCTTCTTCATGCTCTCATCATACCGCGAATAAAATTATTTGTCAATGGATTGACAGGTCGCATTTTTTGTGTTACAATCATGACGAAACAGAAAGGAGGAGTTCATATGGATGGAAGTCTCGCCGGAACGTCGGGATCGGGGAACACGCTCATTGAATATTTTAATAACAATCCCGCATTCAGCATTATTTTTGCCATTGTCGCGGCACTGCTCGTCGTCGTATTGGTACTCATCATCGTGTTTGCCGTAAAGAAGAAGAAAGCTGCCGCAAAAGACAAACTTTCCTCTGGAGAAAATTCGGGGGAACCGTCCTCCGTTTCCGCACAGGAACAGACGGAGTCGTCCGAAGAAAAGGACGTCCCTTCTGCCGCTCAGGAACCGTCCGTTCCGAAGGAAGAGACTGCCCTTCCCGCTGAAGACAAACAGACGGAAGAAACGGGGAAGAAGGAGGAACCCATGAAACAGACCGCACCGGAGAAAAAGACAGAAAAGAAAGAGCTCAAGGAGAAAAAACCCGCGCCCTCCGCAATCGCTCCCACGCCCGCAAAGCCCTACAGCGGAAAATGGATCGTGACAAAAGAAGAAGGAGGAAAATACTCCTTCGAGCTGCACGCCTCAAACGGAGAAAAGATGCTTTCCGGAGGTATTTATACTTCTCTTGCCGGTGCAAGAAACGGCATCGAAACTTACAAGGCGAACATTAAAAAAGGAAACTTCAAAATCATTCAGACCAAGTCGGGCGATTACCTCTTCCAGCTCTTCACCGCGCGGGGAACTCTGCTCGCGCACGGGGAATCCTACAAATCCCGCGCAAGCTGCGAAAGTGCCATGGAATCGACCAAGCGCTTCGCCGCTTCCGCCGCGATCGAAGAAGAGGAAGAAGAAACAAAATAACCGTTGTCTCAAACGCCCTGCGGAAATTCCGCAAGGCGTTTTTTTCATTCTTCAAGGAATTTTCCGATTTCACGCGAGCGCTCGATCTGTGCAAACATTTCGGCGAGCGGATCGGTGTCCGCCCGCTCGATCTCCCCGGAATCCGCAAGACGGGCATAGACGGGATTGACGGGCAAACGGGCAAACGCGGGAAATCCGTACTCTTCGCTCAGTTTCTCCGCATGACTCTTACCGAACAGCTCGAATTTTTTTCCGCAGTCGGGACAGACGAAATAACTCATGTTTTCCACCAGGCCCAGAAGAGGCACTTTCATGAGATTCGCCATGTTCACCGCCTTTTTGACGA
Organism: uncultured Clostridia bacterium; assembly: GCA_944372525.1. GTDB lineage: Bacteria > Bacillota > Clostridia > Christensenellales > Borkfalkiaceae > Gallimonas. The sequence continues at coordinate 3,884 of CALVZL010000017.1, forward strand.
TCATGCTCACAAGATCCTGCGGCGTCGCCACCACGACAATCCCGCTCAGCGGAATGCTCTGAAACACGGAGAGCGGCACGTCACCCGTTCCGGGCGGCATATCGAGAAACATCAGATCGACGTCTTCCCAGCAAACATCCGTCCAAAACTGCACCGCCGCGCCCGCGATCAGCATGCCCCGCCAAACGACGGGATCCTCTTCGCGCTCCAGCAGGCAGTTCATCGAAATCATCTGCAGCCCGCTCTTCGAACGAACGGGATAGATCTCCCCTTCGTTTCCGTATGCGCGCGCACTGACCCCGAACATCTTGGGAATCGACGGTCCCGTAATGTCCGCATCGAGCAAGGCGGTACGGTATCCGCGTGCCTGTGCGCGAACGGCAAGCAGTGCGCTGACCAACGATTTTCCCACGCCCCCTTTTCCGCTCATCACGGCGACGGCGCGGCGTACGCTCGCGCCGTCGCGCAGCGGTTTGATCAGCGATTTCCGATCGCGCGACGCGCAATTGCTGCTGCACGTCGAACAATCATGTGTACAATCCGACATAATTTCCGTTCCTTTGAATTTTTTTCATATTCTAATGCGCAAAACAAAAAAAGTCAACCGTTTTCGGCGAATTCGGCGCGGTGCGGGATTTTTTCCGATTTCCCGCGAAATCGCTTGCAAAAAACGCTGCATTGCGCTATACTGTCTTTGCTGTGATAGGTGGGGAGTTAGCGGTGCCCTGTATCTGCAATCCGCTATAGCAGAGCCGAACGCTTTTCCCGGTACCGTCTATGGGAGGCTGCACGCGGTAAGGAATGTTGATCACAAGGTCTTATGCAACGCATCCCTGCGAACCGTGTCAGGGTAGGGATACAGCAGCACTAAACAGATCGGTGCGTGTGCCATAAGGTAGCTTTGTCGGAGTCACCTGCCGCGCTTCCGCTCCGGTGGACGATAACAAAAAAAGCTCTCACAGTTTTTTTGTCTTTTCCGCTTCGCGCCGCGAAGCGTTTTTTTTGCATCAAAAAGGGACGGCAGCCGCCGTCCCTTTTTGAATTTTCTCATATGAGATTCAAAAAATTCTGATAGGTATCGGGGAAGAACAGGAACACGACGATCAGAGCAAGCAATGCACAGAATATGATGAGAAAGACAATATTCCTCTTGACCATCGCTTCCAATCCGACAATCGCGACCAAAACAAGCGTTCCGTACTGCATTATAATCTTGCAGATGTTATAAAGCCATGACACGTTTGAAAGGAACGGATAATTTGCGTCGATGATCAGCAAAGCAAACACGACGACAATGACGACTGCCAGAATTTCGCCTATGATATCGAACACGCCGCTCAGTTTCTTTTTCATACAATGTTGTCCCTCCTTGTTTTATGCCTCCATCATAATACACCTTGCGGAATTTGTCAAGGGGAATTTTTCGGATCAACGCAGGCTGTGCGCCACAAAATCCCTGACACGCAGAGAATCGATCGCATAGATGAGGTTGACCAGCTCATCGTCTCCGAACGAACTGTTTCTCCCCTCTTCGTATTCCGCATCTACGCGCTCTTTCATTTTCACGACAAGAGGATCTGTCTTCTCCACACGGTATTTTTCGGGCAGATTATAATAGTCGTTGATCCAAAAGGCAATGCCCGCCAATCCGCTCGTCTTGTTGACCGTCACACGGGCAGGACGGTTGAGAATCTTGGCCGTATTGAAGATATTATAGATCTCTTCGTCCTTCAGCATTCCGTCCGCATGGATCCCGGCGCGCGTCGAATTGAACGCTCTGCCCACAAAAGGCGTCTTGGGCGGAATGATATAATTGATTTCTTTTTCAAAATAGTCCGCAATTTCCGTGATCGCCGTAAAATCCATTCCGTCCATCGTTCCCCGCAGCGCAGCGTATTCCATCGCCATCGCTTCAAGCGGACAGTTCCCCGTGCGTTCTCCGATCCCGAGCAGTGAACAGTTGACGGCGGAGGCACCGTACAGCCAAGCAGTCGACGCATTGCTGACCGCACGATAAAAATCGTTGTGTCCGTGCCATTCCAGCAACTCATGAGGCACGCCGGCATGATGATTCAGCCCGTATACAATCCCTTGTACGCTCCGCGGCAAAGTGACGCCGGGAAACGAAACGCCGAATCCCATCGTGTCGCACATGCGGATTTTGACAGGCAACCCGCTTTCCCGGGAAAGATTCATCAATTCGATCGCGAACGGAATGACAAAACCGTAAAAATCGGCACGCGTAATGTCTTCAAAGTGGCAGCGCGGCACGATCCCGTAGGAGAGCGCGCTCTTGACGATTCCGAGATACTTATCCAGTGCCTGACGGCGCGTAAGATTCATCTTTTTGAATATATGATAGTCGGAGCAGGAAACCAAAATGCCCGTCTCCCGCACGCCCGCCTCCTTGACAAGCTGAAAATCCCGCTCATCCGCCCGGATCCAAGTTGTGATTTCCGGAAAAGGAAGTCCCGTATCCCGACACGCCCGCAACGCATCTTTGTCTTTTTTGGAGTAGACGAAAAACTCCGATTGTCGTACCAGTCCCTTTTCTCCCCCCAAACGCGCCATGAGGCGGTATAAATCGACGATCTGCTTCACCGTAAACGACGACGTCGATTGTTGTCCGTCGCGAAATGTCGTATCCGTGATCCAGATCTCCTCCGGCATATTCATGGGAACATGACGATGATTGAATGCAATTTTCGGAATGGAATCGTACTCGAACAGCTCGCGGAACAAGTGAGGCTCTTTCACGTCCTGCAATTCGTATCTGTAAATGCTGTCCTCCAACAAATTTATTTTTTTGTTGTAAACGATCATATTGGTTCCCTCCTTTTTTGATTTTCTGTTGATTATAACAAAACAAGTCTTTCTTGTCAAGCTATTATAAGTATATACACATAATTTCACTCTATCTGACATTTTCTCGCATATTTGAATATAATTCGACGGACGCGATACCGACAGAATAAGGGAGAGCGAAACCGCTCTCCCTATTCCGAAGATTTATGGAGATTGTAAGAATGGACAATCAGTCTTTTTTTTCTTTGCTCCGCGCAGACGGAAGAGTTTCGCGGCAGGCAGAACAGCCCCGGCAGCCCGCGCAACCTCCGCCGCAACCGTCTTTTTTCCGATGTCCGCGGACGACGGATCCCGCAATGACCGCAATCACAAAAACACTCGCCGCCACGATGATGAAAATCTCATAAAATTCCATGGTCAGCTCTCCTCCCGTCTCGCCGTTTCCTCCGTCTGTCCCGCAAGACAAACAGATGATTTTTTGACCGACGGATGTTTTTTGTTCCAAAGAACAATGCCGAGCACGGCAAGTGCCGCAAGCGCGAGAACGGCAAACACCGTCCACCACCAATTTCCGACCAGATAGAGAACGATCCCGACGACATAAGACGTCGCAAGCCAGAACAACAGCGTCCAGCGGAAGGTTCCCTTCTTCAGCTCCGCCTTTGCCGTCGCACAGGCGGCAAAACAGGGGATCGTGAGCATATTAAAGGCAATAAACGCAATCAGCGCCGCATTTGTGATCCCCGTTGCTCCGATCATCGCCTCGACTTCGCCGATCCCGGTCTCCGTCGAAATATAGGCGCCCGCAACGGCCGTCGCCAGCGTACCGAACGTCGCGATGACATTTTCCTTCGCAACCAGACCGGTGATCGCCGCAACCGCAAACACCCAGCCGTTCGCCCCGAGTTGCGAGCCAAACCCGACCGGCGTAAACAGCGGCTGAATCAGCATACCGATCCCGCCGAGAATGGACTCACTCATGCGGACATTGACCAATCCCTCTACGCCTTCCAAAGTGGCGTACAGCGCATATGCTTCGTTGGCGGGATCCTCCCGATAGAGAGCGAACAGTTCCTGCGCATCCTGAAGCAGAAATTCCCAGTTCCAAGAGAACGAAGAGAGAAACCAAATAAGAATCGTCGAAACAAAGATGATCGTGAACGCTTTCTTTATAAAATGTTTGGTCTTATCCCAAAGATGGATCATCAGCCCTTTGAACATCGGCCTGTGATAGGAGGGAAGCTCCATGATGAAGGGCGGGACGTCTCCCCGCATTGTCGTGGAGCGCATGAGAATGACGGTTACGATTGCCGTTGCGATGCCGAGCAAATACATACAAAGCGTGATCACATCCGCATTTCCGACTCCCGAAGCAGCGACCAGCGCGCCGGAAACCGCAGTCAGAATGGGCAGCTTCGCCCCGCAGGAGAAAAAGGGAATGACGCGGATGGTCGTCGTCCGTTCCTTTTCGTCGGCAAGTGTGCGAGTATTGATCATCGCGGGAAGCGAACAACCGAATCCCATGATCATCGGCATGAACGCCCTGCCCGAGAGCCCGAATTTGCGGAAAATACGGTCAAGGATAAACGCAACGCGCGCCATATATCCCGAATCCTCCAATATGGAGAAAAACAGGAAGAGCACAAGGATCTGCGGCAGAAATCCGAGTACGGCGGAAAGCCCTCCCCATACGCCGTCGATCACGAAACTCCCTACCCAGGGCGCCGCATTTTCACAGCACAATTCCAGAAGCACCGTCACCCAATCGAGACACCAATTCAACAGATTGGTAAGGATGACGCCCGGAGAGAACACGGCACCGTCATAAAAACAGGCGAGCAACGTCACCCCGACGTTATCCGTATCCATGCCGAGATCCTCCAGAGCGGGCATCCAACCGTCTCCGAATCCGTTCAAATAGAAAAGATTTTCTGAAAAGGTCAGATGAAAGACAAAAAACAGTATGACAAGAAACACCGGAATGCCAAAGACCTTGTGCGTGAGTACCCGATCGGCGCGATCGGATTTTGTAAGTTTCTCTCCGCCCCGTTCTGCCTTCCGCGTCAAAACCGAAGAATAATTTGCCGATATGTATTGATAGCGCGCGTCCGCGACAACCGCCTCGAAATCCGTTCCGAATATATCGTCTTTGAAAGTTGCTTTGAATTTTTCCACCGTGCAAACCAGTTCGGGATGCGCTTTGACCTCCAATTCGTCCATCTCCGCCAATTTGACCGCGTGAAAGAGCGGTGCCCCGACTTTTTGCCCTTCCAGCGCGATCGTCACGTCGCCGATCAGATGGCCCAGCGGAGAATCTCTGAGGACGGTCTGCCCTTCTCTCCCCTTTTTGCTGACTTTGATCGCACGATCCATCAGCTCCTTGATCCCCGTTCCCCGAAGCGCCGAAATCGGCACGACAGGCAGTCCGATCTTCGCTTCGAGCGCGCGCGCGTCGATCGCATCACCGCTCTTTTCCACCGCGTCCATCATGTTGAGCGCTATGACGATCGGCACATCGATTTCCATCAGCTGCGTCGTAAGATAAAGGTTCCTCTCGAGATTGGTTGCATCCACGATATTTACGACACAGTCCGGCTTTTCATCCAAAATAAAGTTTCTCGAAATTACCTCTTCCGGCGTATAGGGAGAAAGGGAGTAGATCCCGGGAAGATCGACGATCTGCACGGGTTCTTCTCCCCGTTTATAAGCTCCCACTCTCTTGTCTACCGTGACGCCGGGCCAATTCCCGACGTATGCGGTCGAACCGGTCAGCAAATTGAACAGCGTCGTCTTTCCGCTGTTGGGATTTCCCGCTAATGCAAACCTTTTCACTCTGCCACCTCCATCGTCACGCAAAGCGCTTCTGCCTTGCGCAGCGTCAGCTCGTATCCGCGGATGGTCACTTCGAGCGGATCGCCGAGAGGCGCTTTTTTGCGCAGCATTACGTCCGCACCGGGCGTGACGCCCATGTCAAACAGGCGACGGCGGAGCTTTCCTTCTCCTGCCACATTCCTTACCTTCCCCGTCTCCCCGACGGAAAAATCACTGAGCAATTTTATCATACGGTCTGTTCCTCCTTTTATTCCCGTTATCTTCCAATCTCTCAGGCAACAAAAATGCGGGAAGAAAGATCTCGGTCAAGCGCAAGCCGCCCGTCCATCACCTGACAGACCGCACTTCCTCCGCTCGCCGACAAAAGCGTGATCTTTCCGTCCGCAATGACCCCGAGATTGGCAAGATGTTTTTTCGTTTTTTCATCTGCAATCACTTTTAAAATCCGCATTTCCTGCCCGACAGGAGCTAAAATCAAAGGCATATCTTCTCCTTTCGGCTGCACTCCTTCTTGTTCGCATTTGCGAACTTAATTGCAAAAGAAAGAGCGCAACCGCGCTTGTTCGCCTATGCGAACTTATTTTGACATAAAAAAGCGCTGTTCGCACTTACGAGATGCATTTTATCACGGTTTCAACGTACTGTCAAGCGTTTTGACAGTATTTTTCCAAAAAAGTTAGCCATTGCGAACTCATTTGTTATTCCCCGCTTTCTCTTTGCGGCAGAAAATACCGCTCTCCCCATTCTGTCGCCCATTTTTCAAACCAGATTGAATCATAAGGCGGAAGCGCGGCACCTCTCCCCTTTCTGCGCAAATAGGCACGATAATGATAGCGGATTGCGGAAGGAAGAGAGATAAGAAAGGGCATAAAGGGTCCGAGAAGCATATTTTGCAGGCCGTGCCCCGCCTCGTGTCGTTTGACCGATTCCTGCGCATGCCGCTGAACGACGAAGATCGGGCCGCATTCGAACCCGCCCCAATGCTCTCCCGTTTCAAACCATACAAACCCGTGAAAGAAATGCGGACGATGCCCCGTTGCCAGAAGAGCAATTGCGACCGACAATCCGAAAAAGGTCATCAGGCACCCCCAGCTCAGAGACACCGTCCAAAGTCCGAATGTTTTTGCGATGGTTTTCGCGCGCACCGTTCACCCCCTGCCGCTATGATGGCGGACAAGCCCGACCGCTTTGGCGATTTCCATTACGACAAGCGGAACGAGGGAAAGCCCCAATGCGGCGAGATAGCCGTACCAGGGAATGTAGGTCATTCCGAAGACGGTAACAACGCCGGGCACCAGCGTCACCAGCGCGACCAAGAACACGGAAAGCAACGTGACCCAATTCAACCGTTTGTTGGAAAAAGGCCCGATTTGAAACAAAGAATGATCGGAACGCATATTATATGCATGAAAGACCTGAGAAAGCGCAAGCGTGACAAACGCCAACGTACTGCCTCCGGAAACCGTCCCGGTCATTTGTTCGCCGATAAAATATGCGCCGAGAGAGAGCGCCGCAAACACACATCCCTGCAAGAAGATACGAAGTCCGTAACCGTGCGCAAACAGACTCTCGTTCTTTGCCATCGGTTTTTTATTCATAATATCATCTTCCACCCGCTCCGTCCCGAGTGCTAATGCGGGCAGGGAATCGGTGATAAGATTGATCCAAAGCAGCTGAATGGAGATGAAAGGAGAACGCTGCCAAAATATCATGGCCAAGAACACGACAAGGATCTCGCTGATGTTCGTTCCCAACAAGAATCCCACGACCTTTTTTATATTCGCATAGATTCCGCGCCCCTCGCGGACTGCACCGACGATCGTCGCAAAGTTATCGTCCGTCAGCGTCATATCTGCCGCGCTCTTGGCGACTTCGGTGCCCGTAATCCCCATAGCACATCCGATATCCGCCGCTTTCAGTGCCGGGGCATCGTTGACGCCGTCTCCCGTCATGGCAACGACCTGTCCTTTTTTCTGCCACGCCTTGACGATGCGGATTTTGTTTTCGGGCGAGACACGGGCACACACCGAAATCGTTTCAAGGTTTTCTTCAAGCTCGGCATCCGTCATTGCGTCGAGCTGGGCACCCGTAATCGCCAAATCCCCCTCCTGAAGAATATCCAGCTCTCTTGCAACGGCAGAAGCGGTGGCGACATGATCGCCCGTGATCATGACCGGTTTGATCCCGGCACGGCGGCAGACGGCGACCGCTTCTTTCGCCTCGGGACGGGGCGGATCGATCATGCCGACAAGCCCGAGGAAAGTGAGTCCTTCTTCCAGCTCTTGCGGATTCAACGTTTCAGGAAGAGCGGAAAGCTTCTTGTATGCCACGGCCAAAACGCGAAGTGCTTCGGCGCTCATCTGTTCGTTCTTCTGCCGAGCCTGCCCGAAATCCGATCCGTTGCAGAGCGGAATTATTCCGTCAAAGGCTCCTTTTACGATCAAGAAATACCCGTCCCCCTCTCTGTGCACCGTGCTCATCCGTTTGCGATCGGAATCGAACGGAAGCTCCCCGCAACGGGGAAATTCCCGTTCGAGCTCCGCCTGAATCAACCCGTTGCGATAGGCACCGCGTAAAATTGCCGTTTCGGTAGGGTCGCCGATCAGCCGCAGATCTTCTCCGTCCTCCTCTGCCGCAGCATTGCAGCAAAGCGCAGCATAGCGGAGCAGCCTGCGCACCGCCTCCGAATTGTGATCGGAAATTTCCTCGTCCGTCCCCTCCTCTTCGGCATATGCCCTGACGAGAGTCATGCGATTCTGTGTAAGAGTCCCCGTTTTATCCGAACAAATGACGGAGGCGCTTCCGAGCGTCTCCACCGCAGGCAGGCGGCGGATGATCGCATTCTTCTTGACCATTCGGGTCACCCCGATCGAAAGCACGATGGTGACGATCGCGGGCAGCCCTTCCGGAATGGCGGAAACGGCAAGTGACACTGCCGTCATGAACATCTCCATGACATCCTGTTTCGCGATCAAACCGATGAGAAACACCACCGCGCATGCCGCAAGCGCCACAAACCCAAGCGCCCTGCCCAGCCGCGCAAGCTTTTTCTGCAAGGGAGTCTGCACATCGCTCTCGTTGGAAAGCAAGGTCGCAATCTTTCCCATTTCCGTGTTCATCCCCGTACCCGTCGCAACCACCGTCGCCGTTCCGTACGTGACCATACAACCGGCAAAGACCATGTTGCTTCGGTCGCCCACAGGGGTTTTTTCCTCTGCAAGCGCCTCCGCGTCCTTTTCGGAAGGAACGGATTCGCCCGTGAGCGCGGATTCTTCCGACCGCAAGTTGGCGCTGCGGAGAATTCTTGCATCTGCCGGAACATAATCCCCGGCTTCCAGAAAGACGATATCGCCCGGAACCAATTCCACAGCGGGAAGAATTGTTTCTTTTCCCTCTCTCAGCACCCGAGCATGCGGCGCAGACATCTGACGAAGAGCATCGAGCGCCTTTTCCGCCTTGTTTTCCTGCACAAATCCCATGATCGCATTCAATATCACGATCGCAAGAATCAAAACAGGCTCGAGAAATTCAAGCCAGTCATCCCCCATGCAGGCAAGCGCAAAAGATATGCCTGCCGCAACAATCAGAATGAAGATCATTACGTCTTTGAATTGCTCTAAAAAACGAACGAATCCGCTCTTTTTCTTGCGCTCCGCCAACTTGTTCGGTCCGTATTGTGCAAGGCGGCGCCGAGCTTCCTTTTCGGTCAATCCCGTCCGGGGATCGGTTCCGAGTTCGCGCAAAAGCGCTTCTTTTTTTTGACTGTGTGCTGTCAATGTCTTATCTCCCAAATCCTTTCGATTTTATTTCCGTACCTATATGGTCGTAATTCAAAATAGAAGGCGAAAAGCTCTTCCGTCTCTTTTCCCTCACTCATCTCCCCTTGTATAATCGCGGAATCCCTCTCCGTAGATCTCCTGCGCACTTGAAACAATCATGAATGCAGAACTGTCAAGTTCCCGCACGATATCTTTGAGCTTGGGGAAAAGATGCTTTTTGACGGCAATCATCACGATCTGTTTTTCCTCGTTGGTATAAGCCCCGGATCCGTTGAGAAAAGTCGCACCGATCTCCAGTTCGCGCAGAGAACGGTCGGCAATCTCCCGATATCGTCCGCTCACGACATAGACAAGCTTGACTTCATTCCCCCCGTAAATGACACAATCCATCAGCAACCCGTTCACCACAATAGATACCACTGCGTACAGAGCGACCTCTATGCTTTGAAAGGCAAACGCAGAACTGAGCGCGATCAACAGATCGACAATCAAAAAAAGTGTTCCGGTATGAATATGCCGATAGCGAGACCGCAACAGCTTTACGACAATATCCGTTCCTCCCGTCGTACAGCCGAACCGAAAGACCAACCCCAATCCGACCGCAGACGCTGCGCCGCCAAAAACCGCGGAAAGAAAATAATCCTCTGTCAAAGGAAGTCGCGCACCGAAGATCCATGCCGCTCCGTCAATCGACAAGGAAAACAACACGGTTGCATAGAGGGTAGAGACGAGAAACCGTCTGCCGAACTTCCAAAGCCCCAAAAAAAGAAGCGGTATGTTCAGACACAGAACGAGAGTTCCGGTCGGAACGGGTAAAAATTTTGCAAGAATGATCGCGATACCAGATACGCCGCCGGGTGCAAGGTTGTGCGGGACAAGAAAAAGTCCGATCCCTCCGCCCGCTATGATGCAGCCCAGTGAAATCGCAAACAGACGAAGAATCTGCCGCGAAGAAATATATTTTTTCATAGCCGTCTCCATTGTATCAGGAAACCGATAAAAAGGGAAGAGCTCTTCCCGATTTTATCATAAAACAAAAAATTTCCCCATTTTTCACTCGAATTTTTATACTTTGCATGAAATATATATATTCTATTTCATACATAGTACTATGCAAAATAAAAAATTCTATCAGTTTAAGTCAAGATAAGCACCTCCAATCGGCGATTTTCTTGGCTATCTTGTGCAAACAGTTTCCCCCTCCTCCTTCCAGTCGCACAGACCGATAATGTTAGGAAATCGCTCTGCAAACGACTCCGCGAACGTCTTGTCGTATTCATTCGATCTCTCTCTGTTCACCGCCTCCGACGGAATCGCTATGATTTCCGCGCGTTGAAATCGATGCCGTCAATCCCAATTCCGTCCGATCAGAAACACGGAGCGCATGACGTAACCGAAGAGGACAATGGATTCAGACTCACTTCCGTACAGTCCTTATATCCCAAGCGACCATTGTGCCGGTCAGATCCGACACAGACGCAAACAACTTTTGCGAGCGAGTCGCAATCAACAAGAGATCTCTTTGATTTGTAAAAAATCTCTGCTAATCTCCCTTTCTCAAATTTTACTCGCAAGTTTGACAAGTTTATGAACGAAGTCTCGGAAAACAATTATTTTTCAAAAAACAAAGACAACTAATTTCTCTAAAAATTTAGCCGAATCCTTAATCCGTAATCCGGCTATCGGTCTTCCGCTTCATATGCGGTCTGATCTTTAAGAGCGCAAGTCCTTTCAGAGAGAACGCTTCTCGATGAAGGCATCGCCTGACCACTCTCTCTTCAGCACGGCGTATTGAATTGTATTCTCATAAAGCGGAGTTCCGTCTGAATTTTTGACAAACGAAACAAATTCTTTGAATTCCCCCTCTTTTCTCATGCCAAGCCGTTCGCACAGACGACGCGACGGAAGATTGTCCTCCTCGGCATAGGCGTAAATTCTGCGCGCCCCTTTCCGCTCAAACAAATAGCCGAAGAACACCCGTGCCGCTTCGTATGCATAGCCCTTTCCCTGATACATTCCGTTCAGCATCCAACAAGGGCTGAAGGTATCGCCTTGCCTTTCCTCCGGATATGCCGCAATCTCTCCGATGACCTTACCGCTCTCCTTCAGAACAATCGCAAAATAATATTCTCCTTGCTCGCCGCGCCGTTCCATCTCCCTTTCTGCTTCGGCCAAAGAACAAAGTTTCATGTCCGCAAAACAATGTACCGCAGGCTTTCCGAGATACTCCAATACATCCGCGGCATCCGACCGCAAAAAAGGCCTCAAAATCAGCCGTTTGGTTTCCAACATACGATCTCTCCTTACAATGATTGCCGACGGTATCATTATGACATAAGAAAAAAAGAAAGGCAAGCAAAACGGCATACAAACAGACGGAACCGCTTCTTCGCGAACACGCACCGCACGGGCGCCGCAAGCACAACTCCGTACGTTTCGCCGATGAACCGAGAAAAGAGATTCCCCGCCCCCTTTCTCTTGCGAGGATTAAAGCCTCGCAGAGCCCACGACTTCGCTTGCGAAGTATCGCGGGCTATACTTCTATTAAAAGTTACACTGAAAACTATTTAGTATTTGTCGGCTGATTATTTAAAGATTTTGTCCGCTTTATGTCAAGCAACCAAAGAACGATTGCTACGGCTGTCGTCAGTATGATTCCTAAAATAAGTACCCAATTTATTTTTAATACGAACGACGATAGAATCACATTGACAAAACCATGGAAGAGCATACACAGCGGCAGGCATTTAGACCGATCATAAATTATGCCAAGCCAAAAGCAAAGAAATATTCCAAGTGTAGCCTGTACCCAAAAGGGCATCGACTGGTTGGGGTGTCCTTCTATAAACCAAAGCGGTAAATGCCATAACGCCCATATTACACCGCACACGAAGGCTGCAAGCGGAAATGTAATTTTCTTTGACAACACGGGTTGCAAAATGCCGCGCCAACCAAGTTCTTCCTCACCACCGTAAACAAAGGTTGAGCCAAGCAAGGTAATAAAAAAGTTCAATGCCGTCATTTGCGGGTTCCATTCCATTGAAGAAAGCCCTACTGTGAGCGTAACGAGGGCAACAAATAAAAGGAAAAACAACACCCCGTGTTTCTTGTATGAAAACAAAAATTTTTTCAGTGAGCGTAGATATGGTCTGTAGTCAATGCAAAATAGTGCGGCAATGGCTGGACCGAAGTTACCTATAATGTATATAATTGTCGGCAATATGTCGCCATACACAAAATCAGTATATGCTACAAGTGCGGCTACGCCCCACCAACAAACATAAGTTATGACAAATGTAATAATTAGATATTTTATAACCGATTTTATATCCATATAGCTATTATAGCATAGTAAAAGAGT
>CALVZL010000018.1 GCA_944372525.1 uncultured Clostridia bacterium
TAAAATGGTGGTAGTTCATACAGATCTCCTTTGTGTAAATTTTGTTTCGCAACTCTATTTTACCACAGATTTGTATGAACTCCTTTTTTTTCTTCTACTGTTGCACTTAATAGTATAATTCACCATAATTTCAAAAAAGGCGGCTTTTTTCTGCAAAGCCGCCTTTTTCATAAAAAAACGAGAAAAGAAGATCCCCCCGCAGCTCGCGCTCCGAGGGGATCTCCTAATATGATAAGGGGGAAAATTATGAGCTTTTGTATAAAAATTCATTCCGTCGTCGGTTTTCGAGAATATTATAATAGATCTTGGCGATAAAGTAAATAAAATTTGTTTATTTTTCTGCAAATAGTTTTTTCTTGATTTCTCGATCATGTTTTGAAAAAATTTTTCAAAAATGCCTGTCTTTTTGTGGGTTCTTTGCTTCAAGCCTGAGAGAAACGAATTTTCTACAAAAATCGGCACAAAAAACATCCCAGAACGGCGGCGGAAAAGTTTGCGGTGAGTGCGATAAGGATGGGTTTGCGCAGTCCTTTTTTGCGCCGGTTTGCGAAATAGACGGCAGAGACATAGAAGACCGTTTCGCTTGAGCCGAAACAGACGCAGGCGCATCGCCCGATGTAGCTCTCCGCGCCGAATCGCTGCAAGAGATCCGAGAGCAGGGCGGTCGAAGCGCTGCCCGAGAAGGGTTTGATCAAAAGCAGGGGCGCGATCTCTGCGGGAATGCCGAGGCGGGCAAAAAGGGGCGTGAGCAGTTTGGTGAGCAGAGCGGAGAGACCGCTTGCCTGAAAGAGTTCGCACAGAATGAGGGTGGCGGCGAGAAAGGGAAACAGGGAGCGGGCGAGAGAGAGCGCACGCTCCGTTCCGCGCGTAAAGCAGTCATACAGTCCCGCTTTTTTGCCCAGCGCAAGGGCGGATACCGCGAGAAAGAGGAGGGGGACGAGCAGGGAGGCGATCATGTGCGGCGACGGAACAGGCGGAGCAGGAGGACGCCGAGCACGGAGGAAAACAGCGTGGCGAGCAGGGTCGGGAGGAAGATGTCTGCGGGAGAAGAGGCGCCGAAGGAGGCGCGCAGGGCGATGACGGTGGTCGGGAGAAGCTGCAGACTCGTTGCGTTGAGAACAAAAAGCATATCGGCCGCATATTCGTTTTTGGCAGCGCAGAATTTTTCCGTTGCCCGCACGCCGAGCGGGGTGGGTGCGCCGGGCAATCCGAGCAGATTTGCCGAAAGATTTGCGCTCGTGAGCGCGATCGCCTCTCTGTCTTGCGTGCGAAAGAGCCTGCTGCACAGCGGAAACGTCGCGAGCGCAAGTTTTTTGGAGGCGCCGCTTTTTTCGAGCATTTCGAAGAACGCCAGCCAAACGCAATACACGGCGAGCAGAGACAGGGTCAGCGTCGTCGCTTTCTCTGCGCCGCTCAGCAGGGCGGGGAGAAAACCGTCGGGATCGGTTGCAAGAAAGAGGATTGCCGAGAACAGAAAAAAGAGGGAAAAAATGCCGTTCACGTCTCAGTGTATGAACTTTTTGCGGCGGTTATGAGCGATCGGTTGACAATTCCGTCCCGCGGAGATAGAATCGGAGAAACCGCGGTGCGAGAGGGGCGAACGCTGTGCATTCGCCGACGGGCAATATTTTACACGGGAGAAATGAGTTTACATTTTTGTGCAAATGCGCTATAATAGAGTTGGAAAGAAACAAGGAGCAGGGCTCTTTTATGGAAAAAAAACCTTATTATATCACGACTCCTATTTATTATCCGAGCGGAAACTGGCACATCGGACATTGTTATACGACGGTCATCTGCGACGCGCTCGCCCGTTTTCATCGGATGCTCGGCGAGGAAGTCTTTTTCCTGACGGGCACGGACGAACACGGTCAGAAGGTGGAGAGGGAGGCCAAGAATCGGGGCGTCACGCCCATGCAGTTCATCGATCCGCTCATCGCCGAGATGAAGGATATGTGGAAGCTTCTCGATATCTCCTACAGCCGTTTTATCCGTACGACCGATCCCGATCATGTCGCCGCCGTGCAGAATATTTACCGCAGGCTCTATGAGAGCGGGGATATCTATAAGGCGGAATACAGCGGCTGGTATTGCACGCCCTGTGAGAGCTTTTGGACGGAATCCCAGCTTGTCGGCGGAAAATGTCCCGATTGCGGCCGTCCCGTCGTCGAACAGAAGGAAGAGAGCTATTTCTTCCGCCTGTCCAAATATGCTCCCGCACTCATGAAATTATATCGGGAGAAGCCTTCGTTTCTGCAGCCGGCTTCCCGCATCAACGAGATGGTCAACAACTTTCTCAAGCCGGGATTGCAGGATCTGTGCGTTTCCCGCACCACGGTCAAGTGGGGGATCCCGCTTCCGTTCGATCCCGATCACTGTGCCTACGTCTGGATCGACGCCCTTTCGAACTACATTTCGGCGCTCGGCTATGCGAGCGCGGACGAGGGGCTCTATCGCAAATTCTGGCCTGCCGATCTGCACATGGTGGGCAAGGAGATCGTTCGGTTCCACGCGATCGTATGGCCGGCGATCCTGATGGCGCTCGGAGAACCGTTGCCCGAACAGATCTACGGACACGGGTGGCTGCTCATCGGAGGAGAGAAACTCTCTAAGAGCAAACAAAACGCAAAACCCGAGCTGACCGATCCCTATGAGCTTGTCAAACGGTACGGCTGCGATGCGGTGCGGTATTTCCTGTTGCGGGAGATCCCCTTCGGCAGCGACGGAGAGTATACGGGGGAGCGCTTCCTCAATCGCATCAATGCGGACCTTGCCAACGATTTGGGAAATCTCGTCTCGCGCACGACCGCAATGATCGGACAATATTTCGGCGGGATCCTTCCCGCGCGCGGCGAGGCGGAGGGGACGGACGGCGAACTGATCGCGCTTGCGGAGGGGTTGTTCGGTCGGGTACAGCGCGCGATGGACGCGCTCAACGTCCCTGCGGCGCTCGCCGAAATCTTTGGTGTCGTCTCCAGAGCGAACAAATACATCGACGAGACCGTCCCCTGGATTCTCGCGAAAGACGAGTCCAAACGGCCGAGATTGGGCGCCGTGCTCTATCACCTTGCCGAGACCATCCGCATCTGTGCCGTCCTGCTCAAGCCGTTCCTTCCGCGGGCATCTGCGCGCATTCTGGAGAGCTTTTCGCAAAAGACGGACGAAGGATTCGAGAGCGTATCCTCTTTCGGCGGACTGAAAGGGGGAGAGGAGACGAAAAAACTGCCTCCGCTGTTTCCCCGGATGGATATCGCCAAAGAGCTCGCACAGATGCAGAAACTGGCGGAGGCGGACCGCGGCAAGAAATCCGGAGCCGAACAGCCCGCGGCGGAGAGCGCATCGGGCGGGCGGCAGGACGCTTTGCCGGAGATCGGCATCGAGGATTTTGCCAAGGTGCAGATCCGCGTAGGGGAAGTTGTCGCCTGCGAACGGGTGAAAAAGTCCGAAAAGCTGCTTCATGAGACGGTAAAAGTGGGAGACGAATTGCGCTCCGTCGTCTCGGGGATCGCAAAATTCTATACGCCGGAAGAGATGATCGGCAAGAAAGTTCTGCTTGTCGTCAATCTCAAACCGGCGAAGCTGTGCGGCGTGCTGTCCGAGGGCATGATCCTCTGCGCCGAGGACGGAGCGGGCAACCTCGTGCTGCTCTCTCCCGAAAAACCCATCGAAAGCGGCGCTTCGGTGCGATGATGTATTGCGATCTGCACGCGCATTTTGCGGAGGAGGGGTATGAATTTCCCGCCGAATGGGAACGCATCCGTGCGGCGGGCGTGGAGCGCGTCGTGCTCGCGGGCGATACGGTTGCGCACAGCCGCATGCATGCGGCGTTTGCGGATGCGCATGCAGGCGCATACTTCTGCGCGGGCGTGCATCCGTCCGAGGCGGAGCGTCTTTCGGACGCCGCGCTCGCCGAGCTGGAAGAATTGTGCAGACGGGAGAAATGCGTCGCGGTGGGGGAGATCGGGCTGGATTATCACTATCCCGACCCGGATCGGGCGGTGCAGCGCCGCGCGTTTGTCGCGCAGATCCGGCTCGCCGAGTCTGTCGGACTTCCTCTGCAGATCCATTCTCGCGACTGCGCGGAAGATATGCTCGCACTTCTCAGGGAGGAGAGGGCGCATCTGCCGCACGGGTTTCTCATGCACTGCTATGCGCACGGAAAGGAACGGATGAAGGAGTTTCTTGCGTTGGGGGCATACTTTTCCTTCGGCGGAGTCGTCTGTTTCAAAAACGCAAGGCGCGCTGCGGAAAGTGCGGCGGCATGTCCTGAGGACCGCATTCTTTCGGAGACGGACAGTCCCTATCTCTCGCCCTTCCGCGGAGAAAAAAATACGCCCGCGAATCTTCCCGTCATCGTGCGGCGGCTTGCCGAACTTCAGGGGCGGGAAGAGGAGGAGATGAAAGAGCGGATTGCCCGCAATGCGGAGGCGCTCTTTCCCAAGCTCAGATGAACGACGTCTATACTTATCGGATCGGAGACAATCTCTATCTCAATCTCACCAACCGTTGTTCCAACCGTTGTACCTTCTGCGTGCGGGAGGAGGGGGAGACCTATGAGGGATATCCCCTTTGGCTGAAGGAGGGAGAACCTTCCGCGGAGACGGTCATGGCGCAGATCGGCGACCCGAGGCGCTATGCGGAGATCGTCTTCTGCGGATACGGCGAACCGACCTTTCGGCTGAACGAACTGCTTCGCATCGCCGATCGGGTGCATGCGGAGGGAGGCCGTACGCGGCTGAACACCAACGGACAGGGCGATCTCATCAACGGAAGGGAGATCGCACCTCTTCTGAAGGGAAGGCTCGACGGCGTGAACATCTCCTTGAATGCGCCCGATGCCGCGAGTTATGTCGCGCTCTGCCGTCCCGCCTTCGGAAATGCCGCGTTTCCCGCACTGATTTCTTTTGCGCGTTCCTGTAAGCGCAACGGGCTGAACGCCTGGTTTTCCGTTGTGGATTGCATCGGGCGGGAGCAGATCGAACGCTGCCGCGCGCTGGCAGAGGAGACGGGAATCCCGCTGCGCGTACGGACGATGATCTTGCCGTCCGGGCAAGCCGAAAAGCCGAAGGACATCTGATCTCTTCGGCTTTCTTTTTCTTTTGTCTGCGGCGGGAAGGTCCCCGCAACAGAGAGTATGTGCGCGCGAAGCGCTCCTATGAGAGGAAAAATATGGAAGATTTGCGAAAGATTCTCGAACGAAACGGATTTTCCTTCAAAAAACAATTCGGACAGAATTTTCTGACCGATTCCAACCTGCTCTCCGCCATCGTGCGGGACGCGGGGACGGAAGATGCCGCAGTGCTTGAGATCGGAGCGGGCGCGGGGGCGCTCACCCGTGCGCTGTCTGCCGCGGCGAAGCGGGTGCTCTCCTTCGAGATCGACCGTTCTCTTGCGCCTGTGCTCTCCGAGACGCTCTCCGGATGCGAGAATACCGAAGTCGTATTCGCCGATTTCATGAAGAGCGATCTTTCGGAGATCGAAAAGGAGCTGGGCGATTATGTCGTCGTCGCGAACCTGCCCTATTACATCACGACTCCCGTCGTCATGCGGTTTGTGGAGGAGAGCGAGCGCTGCCGCAGTCTCACCGTCATGGTGCAGGAAGAAGTCGCGCGGCGGTTCTGTGCACGGGAGGATACGCCCGATTACGGCGCGGTGACCGCGGCGATCGCACGGAGAGGGAAGAGTACGCTGCTGCGGAAAGTGCCTCGCACGCTGTTCACGCCCCGTCCCAACGTGGACTCTGCCGTCGTGAAGATCGATTTTACCGAGGGAGGATTTCCCGTCGGGAGCGTAAAGGCGTTTCGCGCCGCAGTGAGCTGCGCTTTTCTCAGCCGAAGGAAAACACTGGAGAACAACCTCATGCGCGCGTTTTCCCTCTCGCGGGAGTGCGCGGGGGAGATTCTGCGGGCAGTCGGCGTCGGGGAACGCGTGCGCGGAGAGACGCTTTCGCCGCGCACGCTCGGCCGTCTTGCCGACGAACTGCTTGCGCGCGGTCTGACTGACTGAACGGATATTTTTCGAAAAACGGATTTTTCTTGCATTTTGTCGGCCGCTGTGCTATAATATCCGACATCACGAAGAAAAAGAGGTGCGCCATGATCGATTTGACTTGTATCCGCAGCGCAGATCCCGAGCTGTGTACCGCGATGGAGCGCGAGCTCGATCGCCAAAGGGGAAATTTGGAGCTGATCGCCAGCGAGAACATCGTCTCGCCCGCCGTGCTTGCGGCAATGGGCAGCCATCTGACCAACAAGTACGCCGAAGGATACCCCGGAAAACGATATTACGGCGGGTGCGAGTTTGTCGACATAGCCGAAAATCTCGCCCGCGATCGTCTGAAAGCGCTGTTCGGCTGCGAGCACGCGAACGTTCAGCCCCACAGCGGAGCGCAGGCAAATTTTGCCGTCTGTTTTGCGGTCCTGCGTCCGGGCGATACGGTCATGGGAATGAATCTGTCCCACGGGGGGCATCTCACGCACGGTTCGCCCGTCAACGTTTCGGGAAGTTATTTCCGTTTTGTTCCCTACGGGGTGTCCGAAAGAGACGAGCGCATCGATTACGACGAAATGGAGCGGACCGCGCTCGAATGCCGCCCCAAGCTCATCATCTGCGGCGCGAGCGCCTACCCGCGCATCATCGATTTCGCGCGGATCCGCGCCGTCTGCGAAAAGGTCGGCGCGCTCATGATGGCGGACATTGCGCACATTGCGGGACTTGTCGCGGCAGGGTTGCATCCCAGTCCCGTTCCCTATGCGGATTTTGTCACGACGACGACGCATAAGACCCTGCGGGGACCGCGCGGCGGAGTGATCATGTGCAAGGAAGCCTATGCCAAGGCCGTCGACAAGGCGGTCTTTCCGGGGACGCAGGGGGGACCGCTCATGCACATTATCGCGGCGAAGGCGGTCGCCTTCAAAGAGGCGCTTTCTCCCGCGTTCCGCGCATATCAGGAACAGATCGTGAAAAATGCGTCCGTCATGGCGGAACGGTTTGCGAGAAACGGAGTGCGTCTCGTTTCGGGCGGAACGGACAACCATCTGCTGCTGCTCGATCTGCGCGGAGAAAACTGCACGGGGAAGGAGGCGGAGGCGTTGCTCGACCGCGCCCGCATCACCGTGAATAAAAATACCATTCCCTTTGAAACGACATCACCGTTCGTGACGAGCGGGATCCGCATCGGCACCCCCGCCGTGACCTCCCGCGGCATGAAGGAGAGGGAGGCGGCGGAGATCGCCGATCTCGTGACGCGCGTCATCCGCGAGCGGGAAGGGGCGCTGGGAGAGGTCTCCGCGCGGGTATGCGCGCTGTGCAAACAGTTTCCCGTCTACGAAGGCGCCGTCATTTAGGGGTTAGAAAAACTTTTACGGGAAAATCCTTGCTTTCCGTTCGGAAAGCGGGTATAATATCAAGCAATACGAATATTCTTTGGGGCGGAGTGCAAGTCTCCACCGGCAGTACAGTCTGCGAAGGGCGAAAGCCCCCGAACGGGTGAGATTCCCGTACCGACGGTTACAGTCCGGAAGGGAAAAGAGAATCTTTTTTCGCGCCCCCTGTATCGAAGGGGGCTTTTTTCAAAGAATACTCGCAACGGTTCGGAAGGAGTATTTTATGAAAGAAAGCAAAGAAACTGTTGCGCCGGAAACGGCCGAAAACGGGATTCCGACAGAGGAAACGCCCCGCAAACAAAGCGTAAAAGAGACGATTCGCGCTCATTTGACGGCAACGCGCATCGCGTACATGGCGCTCTTCACGGCGCTCGCCTATGCGGTGACGTTTTTGGAATTTCCCCTTTTTCCGCAGGCAAATTTTCTCAAGCTCGATTTTGCGAACGTGTTTTTCCTCATCGAAGGATTTATCTTCGGGCCGGTGGAGGCGATCGTCTCCGTGGCGATCAAGGAATTGCTTTGCTGGGGAACGAAGAGCACGACCTTCGGCATAGGGGAGCTCGCCAATTTTCTCATGTCTTCGGCTTATATCTTGCTGCCTGCGATTTGGTACCGTTTTCGCAAGGGAAAGAAATGGGTCGTGCTCTATCTGGCGCTTGCCTGCGTCATACAGGTCGGCGTGAGCCTGCTCGTCAACCGATTCATCAATTTCCCCCTCTACGGGGCGCTATTCGGCTTTTCCGGCGCAGAATATTTTAATGAACTGTGGTCCTTTGTCATCTTTTTCAATCTGATCAAGGGAACGGTGATCGGTGCCGTCGTCTTTGTGATATATAAGCCGCTTTCCCGCCTCATCACCCGTACGTCGGAGCGCTTCCGCCGCAAAAAAGGGAACTGAGTTTCGTCGGGATTTGTCTTGCAAATCCTTCTCAAGTACTTGCAAAGCTCAGCCGTATGCGGTATAATGAGCATATGGCTGTTTTTCTTTCTCACTCTGAAGAGGAGACAATGCGCTGGGCGCAGGAATATGCAAAATCGCTGCGTGCGGGCGATACCGTTCTTCTGGAAGGAGCGATGGGGGCGGGCAAGACCATCCTTGCGAAGGGGATTGCGAAAGGGCTCGGGATCGGAGAAGAGGTGACCAGTCCCACATATGCCTATATCAACAGTTATGAGGACAGGCTGCATCATTTCGATTGTTACCGCATCGGTTCAGAGGCGCAGGCGCTTGCCCTCGGGTTTGCGGACTATTTCGATTTAGGCGGCATCTGCCTGATCGAATGGAGCGAAAAGATCGCCTCTCTGCTGCCCGACCGCTGTAAGCGGATCGAGATCATAAGGCGGGGAGAATACGAGAGGGAGATCGTCTATTGAATTTTCTCGGAATCGATACGAGCGGAAAATATTTGTCCGTCATCGCCTTTCGGGAGGGGGCGGATCCCGTATTTTGTTTTCGTCCCGACTGTGCGGTGCAGCATTCCGTCGATCTGATGGACGCGATCGGCGAGACGCTTTCCCGCGCCCTTCTGAACGTGCGTGAATGCGATTTTTTTGCGGTTGTCACGGGCCCCGGTTCCTTTACGGGCATCCGCATCGGAATTTCCACGGTGAAAGGGCTGTGCGCCGCCTGCGGAAAACCCGCTCTTTGCGTCACTTCTTTCGATGCACTGGCATACGCTGAAGGGAAGAAGCAAGTACTCGCCCTCGTCGACGCGGGACACGGGATGTATTATGCCTGCGGATACGGCGAGGATAAAAGAGTGAAGATTCCGCCCGTCTTTTGTTCGGAAGAACGGGCAGCGCGAATGGCGGCGGAGGGCTTTTGTCCGCTCTCGTTTGCGCGGACCTCTCTTTGCGGAGGCGGTGCCGACGTATGCGGCGGATTTTTTCGGGCGGTACACGAAGGCGGCCGCGACGTGATTCCGGCGCGGGAACTCACGGCGGTCTATCTGAGGAAATCTTCGGCGGAGGAAGGGCGGAAATGAACGGAAGAGTCTGGTCGTACGAAGACCTCAACGCGATCGAGGCGGTGGAGCGGGAATGCTTTCCCGTCGATCCCTGGAATCGGCGGATGCTGGCGGAGGCATTTCTCTCCGGGCGCTTTTTCGGTTCGCTGATCGAGGAGGACGGCGTCGTTGCCGCTTACGGCGGGATCAGCATTCTGGATGACGAGGCAGAGCTGGAGCTCATCGCGACGGCGGAGATGTTCCGCCGCTGCGGGAGAGGGAAGAAAATCCTGGACGATCTCGTGGAAGAGGCGAGAAGGAGGGGCGTAAAGCGCATGTTTCTCGAAGTGCGCGTCTCCAATGCGGCGGCGCAGCTCATGTATCTGAAGAACGGGTTTGTCGGGATCTATACCCGTTCTCGCTATTACATCGACGGCGAAGATGCGATCGTCATGAAGAAAGATCTGTGACGGACATCTCTTTTTTGCAGGTCGGCGAAGGCAAAGATCTCGTCTTTTTGCACGGATATCTCTCCTGCAAGGAAAGCTTCGCCCCGCAGATCGCCTATTTTTCCAAGTTTTATCGGGTGACGGCATTCGACTTCCCGGGATTCGGGAAGAGCGGACCCATTCCCTTTGCCTATACCGTGGAGGATTATGCAAACCGGACGGAGGACTTTCTGCGGGAACGCGGGATTTTCTTTCCCCACGTCGTTGCGCATTCCTTTGGCGGAAGAGTGGCGGTGAAATGTCTTTCGCGGGGCGCAGTGTTCGATCGCGCGGTGCTTTGCGGGTGCGCGGGCATCCTGCCGCGGCGTACGTTCGCCTATCGGATGCGCGTGAAAGCATACCGCGCCGTGAAACGGATCGCGCCCGCCTATGCGGAGACGCATTTCGGAAGCGCGGAATATCGGAGCCTTTCTCCCGTTATGCGGGAAAGCTACAAAAAAATCGTCAACGAAGATCTGCGGGAGGACGCAAAACGCATCTCCCGTCCCGTTCTCTTCGTCTGCGGGGATCGAGACAGAGAGACGCCGGTCTCATCCGCGGAGATCTACCGCGCCAGCGTGGAGGGGAGCCGCCTTCTCGTTTTGGAAAACTGCGGGCATTTTGCGCATTTGGACGATGTGATCGGATTTAATCTTGCGGCGGAGGAATTTTTCGGATGTGGAATATCGGACTTGTCATCGGCATATTGTACGGAGGGATCCTGACGGGGTTCTTCCTTTCGCTGATCAGCGTGCGCATGGTCGGGATCTATCAGCAGACGGGATATTCCGAGCAGGCATTTCTGAAATGGTTTTTCCGCAGGGGGAACGGGCAGGGAATGCGGCTTGCGGTACTCGCGCTCTGTCAGCTTCTGTTGCTGCTTTTGTTTAACCTGTGCTTTTCTTTTTTGGGCGCAAGCTGGGCGAATCTGATCTCTTTGATCCCTTATGCGGGGCTGTTCATTCTTTATGACGTCTCGGAGCGCAGATATGCGCTGAAAGTGAAGACTGTTCCGACCGCCCGTCTCGTGCGGCTCTCCGTGTGCAACACCCTGGTTTGGATTGCGATCTGTTTCGGGCTTTCCGCAGGGCTTGCGGCAATCGCTTGGGAAACGGGGAAGGAACTGCTGATTTTGAATCGCTTTGTCCCTTTTGCGATTCTGCCCCTTGTGACGGAGTTCGTGCTTTGTCTTTCGGGATGCATCATGAAACTGTATGAGATCCCCCGCAACCGCCGCTTTATCCGCCGCGCAGGGGAGGCGCTTGCGGCAAGCCGGTGCATCAAAGTCGGCATTACGGGAAGTTTCGGCAAAACCACCGTCCGTTCACTTGCCGAACAAGTTCTCTCGCGCAAATATCGTGTCGTTGCGACGCCCGCTTCGTTCAATACGCCCGCGGGGATTGCGCGGACAGTCAAAGAACGCGGCACGGAATGCGATATTTTTCTTGCGGAAATGGGCGCGAGAAAGCGAGGGGACATTGCGGAGCTGTGCCGTCTCGTTCGCCCCTCCGCGGGCGTCGTCACGGGAATCTGCCCGCAGCATCTGGAGAGCTTCGGCTCGCTCGAAGCGATCCGGGCGGAAAAGGGAGAGCTCGCTGCCTTTGTGCAGACCTGCGTGCTCGGCGCTTCCGCCGCGGAACTGCCCGCAAAGAAAAAACTCGTCGCGGGAACGGAATTTGCCGCGGAGGAGATTACTCCCACGACGGAAGGGGTGTCTTTTGTCCTTCGGCTGGGCGAAGATCGCATCCCCGTTCGCCTGCCCCTCATGGGAAGATGCGCCGCGGAGGACGCGGCGATGGCGGCGGCGCTCTGTCGGGAGCTCGGCATGAATGCGGAGGAGATCGCGGTGGGACTGAACGAGGCCGCTCCCGTGCCGCATCGTCTGCAGAAATTGCAGACGGGAGAGATCGTGATTTTGGACGACGGTTACAACGCGAATGTTGAGGGGGCAAAAAACGCACTCGAAACACTGCGGCTGTTTTCCGGGGAAAAATACGTCGTCACGCCCGGATTGGTGGAACTGGGCATTCTCGAAGAGGAAGAGAACGAAAAGCTCGGAAAAGAACTCGTCGGGCTGAACGTGTTGTTGGTCGGGGAAACGCTTGTGCTTCCCGTGCGCAGGGGATATCTCTCCGCGGGGGGGGAAGAAGAAAAGATCCGTCTCTTTTCTACGCTCGAAAAAGCCTCGGAATTTCTCGGGACCCGGCTCAAGGCGGGGGATTGCGTGCTCTTTCTCAACGATCTGCCCGACGTAATGATGAAATAAAAGCGGAAACGGTTCCGCCGGTAAACAGAGACACCGAAGAGAATGCTTCGGCGTCTTTTTTTATGTTGAACGGCAAAGGAGGCAAATGTGAAGAAAAAGAAGGAAAAAGGGCGCGCCGGACGCGTCAACGTGGCGGTATTTTTCGGGGGAAGGTCGAACGAGCGGGAAATCTCCGTCATTACGGGGATGTACTGCACCAATTTGCTGCGCGGTTCTCCGTTTCGGGTCTTTCCCGTCTGGCTTCCCGCTTCGGGCGGGATGAAATATGCGAAAGGCGCGCGATCGGTTGCCGAGTTTGCGGAGGAAAAGGGGGAGGCATTCGTTTCCGTTGCGCTTTCCCGCGGTGCGCTCGTGCGGGCAGACAATCCGAAAAAGACCGTCGCGCGGATCGACTGCGCGCTCAACTGCTGTCACGGGGGGATGGGGGAGGACGGCACGCTCTCCGCACTGTTTGCCTGGCACGGGATCGCGAACGCGTCTCCGCCGATGCCCGCCTCGGCGGTCTTTATGGATAAAGCGCTCACAAAAATCGCGGCGAAGGGGCTGGGGATCCCTGTCGCGCGCTCCTTCTTCGTAGAGGGAAAACGCTGGGAAGAAAATCGGGCGGAAGTGCTGGCGGAGGCGGCGGAATTCGGCTATCCGATCGTAGTCAAACCTTTGCGCCTGGGATCCAGCATCGGAGTGAGCGTGGCGCGGGACGAGGCGGAACTTGCGTCGGCGTTTTCCCTTGCCTTTTCCCTGGACGGCGGTGCGCTCGCGGAGGAATATTTTCCCGATCGGAGAGAACTTGACTGCGCGGCGTATCGCAGGAAAGAAGAGATCGTTTTTTCGGCGATAGAGGAGGTGTTTCCGCGCGAATCTGTCTTCTCCTTCGGAGAAAAATATGAAGGGGGCATACGGGCGCCGCAGATTCCCGCAGAACTTTCCGCAGAGAGAGAAGCGGAACTTCGCGCCTGTCTTTCGTCGCTGTATTCCGCCTTCGGGCTGCGCGGAGTCGTGCGGGCGGATTTCCTCCTGGTCCGCGGGCGGGAGGGGGAACGGCTGTTGCTGAGCGAACTGAATACCGTTCCCGGCTCGCTGGCCTGTCATCTGTTCGGCAGAACGCTCGCCGAGGCGCGTGCTTTTCTGATCACGCTCGTCGAAGAGGGGCTTCGTCCCGAACCCGCACGGGAGATCGTCACGACGGGGATCCTCGGCAATCCGATATTTTCGGGTGCAAAAGGTTGCAAAAACGGCGGCATTCCGTTATAATGGGGAGAAAACGAAGCAAAGACGGAGGACGGCATGAAACTTGCGATGAAGACCCCGCTGGTGGAGATGGACGGAGACGAAATGACCAGAGTCATCTGGCAGAAGATCAAAGAGATCCTGCTGTATCCCTATCTCGACCTGAAGACGGAGTACTACGATCTCGGGCTTGCACACCGCGACGAGACGCTTGACGCGGTGACGGAGGAGAGCGCGCTTGCGACGAAGCGGCTGGGAGTTGCGGTCAAGTGCGCGACGATTACGCCCAATGCGCAGCGGGTAGAGGAGTACGGCCTCAGGCAGATGTGGAAGAGCCCGAACGGAACCATCCGCCGCATTCTCGACGGGACGGTGTTTCGTTCCCCCATTCTCTGCAAGGGCATTTTGCCCTATTTGCCCGCATGGAAGGAGCCCATCGTGCTTGCCCGCCATGCCTACGGGGATATCTACGCCGCTTCGGACGAGGCGATGTCGCAGGGCGAGCGGGCCTATCTCGTCGTCGAAGACGGTCGGGGGCGGGAGGTGCGGCGCAGGCTGCTCCACGATTTCCGAGAGGGAGCGGGAGTGGCGATGGGAATGTATAACTGCGACGCCTCGATTCGTTCGTTTGCCCGTTCCTGTTTCCGCTATGCGCTCGATCGGAAACTTCCCGTGCTCTTTTCGGCGAAAGATACGATCGCCAAAACGTACGACGGGCGGTTTAAGGAAATCTTTGCGCAGGTCTACGAGCAAGAGTTCGCGCAAGAGATGAACGCGGCGGGGCTGTGGTATCTCTACACGCTCATCGACGACGCCGTGGCGCGCATCGTGCGCTCGCGGGGCGGGATCCTGTGGGCATGCAAGAATTACGACGGCGATGTCATGAGCGACATGGTAGCCACCGCATATGGCTCGCTTGGCATGATGACTTCCGTTCTCGTTTCGCCCGATCCTGCGGGCGTATACGAATATGAGGCGGCTCACGGCACGGTGACCCGCCACTGGTACCGCTACCGCGACGGAGAGGAGACCTCCACCAATTCCGTGGCAAGCATCTTTGCGTGGACGGGCGCGCTGAAAAAACGGGGAGAGAAAGACGGGCTTGCGGATCTCTGCGCGTTTGCCGACCGCCTGGAACGCGCGACAATCGCCGTGATCGAAGCGGGGGAGATGACGGGAGATCTGATCCCGCTCTTTCACCGCGAGGGCATCTCGCCGAAAAAACTGGAGACCGTGCAGTTTCTGCGCGCGGTTGCGTCGCGTCTGGAGTACGCTTCGGTCTGAGCGGACGTTTCAAAAACAGAGTAACTATCCACCACTAAAGTGGTGGCTTTAGCTTAAGGGTGAATTATACTATTAAGTGCAACAGTAGAAGAAAAAAAGGAGTTCATACAAATCTGTGGTAAAATAGAGTTGCGAAACAAAATTTACACAAAGGAGATCTGTATGAACTACCACCATTTTACCAT
>CALVZL010000019.1 GCA_944372525.1 uncultured Clostridia bacterium
ATGGTAAAATGGTGGTAGTTCATACAGATCTCCTTTGTGTAAATTTTGTTTCGCAACTCTATTTTACCACAGATTTGTATGAACTCCTTTTTTTCTTCTACTGTTGCACTTAATAGTATAATTCACCAGAAAGAGAAACGCGCCGCCCGAAAGGGCGGCGCGTATTCTGTTCCGATCAGTCAAGTTCTATGATCGTCGTTTCGCTGTTGGCAGGAACGCTGCGGGGAATTACGGGAACCTTGGGGTAGCCGACCGCCGCGGCGGCATAGGGGAGAAATCCCTGCGGGATGCGCAGTTCTTTGCAGAGCGCTTCGTCTTTTGCGACGAAGGGGATCGCGCCGCGCACGTACAGGCTGGCAAGTCCCAGTTCGGTTGCCTGCAGAAGCATATTTTCGATCATGCATGCAGTGTTCGCCATGGAGATCTCCGCGGGCTCGGAAGAGGAGACGAGGATGATCGCGGGCGCGCCGTGCAGGGGGTCCGCTTTTTCGTTTCTCGTCTCTTTCGCCGTAACGAGGCGGATTTTTTCGAGCAGCGTCGGATTGGTCACCACAGTGAGACAGAGAGAGCCGTAACGGTGCATGCCCACGGGGGCGTACAGCGCGGCGGTCAAGAGGGCGCGAAGTGCGTCTTTTCCGACGGGCGTTTGGTCAAAATCCCGGGTAGAAACGCGGTTTTCAAAAGTTTGTCTGAGTTCCATATACAATACCCCCAATTATCCGATTCGTCTCAAAAAAGGACGATAATCTAAAATTTTATCGATTTCGGAAAGCACCGTTTCGGAAAGCTGCAATCCGCTTGCCGCGGCATTCTGTTCCAGCTGAGATGCTTTGCTCGCTCCCGTGATGACAGAAGTGATCTGTTTTTTGCGCAGGATCCAGGCGATTGCAAGGACGGAGAGCGGAACGCCGAGATCCTTCGCAATGGGGAAAAGACGCTCTACTTTGTCCAGGTTTTCCTCGGTAAGAAGGCGGTTGATCTGGCGGTCTTTCTGGAAGGTCGCGCGCGATCCTTCGGGAAGGGGAGCGCCCTTGCGGTATTTTCCGGTCAGCAGTCCCTGTGCCAAAGGGGAGAAGGGGACGATGCCGATGCCGTTCTTTTCGCAGATGGCGATCATCTCGTCCTCGATATAGCGGTCCGTCATGTTGTACTGCGGCTGAATGACGCAGAGCGGACGCAGGCGGTTTTCGCGGATGACGGAAAGCGCTTCCGTCAGCTGCACGGGGCTCCATTCGGATACGCCGTAATAAAGGACTTTTCCTGCGGCGACGAGGTCGGAAAGGACCTGCATGGTTTCTTCGACGGGGGTCGTCGGATCATACCGATGACAGAAATAGAGGTCAAGATAGTCCACGCGCAGGTTTTTCAGCGAGCGGTCGATCTGTTCGATGATATGTTTGCGCGACAGGCCCCGATCGTTGACGCCCTTCCCCACGGGGAAGAAGACCTTGGAGGAGAGGATGTATTCGTTTCGGCTGTGCTCGGAGAGCAGACTGCCGAGAAAGCGCTCCGCTTCTCCTCCTGAGTATCCGTCGGCGCAGTCAAAGAAATTTACGCCGAGATCGAACGCGCGGTCGACGGTCTCTTTCGCCGTCTCTCTTGCGGAGGCGCCCTTGAGATCGGTCATCCAGGATCCGAGCGCGATTTCGCTCACTTTGAGTCCCCATTTTCCGAGATTGCGATAATTCATAGACAGTTTCTCCGTTTCTTTTTTTGCATCATAGCATAAACCCCGCGGCTTGTCAAGGCAGCGCATAAAAAAAGGACGGAACGGCGATCGCCGTTCCGTCCGAAGCATACGAGTTGCGTCCGATCAGGTGAGGACGAAGGTGGCAAGGAAGAACACGCCGATCACCCAAGTTGCGACGGAGATGTCTTTGACTTTGCCCGTGCAGAGCTTGACGAGAATGTAGGCGATGATTCCCACGCCGATGCCTTTGGAAATGGAATATCCCAGCAGCATGACGGTGAAGGTGAGGAAGGCGACGATCGCTTCCACTGCGTCTGCCCAGTCGATCTTCGTCACGGAAGTCATCATGAGGATACCGACCCAGATGAGCGCCGTAGCCGTTGCCGAACGGGGAATGAGCTGGGCGATGGGGGAGAGGAACATTGCAACGATGAAGAACAGCGCGGTGATGAGAGCGGTGAAGCCCGTCTTGCCGCCGACTGCGACGCCAGAGGAGGATTCCACAAAGGTCGTGACGGTGGAAGTTCCGGCGATTGCGCCCGTGCAGGTCGCGATCGCATCGGAGAGCATCATTTTCTCCATGCGGATGGGCGTTCCGTTCTCGTCGAGCAGGTTGCCCTTTGCGCAAGCGCCGTACAGGGTGCCGATCGTATCGAACATGTCGATCATGCACAGAGAGAGCGCCGAGGTGATAAGCACGACCACAAGGGAAGCGCCGGTATTGTTTGCGAGATATGCGTCAAAATTAAAGCCGTCGGTGAAGACCGCTGCCGCCGATTCCTTGCCCCATTCCGAGAAAGCCGTCAGAGGATTGGAGAAGGAAATTCCTTCAAAGAGCGCAACGCTGGCAGGATCGCTCACGGCGTAGCCGATTCCGTGAAGAATATAATACAGAACCGTCGAACCGAGGATTCCCCAAAGGATCGCGCCTTTGATCTCTTTTTTGGACATGACCGCGATCGCAAGCACACCGATGAGTGCGACGAGGGGCGCGATGACTGCACCGTAGGTAAATCCGTCTGCCAGGACATTGAAGGAAATAAAGCCGACGAGCGTAGAAGCGTTGTCGACGATAATGTTTGCCTGCTGCATTCCGATGAACGCAATGAACAGACCGATGCCGACGGGGATTGCATGGCGTACGGAAGCGGGGATCGCCTCAAAGATCTTCTTTCTCAGACCGGTCACGGTCAGGGTCAGGAAGATGACACCGTCGATCAGGGTGAAGAGCATGCAGTTGGCATAGCTCAGCCCTGTTCCGCCCAACAGCAAAGTATAGACGATGAATCCGTTGATTCCCATGCCGGATGCCTGCGCAAGGGGCATTTTTGCGAGGAATGCCATGAGCAGCGTACCTGCGATCGCACCGATCGCCGTTGCGATGTATGCCGCACCGTAGCTGATCCCGACAAAATCTTCCGAGAACATTCCCGCGTTGACCATCAGGATGTAGACCATTGCCATAAAGGTCGTGATTCCCGCAATGATCTCGATGCGGAATGTTGAGCCGCTCTTCGTCACGCCGAAATATCTGTCCAGCCATCCTGCCAGTCCGCCGCGCGGGCTTTTCGGCTGACTCGGTTCCGTCGCTTCCGTGGCGTTTGCGACAGGCTCTTCCGATTCAAGAACCTGTTCTTTTGTTTCGTCACTCATGAAAAGTGATCCTCCTAAAAAGTTTTTGCAAAGGCGGCCGTTTTTGGTGCAATTTCACGAGCCTTTCACAAGTTGCCTTTAGTTTATCACATTTGCGAAAAAACGGCAAACATTTCGGGGCGGTTTTGTCAAAATTTGTCATGTGATTTTGTGGCAGAGGACGGAGTTCGGGCAGACGAAAGAAAACAAAAAGAAAGAAACAGCTCCCCGCCCGAAGGGGGGAGCTGTCAGAGGCTCAGATCAATACATTCCGTCCATGCCGCCTGCCGGAGCGGGAGGTGCGGGAGGAGTGGGAATATCCGTCACGACAGATTCCGTCGTCAGAAGGACAGAGGCAACGGAAGCCGCGTTCTGCAACACCGAACGGGTGACTTTCGTCGGGTCGATGATGCCGCTTTCTTCCATGTCAGCATAGACGTTTTTGAGTGCGTCGAATCCGTAATTGGGATCGTTCTTGGAGAGCACTTTGTCGACGACCACCGAGCCGTCCACGCCCGCGTTTTTGGCGATCTGACGGACAGGTTCTTCGCATGCCTTCATGATGATCGCGGCGCCGGTCTTTTCGTCACCCGTGAGAGATTCCACAAGTTTCTCGAGAACGGGAACGCAGGAGAGCAGCGCGCTGCCGCCGCCGGGCACATAGCCCTCTTCGACCGCTGCGCGGGTTGCCGCAAGCGCGTCGTCGATGCGCAGTTTCTTCTCTTTCATCTCGACTTCGGTTGCCGCGCCGACGTTGATGACCGCGACGCCGCCCGCAAGTTTCGCAAGGCGCTCCTGCAGTTTTTCTCTGTCGTAGTCGGAAGTTGTGACTTCGATCTGCGCTTTGATCGCCGCGCTGCGCGCCTGAATGTCCTCTTTGCTGCCTGCGCCGTCGATGATGGTGGTGTTGTCTTTGTCGACTTTTACCTGATTTGCTCTGCCGAGCAGGTCGGGTGTGACGTCCTTGAATTCATAACCGAGATCGGATGTGATTACCGTGCCGCCTGTGAGCACTTCGATATTTTGCAGCATTTCTTTTTTTTTGTTGCCGAATCGGGGGGGTTTGTTTGCAACGCAGTTGAATACGCCCTTGAGTTTGTTGAGGATGAGAGCGGCGAGCGCGTCTCCTTCGACGTCTTCCGCAATGATGAGCAGCCGCGCGCCCTGTTGTGCGAGAGGTTCGACGATGGGAAGGATCTCCTGCAGATTGGAGATTTTTTTGTCCGTAATCAAAATGTAAGGGTTCTCGAGCACCGCTTCCATCTTGTCGGTATTCGTCACCATATAGGCGGAGGCATATCCTCTGTCGAACTGCATGCCCTTCACGGTGGTCAGCTCCGTGGTCATGGATTTTCCCTCTTCCACGGTGATGACTCCGTTGTCTCCGACGATTTCCATCGCCTTTGCGATCAGTTCGCCGACGGTTTCGTCTCCCGCCGAAATGGAAGCGACCTGCGAAATGGCCTTCTTTCCGTTGACCGTTTTGGAGATTGCCTTGAGTTGTGCGACCGCTGCGTCGACCGCTTTGTCGATTCCTTTTTTGAGAATGATGGGATTGGCGCCCGCGGCAAGGTTTTTCAGCCCTTCGCGGATGATCGCCTGCGCGAGCAGAACGGCCGTCGTCGTGCCGTCTCCCGCGACATCGTTGGTCTTGGTGGATACTTCTTTGACAAGCTGCGCACCCATATTTTCAAAGGGGTCGGGAAGCTCGATCTCTTTTGCGATCGTCACGCCGTCGTTTGTGATGAGGGGAGCGCCGAACTTTTTGTCCAATACTACGTTTCTGCCCTTAGGTCCGAGGGTGATCTTTACCGTATCCGCCAGCGTATTGACGCCGGACTCAAGCGCTTTTCTTGCGTCGTCTCCGTATTTGATCTGTTTTGCCATAACGATATCTCCTTAATAATTATTGACCGGGCGGTTATTCCACAATCGCCAGGATGTCGCTTTGTTTGATGATCGTGAACTCTTTTCCGTCCACTTTAAAATCGGTGCCCGCGTATTTGGAGCAAAGCACTTTGTCACCCGGTTTTACCTGCATGACGATCTCCTTTCCGTCCACGACGCCGCCGGGACCGACCGCAACGACGACACACGTCTGGGGTTTCTCCTGTGCGGAAGAGGGGAGAATGAAACCGCTCTTTGTCTTTTCTTCGACCGTCACCGCTTCGACGACAACTTTGTCGAACAATGGTTTGATATTCATCTGAAAGACCTCCTTGATGTCCGGGTTTGCCTGCCCGTATCTGTCTGTTTTTGGCATTTCTGCCGAATTCTCTTTTATTATAAACGCTTCGCCCTTTGCCTCAAACGGGAAAGAGGAAGATTTTCTCTGTTTTTTTCGGCTTTTTTCTGCATTTTTGTTCCGTGATTGACAGACGCCCCGCATTTGTGTTATACTGATGCGGAGGTAAGCGGATGAATAAGTGGGATTTACGGTTTATGCAGCTCACGCAGCTCGTCGGGGGCTGGTCGAGCTGTTTTCGGCGCAAAGTGGGCGCGGTGATCGTCAAGGACAAGCGTGTCATGACGACGGGCTATAACGGAGCTCCCGCAGGCATGCTCTCCTGTATCGAACGGGGGGAGTGTTTGCGCGAAAAACTTCATATCGAAAGCGGAACGCGCGCCGAACTTTGTTACGGCGTCCATGCCGAACAGAATGCGATCATCCAAGCGGCGAAATACGGGATTGACATCCGGGGCGCGACACTGTATTGTACGCATCAGCCCTGCGTTATCTGCGCCAAGATGATCATCAACGCGGGCATTGTGCGCGTGGTTTACAGGGAAGGATATCCCGATGAGTTTTCCATGAAGCTGTTCGAAGAGGCGCATACCGCAGTAGAAAAATTTGAGGAGAAGGAATAAATGGCAAATCAGAATCCTGTCGTGACGTTTGAAATGGAAAACGGGAAGCGCTTCCGCGCGGAGCTCTTTCCTGCCTTTGCGCCCAATACGGTGAACAATTTTCTCTCTCTGGTAAAGAAGGGATTTTATGACGGGCTCATCTTTCACCGCGTGATCGCGGGATTTATGATCCAGGGCGGAGATCCTCAGGGGACGGGAACGGGCGGACCCGGATATCGGATCCGAGGGGAGTTCTCGTCCAACGGATTTGCGAATGCGCTCAGACATGAGCGGGGCGTGCTCTCCATGGCGCGGGCGCAGAATCCCGATTCTGCCGGTTCCCAATTTTTTGTCATGCATGCCGATGCATATTATCTCGACGGGCAGTATGCCGCCTTCGGGAAGGTCATCGAGGGAATGGAAACGGTGGATGAGATTGCCGCGCAGCCCTGCAATTTCCGTGACAGACCGCTCAAAGAGCAAAAACTTGCGCGGGTGACCGCAGAGACGTTCGGCGTCGAATATCCGGCGCCCGTCACGCTTTGAGGAGGATGCCATGAGCGATTATTCCGTCTATCAGAACCCGCTCAACACGCGGTATGCCGGCAGGGAAATGCAGGAAAATTTTGGGGACGAAAAGCGGTTCCGTCTGTGGAGAAAACTTTGGATCGCGCTTGCGGAATCGGAAATGGAACTCGGACTTCCCGTTTCGCGGGAGCAGGTGGAGGAACTCAAGGCGCATGCGGAGGACATCGACTTTGTCCGCGCCGCCGCCTATGAGCGGGAATTGCGGCACGACGTCATGGCACACGTCCGGACTTACGGAGACGCTGCGCCCGCTGCCGCGGGGATCATTCATCTCGGCGCGACCAGTTGTTTTGTCGATTGCAACTCGGAACTCATTCTCATGAAGGACGGGCTGGATATTCTGAAAAAGAAACTCGTCAACGTCATGGAAAAGCTCAAGACGTTCGCGTTGCGCTATAAAGATCTCCCCACGCTCGGTTTTACACATTTGCAGCCCGCTCAACTCACGACGGTGG
The DNA here is from genome assembly GCA_944372525.1 of uncultured Clostridia bacterium. Lineage (GTDB taxonomy): Bacteria > Bacillota > Clostridia > Christensenellales > Borkfalkiaceae > Gallimonas. The sequence continues at coordinate 7,213 of CALVZL010000019.1, forward strand.
GCAAGCGCGCGACGCTGTGGCTGCAGGATCTCTTGCTGGACTATGAAAACCTGCAAAACTTGTACGGGCAATTCCGTCTGCGGGGCGTGAAGGGGACGACGGGCACGCAGGCAAGCTTTCTTGCCCTTTTCGACGGAGACGGAGAAAAGGTCAAGGAGCTGGAGCGGAGAGTGGTGAAGAAGCTCGGCTATGAACGGGTCTACGGGGTGACAGGGCAGACCTATCCGCGCAAATTCGATTACAACGTGCTGTGTGTCCTCTCGCAGATGGCGCAGAGCGCCTATAAGTTCTCAAACGACATTCGCATATTGCAGAACATGAAGGAGATGGAAGAACCTTTCGAAAAGAACCAGGTCGGGTCTTCTGCGATGGCGTATAAACGCAATCCCATGCGCTGTGAGAGAATGGGGTCTCTTGCCCGGTATCTGCTTTCTCTGCCGATCAACACCGCAGTGACGGCTTCCACGCAGTGGTTCGAGCGCACCCTCGACGATTCGGCAAACCGCCGCATCGTCATTGCGCAGGCGTTCCTCACGGCGGATGCCGTGTTCAATCTGTACCTGAACGTGGCGGAAAATCTCGTCGTATACGAGAAAGTCATCGCAAAGCATATCGCGCAGGAGCTTCCCTTCATGGCGACGGAAAATATCATGATGGCCTGCGTAAAGGCGGGCGGAGACCGTCAGAAACTGCATGAGCGTCTCCGCGTGCTGTCGATGCAGGCGGGAAAGCGCGTCAAACAGGAAGGAAAAGAGAACAACCTGATCGAGCTCATCGAAAAGGACGAGATGTTCGCTCCCGTGCACGGTCGGCTGCAAGAGATCTTGGACGCAAAGAAATTTATCGGCCGCGCCCCCGAACAGACGGAAGAGTTCATTGCCGCGGAGATCCTTCCCGTGCTCAGGGAGAATGCCGCGCTTCTCGGAGAGCGGGGCGAAGTCTCCGTCTGACCTGATTCGGGAACGCGGGAGGGAAGGGCAAAGAAGAGGCCGCGGCGAAGCCGAACAGACGAAAAGGACAGATCGTCCGTCACAGTGTTGTAATTTTTTGCCTTTTCGAATGCAAAAACTGTTTTTTCAAGAGGAATCATTCCGTTGTGCGGAGAGAGGTGGAAGCGGGTTCGTATTGTTGCAGTTATCTTGACAGGTTTCCGTTACTGCAAGCTGACCGCTTGCACGGGAAAGACTGGGATCCCGCGGCCGATTACATTGCAGACGAAGGCGTTGCGACCTTTCTCTGCCGCAGGAATACGATCTGTCCTTTGAGGAGGAAACGCTTTCGTCCGAGACGTTTTTTGTAAAGGTTTGATAACGCCGCAACGGTAAACGGACGTTCTCAAACGGGAGGGGTCCCGATATTATCACCTGCCCCGGAATACCTTTTCCCGCATTTTGACTCCGCTCGGTGTCATTCAAAGTGAAAACGAAAGAGAACCGACTCTCGTGTATCGGAACCTGAGCGGCAAAATGTATCAAGACGGAGATCAGTGTCATTCTGAGACTCCTTGCATGCGCAGACGATACGGAAACAATTTCCGTCTGTGTTTCGTTTTGCGCGGTCGGAATCTTGGCATATCGGCTCGGCGAATCCGACGCGTCGTCCGTTCGGGGCAGGAAATTGTTTGGCGAGAAGGGAAAGATCATAGAACAAGACGCCATGGATTCCTTCTATGATATGAATTTGAGCCGCAAAGGAAGTTTCGGCGCAAAAATCTGACAGTTGAACGACAGGAAATAAGCAGTTCTTTGAAATTCATTGCCGAGAACCGAGGGACAGACGGTTATCCCATCGGTGTCGTATTTGACAGAGGGATCTTTTTGACGCCGGAAAGAACATAGTCGAAATGCCCGGTAAGACCGAGGGATACCAATATGGTTTACGGAGCGAGGCGTATTCTGAAGGACGACGCCCTGTTCGTATCGTCATATCCATCAAAGAACACAGCCTGAGGTGTTCTTTTGCGCAAATGCATCTCTGATACAGGGTGCGCCGACAAGGGAAAGACCGAACCGCATTAAAAAGCGGTTCGGTCTTTCCCTTGCATACGATAAAAAACGCAAGTCAAACGTTCCGTTCAACTTGCGCCGTCGGTGGTGCGGTCGACAGGAATTGAACCTGCATGGGGTTAACCACAAGATCCTTAGTCTTGCGCGTCTGCCAGTTCCGCCACGACCGCATATTTGCGATTCGCTCATCGGTGAGCTTTGTTATTCTATCGCATTTCAAAATAAAAGTCAAGCCATATCAGCCGATAAAGTCATATATTTTTCGAAATTTTTTTACTTTTTCGATATAATTTCGCGTTTCCGGATAGGGAATTGTCTGCAACGCGATTCCGTCTGCGGAATATGCGCTGTTTTTCAGCCATTCGGCAACCGTGCCCTCTCCGGCGTTGTATGCCGCAAGTGCCGTTTCCGTAAGCCGGAATCGCTCAAGCAGATATTTCAGATAGGCGCATCCCAAAAATACATTATATTTTCCCTCTTTCAGACGGTCGGGACAGAAGACAACTCCTTCTCTCCGGCAGACAAATTCCGCGGTAGAGGGAAGAAGCTGCATGATCCCGACCGCGCCCGCCGCGCTCACGGCGTCTTCGCGGAAATTGCTCTCCGTCTTCATGACTGCAAAGGCGAGAGAAGGGGGAACTCCGCTCTCCGCGACGAGATCTGCATGAGGACGGGGAAAACAATACGCTCGAAGAAAGAGAAAACAAAGAATAAAAAAGAACGCGGCGGTAAAGCAGACGGCCGCCGCGCGAAAAGTTGGGTTGGTCCGACGCATAGTTCCTCTGAAAAAAAGTATGCGCCTTTTTTGGAAAATATGCGGTATTTTCAATTTCCGCCATTGTTTGGGAGTCCGCCGAAGGATCGCAGCGCTTCTTCCGCCTTTGCCTTAAGGCAGGCAAGAGATCCGTTATTTTCTACGATCAGAATGCGGGGATCCTGCGGAATTTGCTCCCAATTTCGTTGCCGCGCCATGCGCTGAAGGACCTGTTCCCGGGATAGAGAACTTCGCTCCATGACATGGCGCACGCGCACCTCTCTGTCTCGCGTGAGCACGACGATCCCGTCGAAGAACGAATCGAATCCTCCTTCGAACAACAGGGGAACTTCCGCAAAAGAAAGGGGAAAGGGGGCGCTCTCGCGCAAAAGCTGTTCCAGAATGAGGGGATGGGAGAGTTTGTTCAGCCGAGCCAGCGTGCGCTCGTCGGAAAATGCCTGCCGTGCCAGTTCGGAAAAATCGAATGCGCCGTTCTCGACGCAAGCGGGGAAGGCGTCTTTCAGTTTGGCGAGATAGGAGGGGTCTGTCCTCAGCCGCAGATTGATTTCGTCGCAGGAGAAGACGGGACAACCCATGTCGCGCAGCAGAGCGCAGAACGTGCTCTTGCCGCTCCCGATCCCGCCCGTCACGGCGACGCGCTTATTTCGCTTCATACCAGCTTTCCCCTTCGGAGACGTCTGCGATCAGCGGAACGGCGAGCTCGACGGCGTGTTCCATCTCCTCTTTCAGCAAGGCGGCGGCGCGCGCCGCTTCCTCGCGCGGAGCATCCAGAATCAGTTCGTCGTGTACCTGCAAGACCAGTTTGGCGCGCAGGGCCTCCCGGGCAAGGCGGCGGGAAACGCCGAGCATGGCCAGTTTGATGATGTCGGCGGAGCTGCCCTGCAAAGGCATGTTCATTGCCGCGCGTTCTCCGAACGAACGGACGTTGAAATTGGGGGAGAAAAGTTCGCGGATATACCGTTTGCGGCCGAGAATTGTCGTCACGTATCCGTCTTTTTTTGCACGGTTTACGTTTTCCTGCATATATTCTCTGACTTCGGGGTAATTGTCGAAATAGTTGTCCATATACGATTTCGCCTCGGCGGAGGAACAGCCGAGGTCCTTTCCGAGTCCGAATGCGCTGATGCCGTAGATAATTCCGAAGTTGACCGCTTTCGCGCGACGGCGCAGCTCCGGGGTGACGGAGTCGGGCGAAACGCCGAACACCTGTGCCGCCGTGGCGGCATGGATGTCTTTGCCTTCCCGATATGCTTTCCGAAGCGCTTCGCAGCCTGAAAAATGTGCGAGCAGACGCAGTTCGATTTGGGAATAATCTGCGTCGATGAGCACGTTTCCCTCGCGGGCGATGAAGAGCTTCCTCAGCTCTCTGCCCTCCTCTCTGCGAACCGGAATGTTCTGCAGGTTAGGGTTGGCGCTCGACAGCCGTCCTGTCGTCGTCATGGTCTGATTATAGGTCGTGTGGACGATGCCGTTTCTGACGAGAGGCTTTATCCCTTCGATATAGGTGGATTGCAGTTTCTGAATTTCCCGATAGCGCAAAATCAGCCGCACGATTTCATGTTTTTCCGCAAGTTTCTCCAAGGTATCGGCACCGGTGGAATATCCTCCGCGCTGATTTTTTTTTGCCCCTTCCGGTGCGTATTTCAGTTTTTCAAAGAGGATGCGGGAGAGCTGAAAAGGGGAGTTCAGATTAAAAGATTCTCCGGCCAGGGAAAAAATTTGTTCGCAGAGAAGGCGGATTTCTGCGCCGAATTTTTCCGAAAATTCAGAAAAACGAGACTCGTCGACTCGCACGCCGGTGCGTTCCATTTCAAGCAGGACATAGGCGAGCGGGAGTTCCAGTTCGCGATACAGTGTCTCTTCCTCCGTTCCTTCTGCCTTCTTTTGTGCGTCTTGCAGGGCAAGTCTGAGCGCGAAGGCGCTGTTCTGGGGAGGGATCCCGAATTCCTGTGCAAGCGCTTTCGCCTCGAGCGGGCGCTGGTCGGAATCGTTGAGATAGCGCAGCAGCATGACATCGTCCGCAGGACAGGAAAAAGGAATTCCGAGCAAATCCAGTTCATGCGCAAGAGCTTTGAGATCGGGAACGCAAGCCCGTTTTGTTCCCGCAAAAAGCGCCGAAAGCACGGTTTTGTATTGCTCGGGAGAAAGCCCGCTGTCCAGCAGATCTTTGCTCGGATAAAACAGGTACTCCTTTCTGCCGAAGCAGACGTGACAGATCTCTTTGTCTTTGCAGAAGGAAAACGAATCCGCGTCTTCGAGCGCCGCCAGCAACTCCTCGGCGGAGGGATTTTCAACAAGTTCCGCTACCGGCGCGCGATTTTCCTCGAATACGTCGCTGTCCGTAAGGGAACGGAATTCCAGTGCGGAAAAGGCGGCGCGAACTTCCTCGGAGAAGGGAAGGTGCAGACGGCAATCTTCCGGGGAGATCTCGAGCGGGAGATCGGTGACGATCGTTGCGAGACGGAGAGATAGAAATGCACTCTCCTTTCCTGCAAGCAGCTTTTCTCTCAGAGGAGGCGCAAGTTCCTCGAGATGCTCGTATATATTTTCCAGCGTGCCGTATGTTTTAAGCAGTGTGAGCGCAGTCTTCGGCCCGATTCCCGCGACGCCCGGAATGTTGTCGGAGGAATCTCCCATCAGTGCCTTTTCGTCGACAATTTGCGGCGGGGTCAGGCCTGTCAGTTCCGAAAAGTTTTGCTGCGTAAGGCGTTCGATGTCGCTCACGCCGCGTTTCGTATAGCATACGGTGACATGTTCGCCGACCAGCTGATAGGCGTCGCGGTCACCTGTATAGATGCTTACGTTCAGCCCTTCAAAACGGCGGGACAGCGTTCCGATCAGATCGTCCGCCTCGTATCCTGCGCGCTCTACGGCGAAAATCTTCATCTTACGCAACAGGTCTTTTAAAACGGGAACCTGTACGGCAAGATCTTCCGGCATCGGTTTACGCGTTCCTTTGTATCGGTCGTAGATCTTGTGGCGGAATGTCGGAGCATGGACGTCAAACGCGACTGCCAGATACTGCGGGCGTTCGTCTTTGAGAATTTTGAAGAGAATTTTGATGAATCCGAAGATTCCGTTCGTGGGAAGTCCTTCGCGGGTAGAGAAAGCCTTGATCGCATAGTAGGCGCGGTTGAGCAGGCTGTTTCCGTCGATGAGAATGAGCTTTTCGTTATCCATGGGCTTATTGTAACATGCCGTTATGTTTTTTGCAAGAATTTCCGGGAAATCGCTTGCAATTTTCCGCCGCGTGTTATATAATCCTGATATATGCCGCTGTGGTGGAATTGGCAGACGCGTCGGACTCAAAATCCGATGGTAGCGATACCGTATCGGTTCGACTCCGATCAGCGGCACCATGCATGCGCCTATTGCAATCCGAACCCCGCGGGACGGACGCAATAGGTGTTTTTGCTTTTTTGGTAAAAGCACTGAATCCGGGGTTTGATCGCTCAGAATGAATACGGAGGGCGTTTTGATCCGTCGATTTCAAATAAACCGCAAGCCAAATCATTCGGCTTGCGGTTTTCTATATCGAAAGCGATGGTCTGAACGGTCCAAGCGGTCTTATGCCGCTCCGAAACCAAGGAAGGGGCGCGAAGGATCGGGACGGCTCGTTCAAAGTTCGGACAATGGTTCGGGGGACGGATATGGGCGGCATCCGTCTGCGAACGGCGTTATCCGTTGGATTCAATGAGTTTGCATTCCTCCGAGGTGGGATCAAAGGTTTCGCTGCTCGTGTGCGAGACGGTGCTTTCGAAGGTGAAATCGCGCGGGAGACGGGTGGGAGAGTAGCCGGTCAGCTCTTTGAAGACGCGGTTAAAAGTGCGGATGGTTCCGAATCCGCATTCCGCGGCGATATCGGTGACCGATTTTTCTCCTTTCAAAAGCAGCTCGACGGCGTTTTCGGTGCGGAGGCAGTTGAGGTAGTGGGAAAAAGTCGAGCCGGTCGTCTCGTGAAAGAAGCGGGAAAAATAGGCGGGGCTCATCTTCATGAAGTCGACGGCGTCGTCAAAGGTATAGGTGTCAAAGCGAGCGTCGAGTTCTTCGAGAAAACGGCGGAACGAGCGGTCTGTCTGAAGGTCCGAACGGGAGACAAGGGGTTCGTTGCGGTAGATTTCAAGGGTGAGCCGCAGAATTTCACTCGCCGCTTCTCCGCCGAAAAACAGCCGCTTTTCCGTGAGCGCGGTATGGATGCGCCCGTAGCAGTCGGCGACCGGGTATTTCCCGGAGAGACGGGGACAGGCGAGCTGCGCTTCGCCGAGATAGGGACGGACAATCCCGTCGTCGTAAAAAATGACGATGAGGATGGTGTCAGGTGTGTGCGCGTGCATATGGTGCATCTGTTCGCTCTCCACGAGGAGCGCCTCTCCGCACGAGAGCGTGTATTTGCGTTTTTCGCAGAAGACGTCGATCCCGCCCTGTTCCACGCAGATAAGTTCGCATTCGGAGTGCCAGTGGAGCAGATTGTTGGAATTTCGGTATTTTCCCGCCCAGACTTTGACTGAGCCGCTGTAATTTCTGATTTCCCGTTTGGCGATCATAACGGCCTCCTTCTGTTTCATTATAATCTGAAACAGTTGAATTGTCAATAAATTCATGTCAATAAATGTCTAAAACAAGTCAAGATTTTGCTTGATTTTTTCTTTCTCATATGTTAAAATGTCCATGTCAAACGGGAAGCGGTGAGATGATTGTCTTGATTCAAGTCCCTTTGATCCAAATGTTGCCCCCTACTTAATTTCCCCTAGATTTGGATAGAGAGACGGACTTGTCCGGCTCTCTATTCATTCCGCGGCGGACAAAAACGGGAAAAAATAATATGAAGGGAGAAGAGTTTATGCGGGACGAAAAATTTGAATTTGAGGTCTCTGCGGCAGGCAGAGTCAACCTCATCGGCGAGCATATCGATTATTGCGGCGGAAAAGTGCTTCCCGCCGCGCTTCCCATGCGGAACGTCGTCTCGGTGCGGCGCAACGGAACGAATGCGATCCGTCTCAGCTGGACCGATCTTCCCGATCGTATTTCGCTTGAAATCGGGAAGTTCGAGCAATATCGCGACTGCAAACATGCAAAATATCAGGCAGGTTGCGCACACTTTTGGCAGGAGGCGGGACATAAACTGGTAGGGTGCGATCTGCGTTTCAATTGCAACATCCCCTTCGGGAGCGGGCTCTCTTCTTCGGCTGCGATCGAAGTGTCCACGATTGCGGCGCTTGCCGTTGCCGCGGGAGAACCCTTCGACAAAAAGGAAGTTGCGCTCGTTGCGCAGCGCGCGGAGCATGAGTTCGCGGGGGTCAAATGCGGGATCATGGATCAATATGTGTCTGCATGCGGAAAGAAAGGGAATGCCGTCCTTTTGGACTGTAAGCGGATAGAACATACCTATGTTCCCGTTTTGCTCGGCGATTGCGCGCTGGTGATCGCGAACAGCAACAAGCCGCACAGTCTCGTCGAGAGCCGTTACAACGAGCGGCGGGCAGAAACGGAGGAGGCGCTTGCTCGTCTGCGCGAAAAGACGGACATTACCTGTCTGGCAGATCTTACGCCGCGCGAGTTCGAACAGCTTTCGTCTGCATTGAGCGGAACGATTTTGCGCCGCACGCGGCACGTCGTCTATGAGTGCGAGCGGGTGCGCCTTGCCGTGGAGGCAATGCGCGCGGGAGATATGGACGGGTTCGGAGCGCTTCTGAACGCTTCGCATGATTCCCTGAGGGATCTCTACGAAGTGACGGGGCGGGAGCTGGATTCCCTTGCCGCCGCGGCGAGGAGCCATCCCGGCTGTCTCGGTTCCCGCATGACGGGGGGCGGCTTCGGCGGCTGCACGGTCTCTTTGATCCGCAGAGAAGCGCGCGAAGACTTCGAAAAATTTGTTACGGAACGTTACCGCAGGGAGACGGGCTATGTGCCGTCCTTCTATGCGGCAGATCCCGCAGACGGGATCACCGTGCGAGAACTTTAAAAGGAATCGATCCGCCGAAAGTGCGAGTCGCTTTTGCGGAAAATACATTTCGGTTATTTCAGGGAGGCAAGGAAATGAAAGTTTTGGTAACGGGCGGCGCGGGCTATATCGGCTCGCATACCGTAGTGGAACTGCTGAACGAAGGCTATGAAACGATTGTTGTCGACAATCTTTCCAATGCGAGCGAAGAGGCGATCCGCCGCGTGGAAGAACTCACGGGGAAAAAAGTAACGTTCTATCTAGCAGACGTCCGCGATCGCGCGGCGATGGAAAAGATTTTTTCGGAACATCAGATCGATTGGGTGATCCACTTTGCGGGGCTCAAGGCGGTGGGGGAGAGCGTTGCCAAACCGATTGAATACTACGACAACAACCTTATCTCCACGCTTGTATTGCTGGAGACGATGAAGAAGGCGGGGGTGAAGCGGTTTGTGTTTTCGTCTTCGGCGACCGTCTACGGCGAGCCGGAGCGGCTTCCGCTCGACGAGGAATGCCGCCTTTCCGTCACAAATCCTTACGGTTCGACCAAGCTCATGCAGGAGAATATTCTCAAAGACCTTGCGCGGGCAGACAAAACGTGGACGATCGCCCTGCTCCGCTATTTCAATCCGGTCGGCGCGCATCCGAGCGGCAGGATCGGGGAGGACCCCAAGGGGATTCCCAACAATCTCATGCCCTATATTGCGCAGGTGGCGAGCGGGAAACTCAAAAAAATCGGTGTGTTCGGCAACGATTATCCCACGCCGGACGGCACGGGTGTCCGCGACTACCTGCACGTTGTCGATCTTGCCAAAGGACATGTTGCGGCGATCCGCGCCTTGAACGAGAGCGGCGTGTATATCTACAATCTCGGCACAGGAAAGGGTTACAGCGTACTGGAGATGATCGCAGCTTTTGAAAAGGCTTGCGGAAAGAAGCTGCCCTATGAGATTTTGCCCCGCCGTGCGGGCGATGTGCCCTCCTGCTATGCGACGAGCAAGAAGGCGGAGCGCGAACTGGGCTGGAAGGCGGAATACGGTCTCGACGAGATGTGCCGCGATCAATGGAACTGGCAGAAAAACAATCCGTTCGGTTACGAAAAAAGCTGAGCCGTTCGGCGGAAAAAAATTTGCGGAAAGATTGAGAACAAAACGGGGAGGACGCTGTCCTCCCCGTTTTTGAATGGTGGGTGAATTATACTATTAAGTGCAACAGTAGAAGAAAAAAAAGGAGTTCATACAAATCTGTGGTAAAATAGAGTTGCAAAACCAAAATTTACTACAAAGGAGATCTGTATGAACTACCACCATTTTA
>CALVZL010000020.1 GCA_944372525.1 uncultured Clostridia bacterium
GCTCACCGTCTCGAGTTGCTTGCAGCCGTCGAACGCATCGGAACCGATGGTTTCGAGTCCCGCGGGGAAGTTGATCTCTTTGAGCGCCGAGCAGTTGTAAAAACTGTACATGCCAATGGATTTCAGACTTTGGGGAAGGGTGACCTTTTCCAGCGCTTTATACATCGCAAAAGCGTAATCGATTTCCTCCACGCCTTCGGGAACGATGATCTCCTTGGTCGTTGTATTGGAATACGCGGGGTCGCTTTCCAGGGAATGAAGGGTTTCCAGCCTCAATACCGGTTTTCCGTCGATGATGGAGGGAAATTCCCATACGGGAGCTTCACTGGTGCATCCCGTTATCATGACGCCCTCTGTACCGCTGTCGGTCTCGTAAGCTCTCCAGCGCAGGGTGTCCTCGGAGACGGGTTCCGCGCGAACGGGGAGCGCCGCCGTAAACGAAGCCGAAAACAGCACCGAAATCAGGACAGTCAGCAATTTTTTGATAGGGTTCATACTATTCTCCTTTCTCCATATACGGCAAATTCGTTTAATTGGGAGTCAGTTGTTTCCAGCCAAAAGGAGCCGACCCCTGTGAGCCGAAATAAAATTCATCCCCGTTCTGATAAACGCAATCATATTCGGTGCTGACCTTGATGATATTGCCGTCGGTGGTGGTATATTCGTTGCGATCGTAGATATAATCGCTCCAATCGTTCGCCCAATCGTCCGTAGTATAAGAGGAAGAATCGTAATCGTTCATATATGACTGCGCCTGCGCTTCCGTCATGGCCGCAATGGAACTTGCCTGTTGCTGCATGACCATATTGCGGATATAACTTCCATACACATGTTTCACATAGTTGAATTCGTTGCGCAACGCAAAGCTTTCGTTGATCATTTCATACTGCGCTCTGTATTTTTCCAACGTTGCCTCATCCTGCGCAATGTACACCATGATCATCGGGACTGTCCATGGAATGTTCACAAAATTGTTACCGTAAGACGGGCTGACATACTCCGCCGCCACGCACAGCGCCATGGCGTCTGCCAGATAACTGTTACCGTCGCTTCCGGTGTAGCGATAGCGGCGCAGAGCGGCTGTGCCTTCGCTTCCGAGCGGCTGCGCTGTGACTCCGTAGCCTCCGCCGACTTGATTGATGCCGTTTACCAGCGTAGAGAGGTAGGTCTGCGCCGTTTGATCGAGCAGCGACTGCACCTCGCTTGGTATCTGAGTTTCGCTTACCACCGTGCCGCCCGTTCCCAATACGCCGTTAAAGCACAGATCCAACACCTGTCCTGCGTTTTTATAGGCGAGATGAACGATATAGGTTTCCATGTCGATATAGTCCCGATGGGGGAACAGACCCGAGGTGTCGGAACTTTGCAGAAAGTCCTGAGAAGTCTGAATCAGGACCGTCGCCTTCTCGTCCGGGCTCGTAAACAGAAGGTTTGCGACGCAGGGATTGGTGGTAGAGACAAAACTCCAGTCGCTCTCTACCTGCGCCGTCCAGCCGTAGGGCAGAAGGGCGTCCAGAACGGGAACACCTGTGATCGGATCGGTTAACGTCCGGTACTGTGCAAAGACGCCGCTGTATTCGGAGGGATCAAGGTCCCCGATGTCCGGTCCCGACACGGAAGCCTGCGGCGCACAGCCGCCCAAAAGCAACGGGAGCATCAGCCAAAACAAAAAAACTTTTTTCATCGTCTCTTTTTTCCGTGTCACGAACGGAAGAATTCGCTGCCGCCCGACAGACGTCGGAGTTTGAATTTTGCTCGATTCGGAAAGGACCCGGGACGAATGCGGACAGCATCATTCGTTCGGGTGTGCATCTTGCTTCCTCTCCTGAATTATAGTATAAAACGATGCCGTTTTGCAGTTCACAAAGACGCCAATCTTTCATAAATGAGGTTCACATGTGTGACGTGTTGCGAAAAACAAAAAAGCGCCGTCGGAAACGGCGCCTGAGCGGCGGGTTGCGCCCCGCATTTATTTGAGGTTTGCCACAAATTGCGTGTAGCTCTGATACAGACCGATGCGCGTTTTGATCTCGGTCTTTTCATAGATGGAGGCGATGTATCTTTGGAGCATGCGCCGGGAGATAAACAGGCTGTCGGCAATCTCCTGAACGCTCTCTTCGGTTGTCAGCAATTTTTCCAGTACCTCGGTCTCACGGGGGGTCATGGAGTAATGTTCCGCGTACCGTTTCAGACTCTGTTCGGGGGAAAGCGGTTGCGTCTCCGAAGCGGGCTCCTGCGGCTTGTGCGGCGCCACGGCATTGCTGATGTAGGGCAGCAGTATGAGCAAAACGCCGACGGAAAGGAGACAGCTTCCCATTGCCAATGCAGTGCCGCCCATGGCGTCGTAAAGTTTGGAAGTCGGCAGAATAGCCGCGGCGACCGTAAAACTGCGGACGATGCGCCCCATGCCCGCCCAAAGTTCCGGATGATTGCTCCTCGGGGCATAGTCCAAAAACATCACCGTTAAAAAAATGATGTAAAATCCGTTGTAGACGTACATCAGCGCCGTGCCTGCAAAATAGCCCGTCTGTTCTGACAGAAAGACGGTGCACAACGAGGACATCAGGATAGCGCAGACGGTGGCAAGCGGCAGATATTGCCGTTTGCGGACATCGGCAATCCAACCGGCCGCCATCAGCCCCAGGGCGTAGAACAACCGCACTCCGCTGTAAATGTCATAAGCTCGTTCCGCATGGAAGGCAGTCAGAACGCTGTCGATCATTCCGGAAACCAGGCTCATCAGAGCGACGGCGGCGATCAGAATGGGGGCAGTGCGATCTTTTTTGCCGCGGTCTGACGAGTAAGGGAGCGCATCTTCGAGGATCCAATCTTTCGGCGCCTTGACGGTAAAATATAAGACAAATGCCACGCTCAGGAAATTGCTTACGATCAAAGCGATCGCCTGCGGAGCAAAATTCTGAACAAGATATTGCAACAGGATGGCGATTCCCATACCGAATCCGATGATTCGCCCCATAAAACGGTTTTCGTTTAAAAACATGGAAGTGTTGTAATAGACGCAGCCGCCGATATTTCCGAATAAGAGCAGCGCCGCGGCAGAACTGATCAAAAAGAGAACCGATCCCCGGGCTTGGATCAGCAGAATCGATGCCGTCGTACAGCACAGTCCGACCACACAGATCGCTGCTTTTTGCACATTTCTTGTTTTGCAAAGACGGCGCAGCGCGGGAAACGACAAATAACCCAGACCGGTGCAGACCAGCCCGGCGGCGTAGACGAGATTGACGTATTTTTCTCCCAACACTTCGGCACAGCGTTCGTTGATGGACGCTTCGGTGAGCATGAATGCGAAAAAGCAAAGAGCGAAGCATACACCGTAAAGCAAGACGTTTGCTTTTTCGGCCCTTATTCTCTTCATTTTTACATCTCCTTTACCTGTTGCGCGGTAAACTAATTTTTATGGCAACATCATAAAGATCGGACTATAAGCCAATGTTTTGCGACGATCATAACACGTTTTTAATAAAATATTTATACCGAATCAGTTAAGTTTTATTATGACTCTTACAACGATATCATGAATTGCCTCTTTTGAAATGTGCTGTAATACACATTCCACAACATAAGCCCATGAGAGCAGCGGGGAGCAGAAGAGCGATCGTTCACGCGATTCTGTTTGCCATAGTTTCAACTTTTGCTCTTTTACGTGCTGCATCATTGCGGTTTTGTTACGCAAGGTTTTTTGCAGAGAAGAAGGCGGCCAAAGGATCGGAACGCATCGGGAAGAACAGAGCTGCACCCTTCTGTTTTTCATGCGAGAGATGCGTTTATGACAGATCGCCGGGAATGGGGTGGTTTTTTTCGCTCTTTCGCCAGTCGGAGGGCGACATTCCGAATTCCTTGAAAAACATGCGGTTGAAACTGGACAGATTGTTATATCCCACTTCGGTCGCGATCTCAGCGATCGTCTTTTTTTTGCTCAAAAGCAAAACTGCGGCGTGATTGAGGCGCAGTCGATGAATGTATTGCATGGGAGAAATTCCGAAGAAAGAGATCATTTTACGCTGCAGGGTGGCTTTGGACATATGTGTCTTTTCGACCATATCGTCGATCGTGATGTTTTCCATGTAGTGAATATTGACATAGTTGAGGAGGTCTCCGATCTCATCCATCAGAGAGGCTCGTTCGCGGATGCCGCCTTCTTTTTTTGTAAAATATCTTCCGTGTTTGATGAGCAGGGAGATGACAAGGCTGCGGATCTCGGGCAGATGATCCGCTTTCATTCCGGCCGCTTCCGACATGATTTCCTTGCAGAGGGCGTAAATGCCTTCGTCCTCTTCATAGGAGAGGACGCTTGGGAAATTATATTTGTCGTGTTCGAGAGATTTGAGCAGTTTCAGTTCGTTCGCCTCTGCTCCCGTGAACAGTTTGCTCAGATCGATATATAGGAAGTGCCACAAACTTTTTTCGTTGTTGATGCTTTTTGCGATATGAACCTGTCCGTCGTAGATGATGGAGGAGCATTTTCCGTGAAAGGGGATAATTTTTCCGTCAACGATAAAAACCCCCGTGCCCTTCTCACAGTATCCCAACTCAAGAAAATTATGATAATGCAAATTTTCCGGTTCTTCGGAAGGATAGTATGTGAAAAGAATTCCGTGCGGAGAAAAAGGATGCTCGGAAGTGAGAGGGGTCGTATCGAAAACTTCTGTATATGATTTAAAGTGCATAGTTTTTGAAAAAAATTCGATTGAAAGATCGGATAATTCATTGTACCATAATAACAGAAGAATGTCAACAAGGAGCAAAAAACACATGAAAAAGATTATCCCTATCCTGTCGGCAGTATGTGCGGCGTTGATCGCGGGTGCGGGCGTGCTCGGTTATTTTGCTTATTCATGGATCAACCCTCCGGCTGAACCGGCAGTTACGCCTCAACGGGCGGGCGACGTGCGAGGCAAAGTGCTTACAGACAGCGGCGCCATGACCGTGGCGGGGATCATCGTCGAAGATCAGCAGGGGAACACGTCCCGTTATACCACGAATGCGTGGGGCGGCTACGAGCTTTCTTTGCTTCCCGGGGATTATACGCTCACTTTTACCAAAGGCTACGAGTATGACACGGTCACCAAACAGATCAGCGTACAACAGGACAAGACATATTATATGACGGATGTGCGCCTGATGCAGCTTTATGACAGTTATTCCAAGAACTGGATCGCGGGAGATCTGCATCAGCACACCTATTATTCGGACGGGTCGGACAGCGTATTTTCCTGCGATGCGGCTGCGCATTATGAATGCAGCATATGCGGGGCATATTTTGCGGACGAGGCAGCCGCGCAGCCCATTGCGGAGGAAGAGATCTTTACACCGAAGGTGTTCTCGCTTACCGACGCGGCGATCACGGATACCGCGACATCAAACCAGACGATGCACGTCTATGCTTTGAACGGAGAGGAGAAACTCGAACTTGCCGTTACCGAACGCAGTTTTGTCCTGCGCGTGTTCCTCGGATGGGAGGGCGCACAGGTCGCCAATCTGCTGCAGGGCGTCGGCTGCCGTGTCAATTTGAATATCGATACGGCAGACAACATCGCAAACGGCAGGTGGATGGCATTCCGCATCGGGTGCAATACACAGGGTTGTTATGCCTATTTCAGCGATACAAAGGAGATATTTTTCACGGAACTGGAGGGCGGCGGCAAACTGTCTAACGCCATGCTGAACAACGCCGGGCTTTATGTTACAATTGTGCGCAACGGCGGACTCTATACCGCCTATGCCGAAGATATCGACGGAAATTTCATCCAAATTGCCGAGACGTACAGTTTTACGGACAGTGATCTTGTCAAGTGCACCCTGGGCGTGCATCAGGGATATTATGCGTCTGAAGAACATCCCGCCGTGCTCAAGGACGGTGTGCTGGTCATCGGTACGACCGATCCTTCTGCGGCAAAGCTTTAATTGCTTTTGATCTTATCAAAAATACAAATAACGAGGAAAAATATGGGGTGTGAAGTCATTGTAAACTCTTTGCGGGTGCAGTTTCTTTCCGATGAAATCGTGCGCGTTGAATATGCGGAAAATGCGGAATTTTTCGGGTCGGATTCGTTGTTTATTCCGAATCGCGGGGAGTTTACGGGTTGGAGCGGCTTTGCCGTTCGCGGTACGACTTCTGGGACGTCGGTACTTTTTTCCGGATATGAACTCTGCCTCCCTGCCTCTTGCCGAAGCCTGAAGGGGGTCGTTCTCAAAAAGGGCACGGACGTGATTTATGCGTTTGGCGAAGAAAAAAATACCGGCGAGCTTCCTCCGCTTTCGAAGACTCCGGAGGTGTTTGCGGTGGCAGACACGCCGCGCGTCACCCTTCCCGAAGGCGGCTATTCTGTTTTCCGTAAAGGGGAATTCCGAATCGAGGAGCAGGCGCAGGATGTCTATCTGCTGATGTGCAAGGGGGATTTTAAGACGCTGCGGCGGCTGTATGTGCAGCTGACGGGCAGAACGCCCCTTCCCCGCCTTGCCACGTTCGGCGCATGGAATTCCAAATACTTTAAGTATGACGAGAATAGTGCGAAACAGGTCATCCTGGATTATGAGAAATACGATATCCCCCTTGACAATATCGTATTGGATACCGACTGGCGCGCGGCATCCGACAGGGGCATCGGGTATGACATCGATACCGCGCTTTTCCCCGACATGAGGCGTTTTTTTGAGTTTGCGCACGCGCACGGCGTGGAGGTGATGTTCAACGATCATCCCGAACCCGTGGACGGGGCGAAAGACCTGCTCGATCCTGCGGAAGTGAAGTACCGCGAGGAAAAACTGCAGGGTCTGCTGGAGTTGGGACTGGATACCTGGTGGTACGACAGAAATTGGAGCACCAAACTCATCAGCCCGGTCAAAGGCATTCGGCCCGAGACGTTCGGAATGTATGTCTTCGAGGAGATTACGAAGCATTTCTATGAGAACAAGGCGGGGAACCGTGAGAAATATCGCCGCCCTGTCATTATGGCAAATGTAAACGAGATCGCAAACGGAAACTATATCGCCGTCAAAGACAGTGCCTCACATCGTTTCGGCATTCAATGGACGGGAGATATCCCGAGCGATTCCGTCTCTCTCGCAACGGAGGTGAAAACGCTCATCCGCGCTTCCGAAAATGAAATTTCTTACGTCAATGCCGACTGCGGCGGGCACCTCGGCAATCCCGACAAAGAATTGTATCTCCGCTGGATTCAGTTCGGCGTGCTTTCGCCCGTTTTCCGCCCGCATTGTACCAATACCGTACTTCGTTTTCGGGAACCGTGGCTCTACGACGAGGAGACGGTCGCCGTCGCGCGCAGCTATATTCGGATGCGTTATCGCCTGCTTCCCATGCTCTATGCCGCCGCGTTTGAAAATTATCGGTCGGGAACGCCGATATTCCGCGGACTCGGCTGGGAATACCCCGAGGACAAAAAAGTTGCGGCGTGCGTCGATTCCTATCTTCTCGGCAAAGACATCCTGATCGCGCCGGTCGTCGGCATTTTGCCGCAGCCGCTTGAGGAGGACAAATACTGCGCTCCCGTTACGGCAGTCTATTTTGACGGGAAGGAACGGAAGGGCGAGCCGCTTGCCGAGGCGCAGATGAAGAAACTCGATCTGTTCCTCGACGGCACTTCGCCCGCAGAAGGGGTCCCCGTCTGCAACTTTTCTGCGCGTTTTGAGACGCAGGTACGGTTTGATGGCGACGTCAAATTGTTTTTGTGCTGCGACGACGGCGCGACGGTCTATTTGGACGGAGTGCTGGTCTTCCGCGATGATACCATTCATTCCGCCATGACCTTTCCTCTGGGGATCGTAAGCGGCGGCTGTCCGCATGCCGTATGGGTGGATTATTTTCAGGCAGGAGGCGAGGCGGTCTGCCGATTGTGTTATGCCGACGTTTCGACAACGGAAAACCGAGTCCTTTCTCTGCCCGAGGGGAAATGGATGGACGTCTTTGACGGCGCGGTATTTCATGGCGGTGAAGCGGACAGGTCGTATGCATACGACGAAATGCCGCTCTTTGTCCGTCTCGGCGCGCTCATACCGCTCGCGCGGGATGCCAAGAACACCAAAGAACAGCGTTGGGACGAACTTGCCTTCGATTACTATCCCGCCGAAGAGACTTCCGACGAGGGGATCCTGTACGAGGATGACGGCGAAACGACGGCATATCAAAAGGGCGAGTTCCGCATCAGTCCGTATCGGGCGCGTTATGACGCGAAGGAAAAGTGTTATGTCGTTTGCTTCGAGCCTTCGGAAGGGGTGTTTTTCGGCGAGCGCGCAGTGGCGGAGCGCAAGCTTTCCGTACGGTTCCACTGTATCGGCGGAATACAGGTTTCTTCCGTCTCGCTGAACGGAGAGGAAATCGCATATCGGATGATTGCAAGAGACAGAGGGGCGTTTCCTTTTGCGGCGGAAGGCGGCGCAAGGGACTCGGAGGTCGCTTGCGTGAAGTTTTGCGCAAAGTGCGACAAAGCGTATGAGCTGAAAATCAAACTCGATTAGGATGTGGATATATGGAAAAAAAGATTAGACTGGGAGCCGCGTATTATCCCGAAATGTGGGAGGAGAGCGAAACGGATGCGGATCTTGCGCGATGCAAAGAAACCGGTGTCAATACCCTTCGGATCGGAGAATTCGCGTGGGGAAAAATGGAGCCGGAAGAGGGAAAATTTTCCTTCGGCTGGCTGGAACGGACGATAGATAAGCTGCACGCGGCGGGAATCGGCGTCGTGCTGTGCACGCCTACTTGTACGCCGCCCCGCTGGATGCTGGACAAATACGAGGAAATGCGCCGCGTGGACAGTCTCGGAATCCGAACGGAGGTTTCTTCGCGCTGTCATCCCTGTAAAACTTCGCCTAAGATGCGGGAAAAGAATGCGATCATCGTTGAAGAGATGGCAAAGCGTTTTGCGCATCATCCCGGCGTGGTCGGATGGCAGATCGACAACGAGATCTTTCCGTACAGCAGCGGATGTTTCTGTCCGCTCTGCATAAAGGCGTTCCGCAATTACTTAAAGGACAAATACAAGACCGTCGAAGAGCTGAATCGGAAGTGGGGGATGACGCGTTGGTCACTCGAATATGATTCGTTTGAGGATGTTCAGCCTCCGCGCGACGGACAGTGGCGGCATCCGTCTCTGCAAGTGGAATGGAAACGGTTTCACTGCAGGCAAATTGTTTCCTATGTGAACGAACAGGCGGATATCCTGCACCGATACGGGTGCAAGAATGTCGGCACGGATATGATGAGCACCAACGAGCTCAGTTATTATAACGTAAACGAAAAGCTGGACGTCGTGCAGTTCAATCACTATAATCCTGCACCGGATCTTGCGCAAACCGCCTTTTCCTATCATTTTTTGCGGTGCGTGAAGGACAAACCCTTTTGGGTGACAGAGACGCAGGTCGGCTGGAACGGAAGTGAATTTGCGGATTGCGGATACCGTCCCGTGGGGAACTGCTATGCGAATACCTGGCTTCCCGTGGCGATGGGCGCGGAGATGAATCTTTATTGGCTGTTTCGCGCGCATCCCAACGGACATGAACTTGCGCACGGGGCGCTGTTCTCAACGGCGGGAAGGGCATACTGCGTGTCCCGGGAGGTCGCCCGTGCGGGAGAGGAATTCGAAAAGTGCGCCGATTTTCTTCTGCACAGCGGGATCCGTTCCAAGATAGCCATTCACTATTCCTCTTCTGCGGTTAAAACGTTTCAGGCGGCGCCGCTTCTGAAGGGCTTCCGCTATCGCGAAACGTTGTTGGAAGGGTTCTGTGAAGCGTTCCGCCATTATAATATTGACCTGATCGATACACCGCACTCGCTTGACAATTACGAAGTCGTGATCTCTCCCTTCCTTGCGACGGTAGATGAAAACGGTCTGAAAGAACGCATGGTCGAATGGGTGAAAGCGGGCGGAACGTGGATCGTCGGACCGATGAGCGATATTATGACCGAATATGCGAGCAAATACACGCACGCGCCCTATTCCTTCCTGGAAGAGTTGGTCGGGGTCTATACGAAGTACCAAAAACCCGTGGCAAACGATGTGTTCCGCGCGAAAGACAGGGCGGGAAAGCCCTTCTCGGTTTCCATGTGTTACGACGCATACGAGCTGCGCGGCGCGGAGAGTCTTGCGGACTATACGGAGGGGGAGTTCGCCGGGCTTTGCGCGGCGGCAGAACGCAAAGCGGGGGAGGGAAAAGTGATCCTTTTGGGCAGCGTTCCTTCGCACGAGACGCTGCGCGCGCTGACCGGAAAGAAACCCGTTGCGGAGGCGAGCAAAAACGTGCTCGTAGTCGAACGGTCCGGAGAGGAGAACGGACTCATCGCCGTGGAGGCGGAGAACGAACAGGGCTGGATCTCTCTGAACGGAAGCTATGTCGATCTTTTGACGGGCAGGGCGTACAAAGGGCGCAAGGCAATGCAGCCCTATCAGGTCGCTGTGTTGAAAAAATGTTAAAAGCGGTGATATTCGATTTGGATGGCGTGCTTGCGGATACGGAGCCTCTGCACGCGCAGACGCGGAAGTTGCTGTATCGCGAACTCGGGATTGCGGCAGACGATACTCCCGATGCGGCGATCGGATGCGGGAAACGCGAATTCTGGGGGCACATCACGGAAAAGTACGGTTTTCCCTGCACGGGCGAAGAACTTAGTCTGCGCGATTTTTCTCTCGTTTACGAGCTGATCGTAAAGACGGCGCTTCCCCCGACGGAGGGGTTGATCGGGCTTTTGAAATTTTTACGGGAGAGCGGACTGAAAACGGCGGTTGCGTCGTCGTCCGATCGGAAATATGTGGAAGATGTCCTCGGGCATCTCGGTATCGGAGAATATTTTTGCGCCCTCGCATGCGGGAACGAAGTTTCCGCGGCGAAGCCTGCGCCGTTTGTCTATGAAAGGGCGCTCATGCTGTGCGGCGTTCGTCCCGAAGAAGCGGTAGCCGTGGGAGATTCGGATACGGGTGCACAAGCGGCGTGCGCGGCCGGGATTCCCTGCATCGCGTTTGCCGAGAGGGCGGAATCGGGACAGACGTTCGGCTCCTGCGTGTTCCGCGTAAAAGATATGGCGGAAATTTCGGAATACATCCGAAAGGAGATAAAGTTATGATTACGGCAAAACAATTGACTTCGGAAGAAAAACTGCGGCTCATCTGCGGAAAAGACTGCTGGCATACGGAAGGATTGGAAGGAAAGCTGTCAGAGCTGTTTGTCTCGGACGGACCCGTGGGGCTGCGTACGGTGCGCGTCAGAGAAGACGGAACAGAAGAGACCATCCCTGCCGTCGGATATCCGTCTGTGCAGATGCTGGCAAATACATGGAGCAAGGAAATTGCAAGAGAGACGGGTGAATGTCTCGCGGACGACTGTATCGAGCGTGGAGTAGACATTCTTCTCGCACCGGGTGTGAACATCAAGCGTCATCCGCTGAACGGACGCAATTTCGAATATTTTTCGGAAGATCCCTATCTTGCGGGAACGCTTGCAAAGGAATATATTGCAGGCGTGCAGGAAGGCGGCGTGGGGACATGCCTCAAACATTTTTGCTGCAACAATCTCGAATACGATCGGCTGCATCAGACGAGCGACGTAGACGAGCGTACGCTGCGGGAGATCTATTATGTGCCGTTCGAGATCGCGTGCGAGGCAAAACCTGTCTCGGTGATGTGCAGCTACAATCGCGTGAACGGGACGTACGCCTCCGAATACAAGAAAGGATTTGACGTACTGCGCAAGGAATTCGGCTTTGACGGCGCCATCTTTTCGGACTGGGATGCGGTACGGGACAGGGCTGCGGCGGCAAAGGCGGGATTGGACATCGAGATGCCGTTCAATCAGAAGAATTACGAAAAGCTGTGCGAAGCGTATCGCGCGGGAAAGCTGACGGACGAGGAGCTTGATGCATGCGTGCAGAGAGTGATAGATCTTGTATCCCGCTGTAAGGAAATAGGGAAAACCGCTCGCGTCCGCCGCTCGCAGGAGGAGCGTGCGGCGGCGGCGCAGCGCGTCGCGGCGGAAGGCATGGTGTTGTTACAGAACGACGGTACGCTTCCGCTTAAAAAGAACGGTCCGATCGCGGTGATCGGTTGTTACGGAAAACCCGATACCGTCGACATGATTCGCGGCGGCGGTTCGTCCTGCGTAGAATGGCTGAACCGCTCGTTCGATCTGCCTGCACAGCTTGAAAAACAGGGGTTTGCCGTGGCATATGAAGGCGCGTTCCGTTACGATGGGGTCAATTCCAATGTGCAGGACGCGCGCCGCGCACAGCTTCTTGCGGCGCAGAGTGACGTATGCGTCGTGTGCGTGGGAACGGGACTACCGTTTGAATACGAGGCGGGAGACCGTCAGACGCTGCGTCTTCCCGCAGTGCAGGAGAGCGCGATTCTGGAGACGGCGGAGCGCTGCAAAAATACGGTGGTCATCGTATTTGCAGGCGGTGCAATCGAAATGAGCGCATGGGCGGACAAGGTGAGCGCGATTGTGTTCGCGGGTCAGCCGGGCATGGGCGGAGACAAGGTGCTTGCCGAACTCTTGGCGGGAACGCTGAATTTCAGCGGAAAGCTTTCGGAGACCATACCCGAATATCTTGAAGATACGCCGTCCGTGCAGTCGTACCGCAGCGCGGGAGTGACGAGATATCAGGAAGGGCTGGATGTGGGGTATCGGTATTTTGAGACGCACGAAGTACCTGTGCTCTTTCCGTTCGGTTACGGATTGAGCTATTCGGCGTTCCGATACGGTAAGCTGGAACTCAAGGCGAAGGACGAGGAGCTGGAGATTGCCTACAAAGTGGAGAATGCGTCTGAGCGGGACGGAAAAGAAGTTTCGCAGGTGTATGTATGCGAATGTGCACCGCTCGTCTATCGACCGAAGAAAGAACTGAAATCGTATGCCAAATCGGAGATCAGAGCGGGCGAAAGCAAAACAGAATTGCATACGCTGGGTAAACGCGCATTCGCGCACTGGTCGACGTCAAAGGATACCTGGGAAGTGACGGATGGCATTTATGAGATACTGGTCGGCGCGTCCGTTTCGGATATCCGCCTGAGCGCAAAGGTTTGCGTGCAAGACGGGAAAATACGGGTGCTTTGAGGGAGCGGCAGATGGGTTTGACGGATACGGATTTGGAAGAGATCAGCGATGAACAGGCGGAAGAGATCGTCTTCGGAGGCGTCTTTGAAACTGTGTCGGAAAGCGAGTGCGCGATTGTGCTGGGAACAGACCCTCGTTATGCCCTGGTTCGGGCGCAGATCGCCGCATCTTTTTACCGAAAGACCGCAGTCAAAATAATGCTTTGTTCCGGCGGGGCAGTTTGGGACGAGAGCATTACGGAAGCGGCATTTCTCAGAATGCAGCTGGAACGGCTGGGCGTTCCGCCGAATCGTATTTTCGAAGAGCCGATTGCGCGGGATACAAAACAGAACATGACATGCTCGCTGGCTCTGTTGAGCCGGCTTACCGATATCGCGCAGATCAGAACGGTCACGATTATAACGGAACCCTTTCATATGCGTCGAAGTCTCTGCCTGGCAAACCTGCTTTTGCCGTCCTATTTCAGCATTTCGGGATATACCGAAGGAACCGCGGCGCAGAGAATGTCCTGGAAAGAGGATGTACGCCTGCGCGCCTGCGTAAAAGAAGAATTGCGCAATATGTGCCGTCTGATTCGGCAAGGGCGCATGCGGGATATTGAGTTGAAAAATATCTGATTGTGAAATCTGAATATACGGAGAAGAATTATGAAACGTATCTTACCTGCTTACCCACTGTGGGTCATCGATCCCAACTTTTCAGTGTGGTCGCCGTGCGATGAGCTGAACGGCGGAGACACCATGTTTTGGACAGGGCTTTCTCGTCGCGTCTACGGATTTGTGCGCGCGAACGGCAGTACCTATTGCTTTTTAGGCCGACGAGACGGCGTGCTGCAGATGAAACAGACGGAAGTGTCCCTTTCTGCGTTCGGAACGCATTACAAGTTTGCGGGCGACGGATTTAAGCTGAAAGTCGATTTTATTTCGCCGTTGCCGCCGGACAATCTCAAACGGATGTCTTGTCCTGTATGCTATACGGAATACGAGGCGGTGTTCGAAGGAGAAGTTCCCGCAGACTTTTCGGTGTCGATTGCGCTGGATGAGGAGTTCTGCTATAACGATGAGCGAGCCAAAGTAGTGGGCGGCGTATTGCCTCTGAAGGGGTATGAGGTGGCGTTTATGACAAGGCTTCGCAATCTCGTGATGTCTAATGCGGACGATATAGCCGCGCCCGATTGGGGGGATACCTACCTTGCGGGAGAAGAGAGCTTCTTCGTGACCGACACGGCGCTCAACAGTTATATTCTGACGGGAAAGGCAGAATATCTTCGCAAAGAACGTGAGCGAAGCTATCTGTTTTCCCTGTCAAAGGCGCCGAGGGGATATTTCATGACGGCGTTCGATGACAAAGTTTCCATCTTTTATTTCGGGGAATGGCTGAAAGGCTATTACTTCCGAAAAGGAAAGACGGTCATAGACGCACTGAATGAATCGAAAAAGAATCACGACGAAATACTTTCGCAATGCGTTCTGTTTGACGAAAGACTGAAGGCGGACTGCGGAAAGGTGGGAAAGGACTACTATACGCTTGCATGCGCGTCGTTGCGTCAGAGCGTGGGGGCGCACAAGCTTGTGGAGAACGGGAAAGGACAGCTGCTGTTTTTATCCAAAGAGTGCGACTCCAACGGCTGTATCGGTACGGCGGACGTCAGTTATCCGTCTGTTCCGCTCTATCTTATCTACAATCCCGAACTGGTCAACGCGATGATGACCGGCATCTTCGATTTTGCAAACATGCCGGTATGGACATATGACTTTGCGCCGCACGATATCGGAACGTATCCTTGGTGTATCGGACAGGTGTACAGCGTGAGGAACGCGGACGATAAATACAGTTGCAACATGACGTGTTTTTGGGATTATCCGCGCACGCACACCATGCTGTATCTCCGTCCTGCGGCGAGCGAAGTCTATGAGGAAAAATACCAGATGCCCGTGGAAGAGTGCGGCAATATGCTTATCATGACGGCGGCGGCGATGTTGGCGGGCGCTTCGGAAAAACAGGCGAAGAAAAATTTCTCTTTGCTCAAAAAGTGGGTGAAATATTTGGAAAAATATGGACTGAAACCTTCCGATCAGCTGTGCACGGATGATTTCGCGGGGCATCTTGCGGATAACGTGAATTTGGCGATCAAGGCGCTCGTGGGGCTGGAGGCGTTTTCGCTCATCTGCAGACAGCTCGGCAAAGAGGCGTCTGCGCAGGAATACCGTGAAAAAGCGGAAAAGTTCGCTTCCGAATTCAAAGCGCTCGCGGGCGACGGCGTCATGCCGCTTGCCTACGGCATGGAGGGGAGCTATTCTTTGAAATACAATCTTCTCTTTGACAAGCTGTTCGGATTTTCTCTGATCGGTCAGGATGTCTGCGAACAGGAGACGGCATATTATATCGAAAAGAACGAGCGCTGCGGCGTTCCGCTTGATACCCGCAGAGATTACACGAAATCCGATTGGATCCTGTGGTGTGCGGCGCTGACGGATGACAAGGCAAAGACACATGCTCTGTATGCTCCTTTGTTGACCTATCTTTCAGAAAGTCCTTCCCGCAAGCCGTTTGGCGATTGGTACGATGCCAAGACAGGGGCCATCGAACATTTCTTCAATCGTACCGTACAGGGAGGAATTTTTGCCCCGCTTCTGAAAGAGACGGGGCTGGGGAAGAAGGAGTAAAAAATGAAGATCAAATATTTGGGGACTGCCGCATATGAAGGAGTGCCTGCTCTCTACTGTAAATGCCGTGTATGTACGGAGTCCTTTCGTACGGGCGGACGTGCATTGCGCTCCCGTTCGCAGGCGCTGATAGACGAATCACTGCTGATTGACTATAACGCCGACACGGTATGCCATTCTCTCAGATATCGGATCGATTGGGAGAAGATCGGAGACTGCCTCATCACGCACAGTCACAGCGATCATCTTTGTCCTGCCGATTTGGAAATCCTCTCGGATCCCATCAGCCACGAGCATCGAACACTGCACTTTTATTCTGCGCAGGACGGGTATGAAAAGATCGCGGAGCAGATCGCGTTGCATAAGATGCAAAACAGGGCGACGGTCACCTTGGTGCGACACGGAGATCTCTTTTATACCTCTCAGAAGAAATACAAGATACTGGTGCTCCGCGCCAATCACGCGCTTGCGTCGACGCCTGTATTTTATGCCATCGAATGCGGCGGAAAGCGTCTTCTGTATGCGCACGATACGGGCGTGTTTCCCGAGGAAGATTATGCGCTTCTTCAAAATTTCGGCTGTTTCGATCTGATTTCCCTTGATTGCACGGGTTGTCTGGGCATCGGCTGGGATTGGAGGGACGGACATATGAGTCTGAAAACCAATCTCGAAGTCATGGAACGGTTGCGCCGCGAAGGGATCGCCGGAGACAAGACGATTTTTGTCGCCAATCATTTTTCGCATAACGGCGGGCAGACCTACGACGAAATGGTGCCGGAAATGGCGAAATACGGCATCGTCGTCGCCTATGACGGATTGGAAATTGCGTTCTGATCGAAGGGCGTCTGCCTTCCGTCAAATCGGCTGTCGCGTGAGAAGACGGAAACGGTTGTTTTACGCCGAGAGGAGAGTCAGCCGTTCGGCGCGCTTTTTTCCTGCAGGATGCCATTCGGGCGGCGGGAAGCCGTAAGATTCGGCGGTTGGGGTCGGAGGCGCGGCCGTCTAATCTGAACGGAGATCGTCCTTTGTGCCGAAACAAAGGCGGGGAGGCGGTTTGGTATGGCGAAGTTTCATTAGTGCGCAGGGTGAATTATACTATTAAGTGCAACAGTAGAAGAAAAAAAAGGAGTTCATACAAATCTGTGGTAAAATAGAGTTGCAAAACCAAAATTTACTACAAAGGAGATCTGTATGAACTACCACCATTTTA
>CALVZL010000021.1 GCA_944372525.1 uncultured Clostridia bacterium
TAAAATGGTGGTAGTTCATACAGATCTCCTTTGTGTAAATTTTGTTTCGCAACTCTATTTTACCACAGATTTGTATGAACTCCTTTTTTTTCTTCTACTGTTGCACTTAATAGTATAATTCACCATATACAAAATGAGATCCGTCCCCTGCGGGACGGATCTCGCTCAGCGCAATTCTGCTCCGAGGCGTTTTTGCAACGTTTCCACGATCTTGCGGAAAAATCCGTCCACCGTTTCCGGCGAGAGCGGTTTCTCGGCATTCGCATCGGGAGAAAACGTCAGACGGAACGCCATGCTCTTCTTGCCCGCGCCCAGTCGGGGATCACGGTAAACGTCGAACAGTTCGGCGCGCTTTGCCGCCTTGCAGGCATGCAAAATGCACGCTTCGACTTCCGCGCAGGTCGTCTTTTCCGCGACGACGACGGCAAGATCTCTTCTCACGTTCTCAAATTTGGGCAGAGGACGGAAGGTGATGTCCGCCGCAAATTTTTTGGAGAGCGCAGCGTAATCCAGCTCGGCGAGACAGACTCTCTTGTCGTCCAGCGCAAGCTCTTCCGCGACCGCCGGATGCAGTTCGCCCAGGCAGCCGACTTCCTTCTCTCCGAGCTTCACGATCGCCGTGACGCCGGGGTGCAGATAAGGTCTCTCCCCCCGCTCGAAGCAAAGCCGAAGGTCAAACGCCTCCGCAAGCGCTTCGACGGCACCCTTGAGATCGAAGAAATCCCCCTCGCCCCACAGCCCGACGCAGAGCGTCTTGCGCTCCTGCGGAAGTTCCCTCAGCGGAAGCTCCTGCGCGAGATAGACGTTGGCAAGTTCGAACAGTCTTCCCTCTGCGTTTCCGCGCCGCACATTGCGCACAATGTTCTGCAACATGGAAGGCATGAGGAAGGTGCGCATGACGGAAAGATCTTCTCCGATCGGATTGAGAATGCGGATCGCCCTGCGCTCAGGTGCATCCGCACTCAGACGGAACAGATCGAATTCTTTGGGGGAATAAAAGGAATAGTTGCACGCTTCGCAGTATCCCTCCGCTTTGAGCACGTTCTTGCATTTGAGCTCTTCTCTCTGCTCGACAGTCAGCCCGCCGCGGGTGACGGACGCGCATTGCAGGAAGGAAGGTCGGATATGCTCATACCCGTACATCCGAATGATCTCCTCCGCAAGATCGGGATATCCCTCCACGTCCTCCCGCCAGAGGGGAACGGAGACGGTCAGCCTGCCGTTTTTCCCGCTCACGCCGAACCCCAAGCGGCGCAAAATGTCCGACGCCTCTTCGAAGGGGATTTCTATCCCGAGAACGGCACAGATTTTTCCGTACTCCGCCTCGACGACCTTCTTTTCGGTCGGCGCCCCGAGCGGATCGGCGCGGTATGCCGTGGGACAGCCGCAACCCAATTCCCCGACGAGATGGAGTGCGCGGTTCATCGCCGTTTCGCAGGTGAAAGCGTCCACGCCCTTTTCGAAACGGGCAGAGGAATCGCTGTGCTGTCCGAGCGCGCGCGCCGTTTTCCGCACGCTGTCACGGGCAAATTTCGCCGCTTCGAAAAACACCGCCTTCGTCTCCGCCTTGATCTCGCTGTTCAGCCCGCCCATAATCCCCGCGAGCGCAACGCCGCCTTCTCCGTCGCAAATGAGCAAATTGTCGCTGTTGAGCGTAAATTCTTTCTCGTCGAGCGTCGTGATTGTTTCCCCTGTTTTCGCACGGCGCACTACAATTTTTCCGCCGCGCAGGAAATCGCGGTCAAAGGCATGCATGGGCTGTCCCAGCTCCAACAGCACATAATTTGTGATATCGACAATGTTCGAGACCGAACGCAACCCGCACAAAGCGAGGCGGCGGCGCATCCATTGAGGAGAAACGCCGATCTTCACGTCTTCGACATAATGTCCGATATACCGCGGACAAAGCTCGGGATCCTGCACCTCCACGGGAATGACGACTTTGGTCTGCCGTGCCGAAAACGAGCAATCCGGCGAACGCAGCGGTTGTTTGAGAACGGCCGCCACTTCGCGGGCAAGTCCGTAAATGCTCTGGCAGTCGGGGCGGTTCGCCGTAATCGCTACGTCAAAGATCCAATCGTCCAACCCCACGATTCCGCGGATGTCCTCACCGGGAACGGCGTCCCCTTCGCGCAGCAAAAGAATTCCGTTTACTTCCGCCCCCTCGTAGAAGTCGTCGCCGATCCCGAGTTCTTCGCCCGAGCACATCATTCCCTCGGACAGCACGCCGCGCAGTTTTCCCGTTTTGATCTTGCGCACCCCCTCTTCGGACAAAACGGTCGCCCCGTCCAGCGCGCAGGGAACGAGCGCACCTTCGAAGACGTTCGTCGCGGCGGTACAGATCTGCTTCATACCGAAGGCGCCGCAATCGACGGTGCAGACGAGCAACCGGTCGGCATCGGGATGTTTTTCGATCTTGCAAATCCTGCCGACCGCGACGCCGGTCACGTCTGTCCCGAGCCGGCGCAGTTCCTCGACCTCAAATCCGCAGGAAAACAGTTTCTGCTGCAACTCCTGCGCCGAAATGTCAATATCGGTATATTCTTTCAGCCAACTCAGCGGTACAATCATAATCTTCCCCTCCTCAGTCTCTGAACTGACTCAGAAAACGCACGTCGTTTTCGGTGAGCAGTTTGATGTTGTTTACACCGTATTTGAGCATGGCAATGCGCTCGATCCCCATACCGAACGCAAAGCCGGAATATTCGTCGGGATCGATCCCGCAGTTTTCCAACACCCGGCGGTTGACCATTCCCGCGCCGAGCACTTCGATCCATCCCGTTCCTTTGCACAGAGAACAGCCTTTTCCGCCGCAGGCGGCGCAGGAGACGTCGACTTCAACGGAAGGTTCGGTGAAGGGGAAATAAGAAGGGCGCAGACGGGTCTTGCTGGTCCCCGAAAACATGGTGCGCGCAAATTCGTCGAGCATTCCCTGCAAATCGCAGAGCGAAACCTCCCTGTCCACGACGAGCCCCTCCATCTGATGAAACATGGGGGAATGCGTCGCATCGTCGTCCGAACGGAACACCCTTCCCGGAGAAAGCATCTTGATGGGCGGTTTCTTTTTCTCCATCAGGCGGATCTGCCCCGCGCTCGTCTGCGTGCGCAGCAAAAACTCATCCGTCAGATAAAACGTGTCCTGCATATCCCGCGCGGGGTGATCTGCGGGCGTGTTCAATGCCGTAAAGTTATAGTATTCGTTCTCGATCTCGGGGCCCTCGTACACCTCGAAGCCCATGCCGACAAAGATATCGATGAGCTGGTTTCTTACGCGAGTAACGGGATGCAGCGTCCCCTGCTTGCGCCTCTTCCCCGGCATGGTGACGTCTGTCTTTTCCTGCGCGAGCCGTTCCTCCAACTCGCGG
Source organism: uncultured Clostridia bacterium (assembly GCA_944372525.1). Classification (GTDB taxonomy): domain Bacteria; phylum Bacillota; class Clostridia; order Christensenellales; family Borkfalkiaceae; genus Gallimonas. The sequence goes on from CALVZL010000021.1 coordinate 3,366, forward strand.
CGGCGCACGCTCTCTTCCAGTGCGTCAATTTCGCCTTCCAGCGCTTCGCGCAGATCGTTGATCCGCTTTCCGAAGGAAGGGCGTTCTTCTGCAGGAATCTCCCTGAGTCCTTTCAAAAGCGCGGTCACCTTTCCCGCTCTGCCCAGGTACTTCATGCGCACTTCATACAACGCGCGGCTGTCCCGCACGGCGGCGAGGGCGCGCTTCGCCTCCTCTCTCACCGCTTCCAGGAGCGACGCGCCGCTTCCCCGCTTGGAATTTTCCTCCCGTCCTTCTGCGCCGACGTTTGTTTGATCTTTTTCTTTCTCTTCCATTTTTCTTCCTTCTCCCTCCGCCCTTTGATAAAAAACGCCCCATACATTGCTGTATAGGGCGAAATTTCCGCGGTACCACCTAACTTCGCACGACGTCTCCGCCGCGCCTCTTTTCCCTTAACGCGGGAGCGACGGCTCCGCTTAAAGTTCTGTTCGGCGGAGCGGCTCGCGGGGGAATACCGCGCACGTCTGCGAATGCCCTTTCAGCCTGCGGGGCGTTCTCTCTGCAAACAGACGTTCCTGCGCGTCTCTTCCGCTTATGCCTGTTCTTCCATTATAAAGCCTTTCCTCTCTCCTGTCAAACGTTTTCGCGCAATTTATCTGAATGCCTGTCTTCAAAAATCCCGGAACCGCCTTTCGGCGGTTCCGCCCCCCCTGCGCGTACGCTTTGCCGTCATGTTTCCGACGGAAAAAACGCCTCGTAAACGGCGCGAAGCGTCCGCTCGTAATTCTCATTGTCCACGCCCACGATGATGTTCAGTTCCGAAGATCCCTGATCGATCATGCGCACATTGACGCCCGCGCGGGCGATCGCCTGAAACAGACGGGCGGACGTTCCGACATTCCGGCTCATGCCGTGACCCACGACCGCAATGAGCGCAACGTCGTCGAAAACCCGCATCTGATCGGGATGCACCGCTTCCTCGATCTCCCGCAATACGGCTTCCAGAACGCCTTCCCGAAGTTCGTTGCTGTCGATGACAAACGACATCGTGTCGATGCCCGTCGGCATATGTTCGAAAGAGACGGCATGCCGCTCTAAAACAGTGAGAATCTTGCGGGCAAACCCGATCTCCTGGTTCATGAGAGACTTCTCGACAAAGACAACGGTGAAATCTTTTTTCCCCGCAATTCCGGTGACAATCTTCTCCCCGAACCGATATTCCGACGAAGGAAGGATCTCTGTTCCCTCATCGTCCGGGCGGAAGGTGTTTTTGATGCGGATGGGAATGTTGGCTTCCCGCACGGGAAAAATGGACTCGCTGTGCAGCACGTTCGCCCCCATATAGGAAAGCTCGCGCAGCTCCCGATAAGAAAGCGCACGGATGGGCGCAGGGTTGTCGACCACACGGGGATCGCACGCCAAAAATCCGCTGACATCCGTCCAGTTCTCATACAGATCGGCACCCGCCGCACGGGCAAGAACGGCACCCGAGATGTCGCTCCCTCCCCGCGAAAAAGTCCGGACCTTTCCCTGTTCGTCCGCTCCGTAAAATCCCGCCAGCACGGCGCGTTCGTTGTTTTTCAGCGCCGAAGCGAGCAGCGAAAAGGTCCTCTTTTCGAGAAGCCTCCCGCCCTCGTCGAATTTCACATACTCTCGCGCATCGAGAAAGGGAATCCCCAGCAGCTCTGCCATCAGCCTGCCCGAGAGATATTCTCCGCGGGAGGCGGTGAACTCCGTGCTTTTTTCCCGCTCGATCTCCTCTTTCGTCTCGCGCAACAGCGTTTCAACGTCAAAATCCAGTCCGAGTTCACGGACAATGGCGCGAAACCGTTCCCGGACTTTTTCGAACTCCTCCCCGCACTTGCCCGTCTCCCGTACGCAGCGATCGGTTTCATAGAGAAGATCGGTGATCTTGCTGTCTCCGCTAAACCGCTTCCCCGGCGCGGAGACCACGACGTAACGGCGCGAAGGGTCGCTTTCGACGATTTTTGCAACCCGCCGCATGGTGATCCCGTCCGCCATGGACGTACCGCCGAATTTGCAGACCTTAATCATAGCTGATCTCCCTGCCCTCCAGATAATAACGTTTCTGAACGGCATCCCCCACCGAAAAGCTCTTCCTGGGGAACCGTCTCCCCCCTTTGAGCACCGCAAACACATCCTCTTTCCCGATGGATTTCATCACGACAACCGCACAATCTTCCGCTCGGGCGGCGCTCTCCAGTTCTTCCTGCGAATGGATGTAGTCCGCTTTCCCGCCGTTCGAACGGAGATAGGAAGCCACGGCAACATCGACCCGCGCAATCGTCTCCGCTCCCGAAGGGAGCGCGGGATACAGCAATTTTCCTTTTCGCTCGCAAGGGATCTCCCGCGAAAACCAATCGCAGAACGCGTCCGCATCCGTCTCTTTGACGAGGCGGTGAATGGGATAGAGGCACACTGCTTCGTCGAAGATGTTGACGAATTCGACGAGCGTAAAGCGTGCGGGATGGCTGCTCCGTTCCTTTTCGCTCAGCCCTGTCTTGACTTCCTCCCAATATGCCTTTGCGGCGGCGATCGAATGATTTCCGTCTGCAACCGCAAAACAGGGATCCGCACACTTCATGAGCGCATGCGCCGTACTCACGGCAAGGTCCTCCGGCACGAAATACCCCGTCAGGTGTCCGCCCCCCAGCATGAGATCGAAATCATAAAGTTTTTCCAACTCTTCGTCGAGCAGTCCGCGCAGAACCTTATCTTTTTTGTCCCGATAAAAGACCATGGCATGCGGAAACTCCAGCACGGCTCCCCGCCGCACCGCAACGCGCGGGGGAAGGCGTTCGGGAATCACCGCCTCGGTCGCGCAGATCAGCGCGTCTTTTGAATTTTCGTAACTGTATTCTTCCAGGTCGATCGCAGCGAGAATCCCCCGCCGCACGCCGCCGGAGAGCCGACGCTCGGTCAGCACAAACCCGCGGTCCAATTTGTGCACGATGCCCTCTTCGAGCACACGGTACATATTCTCATGGATTTCGGCAATGCGCTCCTCGTCCTCTTCGCCGAGATAGACCTCGGGCAGGATCATGCAAAGCGACGAAGGCGCGCCGCCGACTTCCCGCGCGACGCGCTCCCAATAATTTCTGTCCGAAGTAAACTGATCGCACGCGATCACCGCCCACTTGCGAAACCCCTGTTCGGGAAGGCAGATCCGCGGGATCCGAATGCAGTTCTTCATAATGCGTTGACGAGGATCACCGTAATCAGCGTCAAAGCCAGGGAAAGGAGCTTCAACGGCACATTCTTCGTAAAGACGTTCCTCAGATATTCGGCAAATTTCATCCTCTTCTACCCTCCGCGTTAAATTCTTTCCAATAATACTCCCTCAGGAACTTCTTCAGGATCTCGGAATCGGCATAGCGGGTGATCTCTCCCCGCTTGACGACAGAGACGATCCCCGTCTCTTCGGAGACAATGATCGCGGAGACATCCGCCACCTCCGTCACCCCGATGCCCGCGCGATGGCGAGTCCCGTAGTCTTTGGGAAAGTCCTTCTGCGTCAGCGGGAGGAAACAGCCCGCCGCCTGTATCCTGTCTCCGTAGATGATCATGGCGCCGTCGTGCAGGGGCGCCTTAGGGATGAAAATTCCCTCGATGAGCTGATTGGAGATCTGTGCGCCGAGCGCCACGCCGCTCTCCACGATCTCCCTCGGCAGATTTCCGTTGCTCAGCACGATGAGCGCGCCCGTATTGCTTTTGGAAAGATCCTGCACCGCCTTGACAATGGAAGCAATGTAATCCTCCGCCCGCGAACCCACCGCCGCTTTCGCCGTCTCGCCCGAAAACGCGGCAGAGTGTTTTCCCGCCCAGATCTCCCGCTTGATCTCCGTGCTGAACAGCAACAGGAAAAAGACGGAGAGCAGCATAAAAAAGATGACGTAAACCGTGGCACCGAGGTTGAAGGAAAAGAGCATGATCACGCCGACCGCCACAAGGAGCAGCGCATACACGGGGATCAGCCGTTTGGCGTTGTTCTCCTTGACCGTCCGCAAAACATAATAAATGAGCAGGAAGAACATGATCCCTTCCAGCACATACAGCCAATTAAAATTCATGACGGCATTCTTGATTGCTTCCATCGTTCCCTGCAATTTCCTCTCGCGGCAATTGCTCCTCCCCTTTATTATATCGTTTCGGCAGAAAAAAAGCAAAGTTTTTTGTATGCTTCCGCCCTCTATTTTGTATTATCCGAAAAATATTTCGGCAATTGCAGCATCGAACGCGCCCGTTTTTCCGAGCAAGCCGCTCTTGTTCCGACAAGACAGCGCATAGAGCGCAGTATACAGTTCTTTCACCCGCGCAACGCCCAGCCGCGCCGCAAGCTCCCGGTTTTTCTGTACGGCATAGGGTTTGATGCCGAGCACGGCGGAGAGTTCCGCATCCGTCCCGCGCATGCGGGACACCTCGGCAAGCGTGCGGTAATGCGCGGTCAGCGCCGCCAAAACCGCGTTTTCGTCATAGCCTTTGGAGAGCAGATCCCGCAAGATCTCCGAAAAAACCGAAAAGTTTTTCCGCGATGCCGCCTGCGTCAGCTCATAGATCTTATATTCCGCGTCCTTCGCGACGTTTTCTTCCACGACGGCACGTGTCACCCGCCCGCCCTCGCCGAGCAGCAGACGGAGTTTTTCCGTCTCCCGATACATCCGTGCCGCGTCGCGCGCACAGAAGTTCACGACGGAGGAGACGGCGTCCGCATCCGGCGCCAACCCCTTCCTCCGCATGAGAGAATACAGCCATTTCCCCAGCATCTCCTCGCTCTCCCGACCGCAGTCGACACAGGTCACGCCTCCATTGCGGCGAAGATCGACGCTCCCTGCCCGCTTCCCTCCCCCGTTGACGATGACCAGCACCGTCGAAGGACAGGGATCTGCGACATAGGGCGCAAGAACCGACCACTCCCGCTCGGTCGGATAAAACTCATATATGCGCACCAGACGGCGTTCGTCCAGCATGGGGAGCACGCGCAATTCGTCGCGGAAGGCGCGAAGCCGGTCTCCCCGAAGCTCCTCCCCCTCCCTTCGGATGTCGTTGAGTTCGGGAAGAGAGAGCGCGCAGGTCTCGCGGATGCTCTGCACCGCGTGATCCCGAAAATACGCTTCCTCTCCGTCGATCAGATAGACGGGCGCGAGCGCTTCTTTGAGGCTGTTTGCAAGTTGAACAAACTTCATAACGATCGGATTATACCATCTTTCAAATAAAATTTCAAGTCCCCGCAGCCATCGGTAAGGGAGAGATCCGCACCGAGCGCCGCCGCTTTTGAAAACGAAAACTCCACGGCGATCCCTTCTGCAAACAAGAGAAGCCTTCCGTCGTCCGTATAGCGGAACCGAAGCGATCCGCAGGAAAAAGACTCGGCAAAGCATACTTCCGTTTCCCGCAGCCCGGTCTCTCGTTCCCGCCGCGCGTAGATCGTTTCGCAATCGAGAAAGGCTGCGACGTTGATCGCATCCTGCTCGTCTTCCGCCAGCACGACGATGCAAGAAAGCGTCCCTTTGTAACTGCGCATGAGAAATTCCTCGCAGGAGGAGAGCGAGATGTCTCCGTCGATGACGAGCACCCGCTCCGTGCGAGTGCGCACAAGGACGGCCGTCTCGTCTCTGGCCCGCACGATCAGCTCGCAACCGGAAAACACAAAATTCTCCGTCACGAAACAAAACGCAAACAGGGCAGCCGACAGCAACGCACAAACAGCGCGCGCCCCTCTCTTCATGCGGACCCGTTCGGACAGGAACACGCATCCGGTCAGCCATACGGCGCCGCCTGCGCCGAGAGAAAAGCCCGTGAGCACGAAAGAGAATTCCGCCGCCGTAAAGACAAACAAAAAGAGGGAAAGCATTCCGCGCGGGAACAAAAGAAAGAATCCCGCGGCAAAGGGAACCAGCAGCGACAGCACCGTACAGAGAAGAAGCCCCAGGAAGAGGACGGGCAACAGCGGAACGACAACGAGATTGACGAGAATTCCCCATACCGAGAGATATCCGAAGGACTCCAGCAGCAGAGGCGCGGTAAAGAGCTGCGCGGCGAGGTTTGCGGCAAGATATTTTCCGAAAAAGGCGGGAAGCCGCAGTCTGGGAAAGAGGCGGGACAAACTACCGGAAAAGAGCGCAAGTCCCAGACAGGCGCCGAAGGAGAGACGGAAACCCGCCGAATACCACTGAGCCGGAAAGAAAAAGAGCACAAGAAGCGCGGCGAAAGAGACCGACTGCAAAAAATCGTATTTTCTTCCCCACGCGCGCCAAACGCCGAGCACGCCGCACATGACGACGGCACGCAGAGAGGAGACGGACCATCCGCACAATCCGCTGTAACAGACCGCAAGCGCAAGCGCGGGAAGCAGACGCCACTTGCCCAGACGCGCGCATGCCGCATACACTGCCGCGAATAAAATTCCGATATGAAGCCCGGATACGGCAAAAATATGGGCGATCCCGCCCCGCTGCGCCGCTTCGGAAAAGGTCGCGTCCATTCCGGAGGAATTCCCCGTAAGCAGAGCATATCCCACCTGCGCGGCGTCCTGTCCGAGATTCCCGTGCAAACAGTCGCGGATCGCCGCGTTCAGACGCAACAGTATGTTTGCCGATCTCCCGACCACGACGGCTTCTTCCGCGCGGGCAAGGTAACGGACATCCGCAGCGTACAGGCTTCGGACATACGAATCGGAAGAGAGAAGCTTCGGGTCGACCCTTTCGATCTTCGCATCCAAATACAATTCGTCTCCCGGACGCACGTCCGTCGCGGAGAGTGTCAGACGGCATTTCCCATCCGCCGCTTCCCCGTCCATGTACAGCTTTTCGAGAAGCAGGCTGCTGTAACCTTCCCGGACCGTAACGGAGACGACCGTCCCGGACAGCTTCCGCTCTCCCTCCTCAACCTCTGCGGAAAACCGCTCCGCATTCAGATGCGCAAGCCCGGCGCCGACGCCTCCGAAACAAAGAACGCAGCACAAGAGCGCAACCGTCCGTTTCAGAGAGATCGGAAAGAACGCCGCAAGAAAGATCAGAAGAGGAAGCAGAAGATCGGAAAAGGACAGCTCTGCGAACCGCAGTTTGCCATAGACGGCTATTCCGCTCGCCAAACCCAGCGCGCAGAACAGAAGCGGCCGAAAGTTGACCCGCGGACACTCCGCCTGCGGCGCAGTCTTTCGTTTGTCCCCTCCTCTTTGCCGCATAGCTCCTCCGCAGACAGATTATGCCATTGAAATTCGATCGGACACCGACCGGACGAACAATCCCTTCTGTTCCCCATAGGAAATACAATCGCGCAGGAAGGCAGTAAATCTTTCGTCCGGCCGCGTCATGCGAAATACCTCGGCAGCCAGCGCCTGCAATTCGTCCATATACAGGCTGACATGCTCTTCGAGCGCTCCCCTGACAAACGATACGATCTCATAGGGAGTGAAGTCTTCGGCATTTTTCCGCATCGCCGTCTCTCCCTCCGTTCGGAATTTCCCGATCGCGATCGCCTTATCCGTCTTATAAAAATAATCTGTTCCGAGCACTCTGTCGCGGCGGAAGGCGCAGGCGTCGATCAGCGCGTTGAGGCGCGCGTCGATGCGGGCACCCGCCTTGGCGATCCCGAACGTCGAAAGGCAGCGCGTCTTGAGGAAGGAGCGCGAAATCGGTTCCTCCGTCGCCACGATCTGCTTGAGGCGTGCCGTGATCTCGGCGTCGTTTACGCCGCTCGTGATAAACGCGGCGACCTCCGTCCCCGACTGTTTGACATAGCGGTAGGCGCGCGCATATTTTTGCATCCACGCGTTTCCCTTGCGCTCCGCGCCCGTCAGCTTGTCGAGCAGATCCTTGATCCGTTTGATCTCCCGCTTCGGATTGTTGTAGTAATTGACGCAGTTGACGCGGATGACGTTCCAGTTCCCCCGTTTGAGGGTCTGCGGCTGCAGAAGATTCCGATCTTTGACGGAAAAATCGTCCGTTGCGTCACAGATGACGGCGAGAATGAAGTTGTGTTTGTTCTTGGGATCGATGACGGCGACGTCGATCTTGAAGTCGGATGCGCCCACATCGTAACGGCATTCATACCCGTATGAGGCCAGTTCCTGCGCGATGAATTTCCCGATGCCCGCGCCGCCCTTGACGGAAGAAGAATTCACCGCGAGCATCGTCTTGCCGCGCTCCGCAAATTCGAGGAATGCCTTGAGCCCCGCGACCCCCTTGGAGGAGGTCTTGGCGAGATCGATCATGCCCGCCGTCATCGTGGAAAAGACGACCATCTCCTCCCGCGCGCGGGAGACGGCGACGTTGAGTCGGCGCCAGCCGCCCGCCTGATTCAGCGGACCGAAATTGAGCGAGACTCTGCCTGTGCTGTCCGGCCCGTAGCAGACGGAAAAGAGAATGACGTCGCGCTCGTCGCCCTGCACGTTCTCGAGGTTTTTGACAAAGAGCGGCTCCTCTCTGTCATACGCCGCCGCTTCGAGCTTGTGCGAGAGGATCTCTTTCGTAAGAAGTTTTTCGATGTCGTTCTGCTGCGCGCTCGAGAAGGTGACGATCCCCAGGCTCGAACGGGAAAGGACGGGATCGGACAGCCGGCGGATCACCTCGCGGACGAGCGCCTCCCCTTCCTTGCGGTTGCGTTTGGTAAACCCGCGGTCATATGTCCCCTCCACCTGCACAAGGCGCACTTTGCTTTCCAGCGCATCGGGCGAAGGGAAGGTGCACAGCCGATTGTCGTAATACATGCTGTTGGAAAACGCGATCAGCGATTCGTGCTTGCTCCGATAATGCCACAACAGATGCCGTTCGGGCATGCCGAGCGCCAGACAGTCGTCGAGAATGCTCTCGAGGTCCTCGTTCTCGAGGTTTTCCTCGTCTACATAAGAGGAATGGAAGAAGACCGTCGGCGGGAGCTGTTTGGGATCGCCGACCACGATCGCGGATTTTGCGCGGGCGATGGAACCGACCGCTTCCGCCGTCGTCATCTGCGACGCCTCGTCGAAAATGACCAGATCGAACAGATCCGCTTCGGGGCGCAGATACTGCGCCACCGTGATCGGGCTCATGAGCATGCAGGGACTGATCCGTTTCATCAGCTCCGGGACCTCGCGGAAGAGTCCGCGGAGCCCCATGCCGCGCAGGTTCCCCTTGGCAAGGCGGGTAAACGTCGCCAGTTCCACGCTGATCGCCCCCTCTCTTTCCGGCGAAGGCAGCCGGGCGATGAGATCGCCGCGGATCTTCTCGCGCGTGAGCATGGAAAAGATCTCCCAGGAGGCGCGGAATTTTTCGATCGTCTCCTCGAGTGTCCCCACCGTCATGCGCGACAGATCGGGATCGGCGGGAATATTGATGTCGAGGAAATTCTTATAGACGTTCTTTTCAAAACCAGCCAACACGTTTTCTCCGTTCAGCTTCCCGCTCTCGAGAGATTCCGTAATGATGTTCAGACCGAGCTCTTTGAGATCCTCCCCCGTCTTTTTGTACATGCACCAATTCGGAAGCATGTCCACGTTGTCGATGAGCGCGCCCGCTTTCGCGGAAAAATACTCGAGCACGTCTTCCTGTACAATCTTTCCGCGGTCTGCCTTCGTGATGGCGATAAAGCTGTTTTGCGCGTGGAAAAACGCCTCCGCCGCCTTGAGATATCCTTCGAGCACGGGCAGCGTATAGCCGTTCTGCGCCCGAATGCACATCCCGTTGAACGCATCGGGATTGTAGTCGAGGAAGGTCACCGAGCATTTCTCATGCAGCGCATAGAGGTCGCTCAAAAATTCCGTTCTCTTTTTATACAGAATCCCGCCGCTGCGGTCGGTGAAGTTCTTGGCAAGCGGCACGGAGACGATCCTCTCTTCCGCGTCGCGAATATCCACAAGCGTCTGCAAGAACTTGCACACGTCCTCCTGCGCGACCGTGCGCAATGCGGCGCGAGAGAGTTTTTTGACCGCCGCAACGGCGCTTTTGCTGCAACGCCAATCCCCTTCCGTCTCCAGAATCCGTTTGATTTCCGGATAATCCCGCCCGAGATCGACCAGCGTCTTGAAGTGGCGGAAATAATAATGGAGGCTCTCGTCCAAACGGCGGTTCGCATTATAAAAGACGTAGAACTGCTCCTCGCCGATGCCGTTTCCGTAATATTTGTCGTAAACGCCCTGCGAGAGCGCCTGGGCAAGCTCCCGAAGGGTTTCCAGCTTCTTTTGGGTGATGGTCGAGACCTTCTGGCGGTAAAATTCGAGAAAGAGCGCCAGATAGGATTTGAGATGTTTGATCTCGGTGATGACGACTTCGCAGGAGCAGAAGACCCGATCGCGCACCGCCTGCGAATATTCGGTAAGATTGACGTTTTCAAACGGCGAATTGAACACGCCGCCGCATTCCTTCGCCGCCGCCGCCGCGGAGAGGATCTTGCTGCGGCATTCCGCGAGCTTGCTCTCCGTAAGCGAATCGTAAAAAGCGCTCTCGATATCCAGAATGTCGGGTGCGTCCTTATTCTTCAGATACTGCAGGATCGCCTGATAGACGGAAATCCCGAGCCGCCGTTTCTTGTGCAGTGCAAGCATGGGAGATTTGAGCTCCTCTCTCAACGAGAGGACGTTTGCGGCCGCCTGTGAAAAACTCGCGGGCAATTTCTCCCCGCCCGCCAGCGCAAGCGTCGCCTCCAGCCGCCGCAGCACGTCTGCTTTGTCCGTCTTGTTGGAATGCAGCTCAAGACAGAATTCTCCGATGCCGATGAGATCGAGCCGCTTTTTGACCACGTCGAGCGCCGCCTTTTTCTCTGCGACGAACAACACCCGTTTTCCGTCTTCCAGCGCGTTTGCGATGATGTTCGTGATCGTCTGACTCTTCCCCGTTCCGGGCGGACCGTGCAGGACAAAGCTCTCCCCCGTGCGCGAGAGCGCGATGGCAGAGTACTGCGAACTGTCCGCGGGCAGGGGGATAAGCGTCCCCTCGGGATCGCCCTCGTCCTCCTCCCGCACCTCGGGCATTTCGCCGCGTTCCATATGATTGGAGAGCAGCGCCGACACGACGGCATTGGATTTCAGGCTGTTGAAATGGCTGTGGATATCGTTCCACATGAGATAGCGCTGAAAGGAAAACGCGGCGAGATACACGTCCTGCGTCACCGTCCAACCCTTCATCGGCGCGATCTCCGCCAATACCATGGCGGTGATCTCCGCGATCCTGAGCGAAGAGACGTCTTCGCCCAGCCCCCGCACGTCGATGTTGAATTCCTGTTTGAGGTATTCCAGAAGCGTAGAATTGACGAAAAATTCTCCTTCCGTCGTCTCAACGCTGAACGCCTCGTTTCCCTTCGCCCGCTTGAGCCCCACAGGCGCCAGCACGAGGGGCGCATAACGGAACGCCGCGTCCTCTTTCCCGAAATAACGCAAAAATCCGAAGGCGAGATAGAGGATCTTCGCCCCCGTCTCTTCGTCTGCTTCCCGATTGCGGTGCACCAACCGCACCGCCGTCTCCGAAATCGTCTTTTCGTCGGCAAACGCGCGCAGAAATCCTTTGCGCTGTTCCAGTCCGATCAGTTCCCGTTCGGAAGAACCTGCTTCGATCCCGAAGGGCTCCTCCCGCTTCTCCCCCGCCCGCAGCTTCATGCTGCCTTTTTCGATGAGACAGCTGTACAGCCCGTCGTAATCGGCACAATACAGATGCAGCGCGTTCCTTCCCGTAAAATTCAACAGCGCATTTTTGGTCGTGAGATCGAGAAGGCGCCGTTCCCACTGCTTGTTCTTGGGTTGTTTCCCGTCAAGATTGAGTTTGCGGAACTCCCGAAGCGGAGCGGGCGCGTTCTCGTCTGACATCTCCTCTTCGCGGATGAGTTCGTATCCGTGCAGCCCCTTCCCTCGCAGAGGAAGGGGAAGAATGCCCCCGATCCGACAGCGGCGCACGTCGACAAAGCACTCGAAATAGTTCTCCTTGAGCTTCTGCGCAAAATGCCCTTCCGAAGGGGTGAACGCAACGGTCTTGAAGGAAAATGCGTCCTCCGTATCAAAGAAACAGAGGTTGTTGATCCCTTCCGAAATATATTTCCCGACAATCTCGCAGTCGTCGGTCACGCTGTCGAGAAAACAGCTGTCGTACAACCAGACTCCCGCCGCAGCGGCGTTTTTTCCCACCGCAATGACGGGATGCAGATGCGCCGCCTCGAAACAGGCTGCGGCAAAAAGGGCAAGCTCCAGGCTGCTCGCCTTCCTGCTCTTGAGCAAGGGCTCGCTCCCCTGCGCCGGAAGCGGCGCGGAGAGATCGGTCTCCCCCTCCTTTTCGATGTTGAAAGACTTGATCGCGGCATAGACGGAAGCGGCGATCCTGCGGACGGCATTCTTGTCCGTTCCCGTATAACCGTAAAATTCGGCGCTTTCGTTCCACTTCTTCAGCCGCTTCCCCGCATCTTCCAACACACGGGCGCAGTCGGCAAGACGGGGACGCACAAAGGCGGAAAGCCGCTCGGCATTGCCTACCAATCCCTCCCACCAGTCGAACGGAAGCACGGTGACCGTGACTTGTTCCCGTTTCAGTTCCTTCCCCTCCGAGGACACAACGACCTCCGCGGCAAGCTGTCTGAGCTCGTTGTTTTCCGCCAGAAAGAGCGGGGAAAAGATCCCCTCTGCCCGCAGTTCCACCGAACTTTCAAAGGGAACTTCCGTCTCCGCCTCATAGGGAACGATGAGTCCGTTGGTGTCGGAAATCGAAACGGTAAGCCGCACGGCTTCTGAAAATCCGCTCGTGATCTGCACGGAGACGGCCGTCTTGAGAAAATAATCCGCATATCCCACAAAAGCGGGAAACCGGGGCAAGAGCGTCAGTTTTTCCTTGATTATATTCTTTGTCTTATTGGATGCCATATTCCTCCTGTGCGGCAATGCTGCCGAATGCGTTCTGTTTGTTCTCTTTTCAGGCGAAAAATAACCCGGTTTTCCGCAAATGTCCGTTCCCTCAGCGGTGTCCGATCAGATCACAAAAACGCGTCTTCAAAGTATTCGATCCCGTTTTCTCCGACCGTGGCGACGTCGAATCGGCACGCAAGCTCTTCCCGCCGCATGCCGCAATAATATTTCGCAATTCTGCGATAGCGCTCCTTTTTGCGGAAATCCACCGCCTCGGCGGCAAGGCCGAAGGAATCCGTCTCCCTCGTCTTGACCTCTACGAAGCAGTACACCCCTTTGCGAAACGCCACGATGTCCGCCTCGCCGCAGGGAGTCGCAAAATTCCGTTCCAAGATCTTGTATCCCCTCTTTTTCAGATACGTACAGATCAGGTCTTCTCCCTTCCGTCCCAAAATTTTTTTACGAACGTCCTTCGATGAATCTCGCATATCCCCCTCTCGCGGATGGCGGCGATGTGTTCCGCCGTCCCGTATCCCTTGTTCCGCGCAAAGCCGTAGCCGGGATAGAGCACGTCGTACTCTGCCATGAGCGAATCCCGAAAGACTTTGGCGAGAATGCTCGCCGCGGCGATCGAATAGACGCGGGCATCCCCGCCCACAATGCTCCGCTGGGGCACGGCGACGTCGAGAGTCATGTTGCCGTCCGTGAGCAGATAGTCGGCCGCGGGAGAAAGCCCTTCCGCCGCCAGCTTCATCCCCAGCCGCGTCGCCTGCAGGATGTTGATTTCGTCGATCGTCTTCACGTCCACCGTGCGGATGCAGAAGCAGAGCGCGCGCTCCCGAATCCGCTCACAGAGCACCTCCCGTTTGCGCGGGGACAGCCGCTTGCTGTCGTCGACGCCCGCGATCCGAGCCTCCTCTTGAAGCGGAAGTATGACCGCGGCGCAGACAAGCGGCCCGGCAAGCGGACCGCGGCCCGCTTCGTCGAGCCCCGCCACCGCACAGAAGCCGCGTGCACGCAGTGCCGTTTCCGTTTCAACGTCCATTCCCCTGTCCTCCGCCGCACAGTCCGACCGAGACCAGATCTTCGCGTCCGTCCAGACAGACTGCTCCGAGCCGCCCCTTGCGGAAATCGTCGAGAATCGCGCGCTCGGCGCGCTCATAATCAAATTCTCCGCCCCGCAGCACGAATCCCCTGCGTGCGGCAACCGCATCCAGCATCTCCGCGGGGGTTCCCCCTTCGATGCCGTATCGTTCTTTCAACCCCCCGGGTATGCGCGCGAAAAGCTCTTCAAGCAAAAACAGGGCGATCTCGTCGAGCGCAAGGATCTCGTCGCTGATGCACCCCAGACAGGCGAGCCGCCGCGCCAGCAGCTGATCGGAAAAAGAAGGCGGCATGGTCCCCGGGTTGTCGAGCAGTTCAAACTCCCCGCAACGCACCCATTGTCTGCGCCTCGTCACGCCCGCTTTGTCGCCCACCTGCGCCCGCCGCTCGCCGCACAGCAGATTGATGACCGTGCTCTTGCCCGTATTCGGGACGCCCGCGACGAGGAACCGCGCAGGACGGGAACTCCCCTTCTCCCGCCTTCGGGCGAGCCGTTCCGCAGCGACCGCCTGCATGGCGGCGCGCAGTCTGCGTTCCTCCGAACGCTCGGTCGCATTCAGACAGAGCGCCGCCCTTCCCTCTCCGCGCAGGCAGGCAAGCAATGCCGCCGCCCCGTCTCCCGCAAGATCGGCTTTGTTGAGAAGATAAAGGACAGGACGGCCGCCGAGCAGTTCCGTCAATTTGGGATTATAGGAAGAGGCGGGCGCGCGCGCGTCGAGCACAAAGAGGACCGCGTCGCACAGCGCAAGGCAATCGCCCATCTCGCGCATCGCCTTTGCCATATGCCCGGGATACCACTGAATCGTCTTCACCGCGGCTCCTCCCCGAGCAGATCGGGACGGTTCTTTCTCGTGATCTCGAGCGCGCGTTCCCTCCGCCATTTGTCGATCTCCGCATGATTGCCGCTCCGAAGCACTTCGGGAACGGTAAGCCCCCTGTATTCCACGGGACGGGTGTACTGCGGATATTCGAGCAGGCGCTCCGAAAAGCTCTCCTGCACGAGCGAACCGGGCGAGAGCACCCCCTCCGCATAGCGCGCGACACAGTCGGTCACGACCATGGCGGGAAGCTCCCCTCCCGTAAGAACATAATCTCCGATGGAGAGTTCTTCATCAAAAAACAAATCGATCGCGCGCTGATCGACTCCCTCGTAATGCCCACACAGCAAGAGCAGTTGCTCGCAGGCAGCATATTCGTACACGGTCTCCTGACAAAACCGCCTTCCTTTGGGCGAAAGATAGACCCGCCGCGCCCGATGTTCGGGGTCCAGCGCCTCGACGGCGCTCCCGATCGGCTGCGCCATCATGACCATCCCCGCGCCTCCGCCAAAGGGGTAGTCGTCACATTTAAGATGCTTGTCCTGCGTATATTTTCGGATATCGACCACGTCGATGCAAATCTTTCCGTCTCGCTGCGCGCGTCCCAGAATGCTCCCGAAGAGCGGCGCAAACATTTCGGGAAAGAGGGTAAGGATGGTGATTCTCATTCAATAGACCGCCACTTCTTCAAAATTTTTCCTGTCGACGACAAGTTTTTTCTCCGCGGGCGACACGCCGACGATGACGCCCTTTCTCGCAGGAAAGAGAATTTCCTTTTCCCCCGCGCGGACGGTATAGATGTCCGTTCCCGCCTGTCTGATCTCGATAAGAACGCCAAGTTCCTCACCCGTCTCAAACAAGACGGTGCTCCCGAGCAGATCTGCAATATAATACCGCCCTTCTCCCGGATCGGGCGCTTCCTCTCTGAGGATCTCGACCCGTCTTCCGCGCAAGAGTTCCGCCGCATTCCGATCTGCAACGCCCTTCAAGCCGAGAAAGACGGCGCCCTCTCCGATGCGGACGGAAAGAATGCGAAACTCCTCCCCGTCGAGATAGACGCGGCGCAGTCCCTTGAAATCTTCCGCGCGGTCCGTGAAGGGCTTGACTTTGATCTCTCCGCGGATCCCCTGCGGTTTGAGCACTTCTCCGATATGCAGCATCCGTTCCATCTCAGAACCCGAACAGCTCGTCTGCCAGCGCCCGAATGTGCGCCTGCGTACAAGCCTTATCCTCCTCGCTCTTTACGATCGCGATCCGCTCGCGGTCGCGGTATTTTTCAAACAGTTCCAAATAGCGGGCGCGGATCTTGCGCTGTCCTTCGAGCGTCTCGTAGCGCTCCGTCTCTCCCCGCACCGAAACGCGGTCCATGCTTTCCTCGACCGGGATGTCGAGAAAGATCGTAAGATCGGGTCGGACCTCCATTGCGGGCGCATTGAGCGTCTCCACCCATTCGGAAGAAGCCAGCCCGCCGTTATAGGCAAGGGAGGAAAAATAAAAGCGGTCGCAGAGAACCGTCGTTCCCGCCGCAAGTTTTGCCAAAATTCCGTTGACGCCGTTTCGGATGTGATCCAGGCGATCGGCCGCAAACAGGGCGGCGATCGTCTCCTCGTCCGTCTCGATCCGCCCCGTCAGACAGGCGCGGAGCAGTCCCCCGAAGGGGGAATCGGTGGGCTCGCGCGTACAAAAAACGGGAATCCCCTTCCCCTTGAGATATTTTCCCAACAGTTTCAGCTGCGTGCTCTTGCCGCTGCCGTCTGTTCCTTCAAATACAATGAATTTCCCTTTTGCGTCCATATGTTTCATTATAGCAAACGCCCGCACTTTTGTCAATGCGGGCGCCGATTTTGAAGCCGATTTATTTTTCTTCCTTCTCCAGCGGGATCGGTCTTTTGTCCGAGACGAAGATGACGCCGAGCGTACCCGGCCCGCAATGCGCCCCGATCACGGGGCCGACGATCTGCCGTACGATCTTTGCCTCCGGCCGTTTTTCCAGCACAAGATCTCTCAATCGGTCGCCCTCTTCCTTGCAATCGGCGTCAACGATATAGACGGGATATTCCGTCCCGGTCAGTTCCTGCGCAATGCGGTCCGCAAGCGTATGCAGCGTCTTTTTTCTGCCCGAGATCTTCCCGATCACGGAGAGCCCGCCCTTTTCATTGAATGTGAGCAGGGGCTTCAGCCCCAAAATCGTTCCCGCAACGGCGGCAATGCCGGAACATCTCCCGCCGCGCTTGAGATGCATGAGGTCGTCCACCGTAAAATAAACGGCCACACGGTCGGTAAATTCTTTGAGAAACGCAAGCAGCGCCTCGTCGCTCTTTCCCTGCTGTTTGAGGATCGCCGCCTGTTCGACCTGAATGCCCGCTCCCAGAGAAATGCTTTTCGTGTCAAATACCGTGCATTTGCGCGCAGGATAGCGCTCCTTCAATTCCCGCAGCGCAAGCGAAAGAGATTGAAACGTCCCGCTCATCGCATGAGAAAAGCTCAGATAGAGCACGTCCTCTCCCGCTTCGAACATGGGTTCCAACACCTCTTTGTAATCTTCGGGATTGAGCGCCTGCGTCTTGGGAATCTCCCCTCCCCGCACCTTTGCGTAAAATGCCGCAAAATCCGTTTGCTCTCCCAAATCGTAAAAATATTCCTTCCCTTCCAAATAATAGGGCATCCGAATCACGCTCAAGCCAAGCTCTTTTGCACGAGTGTGCCACAGCTCGCAATTGGAATCACACAGCAGTATGCTCATGTCAAACTCCTCCTTCCCGGCGTCCGTCTCGGCGCCGACTTCAAGTTCATCTTACTACAGCGCGAAAAAAAAAGCAAGAAATTCTTCTTGCTTTGTCAATATTTCTTAACAAATTTTTCCGCCGAACGATTTACTCCAGCCATACCGCAAACGGACGAAACGCGGAGGGAAGCGCATATTTTGTTTTGATCTCCTCCTTCGTCGCCCACATGAAGGAGGGCGTTTCGCGGGGAACTTCCGCCAAAATTCCCGTCATATGCCATTCTACGTGTGTGAAGACATGCTTCGCCCGCATCGTTGCGAGCACAGGCGCAAAGACCTGTTCGGTCTGATAACAGGGGAACTGCCAAAGCCCCGCGAGCAGTCCCGTCCCTTCTCGCTTGACGAGCGCATATCTTTCGCCGCAGCGCAACACATAGACGAACTGCGTTTCGATCCTTCTTTCCTTTTTTTCCCCGCGGACGGGATATTTCGTCTCCTCTCCCGCGGCATGAGCGCGGCAGAGAGCGCGCCAGGGGCATTGCCCGCACAGCGGCGCCCCGTTGGGAAGGCAGACCAGAGCGCCCAATTCCATGAGCGCCTGACAGAACTCCCCCGCTTCGGGAGGATAGACTTCTTTCAGCCGCGCCTCAAACTCCTTCCTTGCCTTCGCGCCGTCGATCTTGACGGGCGAGGCGAACAGCCGCGTGAGCACCCGCAGAACGTTGCCGTCCACGGCGGGACAGGGCAGATGGCAGGCAATCGAACAGATCGCTCCCGCCGTATAATCCCCCACACCGGGCAGCGCGCGAACGCCCGCATAGTCTTGCGGGATCCCCTCTTTCGCCATCTGTTTCGCCGCGCGATGCAGATTGCGCGCACGGGAATAGTACCCCAGCCCTTCCCACGCTTTGAGCACTTCTTCTTCGTCTGCCGCGGCAAGCGCTTCCACTGAAGGAAACCGCTCGACAAACCGCAGAAAATATCCTTTTACCGCCTCGACGCGGGTCTGCTGCAACATGATCTCGGAGATCCAAACCCGATAAAACTCGGTATTTTCCCGCCAGGGAAGTTCTCGCCGACAGAGACGGTACCACTCCAAAAGAAGGGGGACCGCCTCCGAAAGCAGCGCGTCTTCTCTCTCCTTCATCAGAACAGTCCCGTGATCTTTCCGTCCTCGTCCACGTCGATCCCCTCCGCCGCAGGAACTTTGGGAAGTCCGGGCATCGTGAGTATATTCCCCGTGAGCGCGACCACAAACCCTGCGCCCGCCGCCGCCTTCACGGCGCGCACGGTCACGGAAAATCCCTCCGGCGCGCCGAGCTTCGCGGCGTCGTCCGAAAAAGAATATTGCGTCTTCGCCATACAGACGGGAAGCGCGCCGTACCCGAGTGTCTCGAGCCGATCGATCTCTTCCTCCGCCTCGGGGGTATAGACGACCGCCTTCCCCCGATAGATCTTTGTCACGATCTCGCCGATTTTTTCCCGAATGGGCAGCGCCGCATCATAGCAGAAACGGAAGCGGTTTTCCTCTCCGCACAGGCGTACGACTTCGCGGGCAAGCGCCTCTCCGCCCTTTCCGCCCTCCGCCCAGACGGTGGAGAGCACGACGTTCACGCCCAGCTCTCTGCATCGCTCGATCACGAGCGCGATCTCCGCGTCCGTATCCGTCGGAAAACGATTGACCGCAACCACGGCGGGAAGACGGTAGACCTGCGTGACGTTCTCCACGTGGCGCAGCAAATTGGGAAGTCCGCGCCCGAGCGCCCCGAGATCCTCGGCGGCAAGTTCCTGTTTCGCCGCGCCCCCGTGCATCTTGAGCGCGCGTACGGTCGCCACGACGACAACGGCGTCGGGGCGCAGCCCCGCGCTGCGGCATTTGATGTCGAAGAATTTCTCCGCACCCAGGTCGGCGCCGAATCCCGCCTCCGTCACGACATAGTCGCCGAGTTTGAGCGCCGTCCTGGTCGCGATCACCGAATTGCAGCCGTGCGCGATGTTGGCAAAAGGACCTCCGTGCACGAACGCGGGCGTCCCCTCGAGGGTCTGCACGAGATTGGGGCGGAGCGCGTCTTTAAGAAGCGCCGCCATTGCGCCCACCGCCCGCAGATCGCCCGCCGTGACCGGCTTTCCGTCATAAGTATATCCCACAAGGATGCGTCCGAGCCGCTCTTTGAGGTCGTTCATCGAACGGGCAAGGCAGAGCACCGCCATCACCTCGCTCGCTACGGTGATATCGAATCCGTCCTTGCGCGGAACGCCGTTTTTTCCGCCGCCCAGCCCGTCTTCAATGTTGCGAAGCTGACGGTCGTTCATGTCCACACAGCGCCGCAGGACGATATGCGTCGGATCGATCCCGAGCGCATTCCCCTGAAAAATATGATTGTCGAGCATCGCGCAGAGCAAATTGTTCGCCGCGCCGATCGCGTGAAAATCCCCCGTGAAGTGCAAATTGATGTCCTCCATGGGAACGACCTGCGCATAGCCGCCGCCCGCCGCGCCCCCTTTGATCCCGAAAACGGGACCGAGCGAGGGCTCCCTCAGCGCCACCACCGCCTTTTTCCCGATGCGCCTGAGTCCGTCCGCGAGTCCGACGGTTGTCGTCGTCTTGCCCTCTCCCGCCGGCGTGGGCGTGATCGCCGTGACCAAGATCAGCTTCCCGTCCGCCCGCTCCCGATTCATCACGGAGAGCGAAACTTTTGCCTTATCTCTTCCGTAGTATTCGATCTCCTCCTCGGACAGTCCCGCCTCACGCGCAATTTGCCCGATGTGACGCATCTCGCATTCCTGTGCGATCTGAATATCCGTCTTCATTCTCTTTTCTCCTTCCGCTCACCTGAAATATTTTACGGCGCTCTCGAACAGCTTCATGTCGTAATTCCCCGGGACGTTCCGATACAGCCACGCCCCCGTGCGTTCGGCATGTCCCATCTTGCCGAACACTCTTCCGTCGGGAGACAGGATCCCCTCGATCGCCCCCGCGCTGCCGTTGGGATTGAATCGGATGTCCATCGTCGGCTCGCCCGCCGCATCCGCATATTGGGTCATGATCTGTCCCTTTGCGGCAAGCTCCCGAATGAGCGCGTCCGAGGCGATGAATTTCCCCTCCCCGTGCGAGACGGGAACGGAAATGAGATCCCCGACCTCCACGCCCGCGAGCCAGGGAGAACGGACGGAGGCGACCCGCACGCGCACGATGCGCGACTGATGTCTGCCGATGTTGTTGTACGTGAGCGTCGGACAGGATTCGTCCGTCTCGACGATCTTCCCGTAGGGAACGAGGCCGAGCTTGATGAGCGCCTGAAATCCGTTGCAGATTCCGCCCATGAGTCCGTCGCGCGCGCCGAGCAATTTTTCGACCTGCTCCCGCAGCTCCGCGTTGCGGAAGAACGCCGTGATGAACTTGCCCGAGCCGTCCGGTTCGTCGCCTCCCGAAAATCCGCCGGGGAGGAAGAGGATCTGACAGTCTCTCATGCGAGCGGCGAAAGCGTCCACCGAGCGGGAGACCTCCTCCTGCGTGCGGTTGCGGACGACAAAAATCTCCGTCCGTCCGCCCGCGTCCTCGAACGCCTTGGCGGTATCGTATTCGCAGTTGGTGCCGGGAAACACGGGAATGAGCACGACGGGCTTCGCGCAGCCCGCGCCGATCCGGGCGTTTGCTCTCTTCGCACAGGAATACGCCTGCGGCTTCTCGTCCGTCGAGGGAAGATTGCAGGGATACACCGGCTCGAGTTTTCCTTCATAGATCTCCCGCAGTGTTTCGAGCGGAAGCCGCGTCCCGCCCTGCGCGATCTCCGGCGTTTTTGTCGTTCTGCCGATCGTCTTTCCCTCCGTGCTGTCCGCAGGAAGCTCCAGCAAAAAGCTTCCGTATCCGTAGCCGAACAGCTCCCGCGTTGAAAGTGCTCCGAAGGCAAATCCGATCCCGTTTCCGAGACACATCTTGAGGATCCCCTCGGCAACGCCGCCGTACCCGAGCGTATAGGCGGAGACCGCCTTCTTCTCCCGCAGCAGACGGCTCACGGTCGCAAATACTTCCTTGAGGCTTTCCGCAACGGGAAGTCCGTTTTGATAGTCCGGCGCAAACAGCGCAACGCGGCTGCCCGCCCTCTTAAACTCCGGAGAGACCGCAGTTTCCGCTTTTCCCGTCGTCACCGCAAAGGAAATGAGCGTCGGCGGAACGTCGATGTGTTCGAACGTACCGCTCATGGAGTCCTTCCCGCCGATCGCCGCAAAGCCAAGGTCCATCTGCGCCCGAAAGGCACCGAGCAGCGCAGAGAGCGGCTGTCCCCAGCGCTTGGGATCCCGCCCGGGTTTGAGAAAGTATTCCTGGAAGGAGAGATATCCCTCTTCCGTCGGCGCGCCGGATGCAACAAGTTTGCTCACGCTCTCGACGACGGCAAGATAGGCGCCGTGGAAGGGGCTCTTCTCCGCGACATAGGGATTTCCGCCCCATGCCATAAAGGACGCCGTATCCGTGTGCCCTTTCTCCGAAGAAATGAGATGCACCATTGCCTGAGGCGGAGTGAGCTGATTTTTCCCGCCGAAGGGCATGAGCACCGTTCCCGCGCCGATGGTCGAATCGAACCGCTCCGAAAGCCCGCGCTTGGAGCAGACGTTGAGATCGCCCGCCACCGCGCGGAACCCCTCCGCAAATTCCGAGGGAAGCGGTCTCGCATAATCCGCGCAGGGCGCCGCCTCCACGCAGATGTGTTTTTCCGCCCCGTTGGAATTGAGAAATTCCCGCGAGACGTCTACGATCGTCTTACCGTTCCAGCGCATGACGAGGCGGGGCGCCTGCGTCACTTCCGCAACGACGGTCGCCTCCAGGTTTTCCTCGTTCGCCAATTCGATAAACCGCGCCGCGTCCTGCCGTTCGACGACAACCGCCATGCGTTCCTGCGATTCGGATATGGCGAGTTCCGTCCCGTCCAATCCGTCATATTTCTTCGGCACGGCGTTAAGATCGATGTCCAGCCCGTCCGCGAGCTCTCCGATCGCGACGGACACACCCCCTGCGCCGAAATCATTGCACCGCTTGACGAGCAGCATCGCCTCGCGGTTGCGGAAGAGCCGCTGCAGCTTCCGTTCCTCCGGCGCGTTTCCCTTCTGCACTTCCGCGCCGCAATGGGTCAGCGACTCCAGAGTGTGGGATTTTGAAGACCCGGTCGCGCCGCCGCAGCCGTCTCTCCCCGTCCTTCCGCCGAGCAGAATGACGACGTCGCCGGGCGCAGGGGTCTCGCGGCGCACATTCTCCGCGGGCGTCGCGGCGATCACCGCGCCGATCTCCAGCCTCTTCGCAACATATCCCTCATGATAGATCTCATCCACCTGTCCCGTCGCCAGCCCGATCTGATTGCCGTAGGAAGAATATCCCGCCGCCGCGGTGGTGACGATCTTGCGCTGCGGCAGCTTCCCCTTCCTCGTCTCGCGGACGGAGCGGAGCGGATCGCCGGCGCCCGTCACGCGCATCGCGGCGTAGACATAGCTCCTGCCCGAGAGCGGATCGCGGATCGCGCCGCCGATGCAGGTCGCAGCACCGCCGAACGGCTCGATCTCGGTGGGATGATTGTGTGTCTCATTTTTGAACAGAAGCAGCCAGTTCTCCTTTTTCCCGTCGATCTCCGCCTCGATCTTCACGGTGCAGGCGTTGATCTCCTCCGACTCGTCCAGTTTGCCGAGAAGCCCTCTCTTCTTCAAGACCTTCGCCGCAAGCGTGCCGATGTCCATGAGGTTGATCGGCTTGGTCCTGCCGATCTCTTCCCGTGCGGCAAGATATTCTTCATACGTCCTCTGCAAAAGAGGATCGGAAAACGTCACCTTGTCGATCGTCGTTAGAAAGGTCGTATGGCGGCAGTGATCGGACCAATAGGTATCGATCATGCGGATCTCCGTAAGCGTCGGATCCCTGCCCTCCTTTTCAAAATAGCTGCGGCAGAACGCGGCGTCGTCTTCATCCATTGCAAGCGCGTATTGCTCCACAAAACGCGCCAACCCCGCCCTGTCGAGCCGACGGAAGCCGTGCAGCGTCTCCACTTCCGTGGGTACGGGATGAGAAATTTTTAATGTCTCCGCCCGTTCCAGACTCGCCTCGCGGCTCTCGACGGGGTTGATCACATAGCGTTTGATCCGCTCCAGCTCCTCTTCGGATACCTTTCCGTACACCGCATAAATTTTTGCCGTGCGCACAAGCGGACGATTTCCTTTCGAGACGAGCTGAATGCACTGCGCCGCGGAATCGGCGCGCTGATCGAACTGCCCGGGCAAATATTCTGCCGCAAATATCTGCGCACCCGTAAAATCCGTCTCCCGCGTCGCAATGTCCATCTGCGGTTCAGAAAACACCGTACCGATGCAGGAGTCGAACAACTCCTCGGAAATATCTTCCGCGTCGTATCGGTTGACGATGCGCAGACGTTCCGCCCCCGCGATCCCGAGAAATTCTCTTATCTCGCCGAGCAGCTGCCTTGCCTCCAAATCGAACCCTTCTTTTTTCTCCACATAGATCCTGTAAACCATTTCCGTCTCCTTATCCGGTCTGCGTACGATCAGAGGACGGGGAACTCCCGTCCGAGCGCGGCAAGCGCGCGCTTGCCGATGTCCTTGCGCAGATAAGCGTTCCCGAATTTGACCCGAGCCGCCAAAGCATAGGCGCGGATGACCGCCTCTTCGAGCGTGTCTGCCGTCGCAGCGGCGCCGAGTACCCGTCCCCCCGCGGTGAACAGCTTTTCTCCTTCTTGTTTCGCCCCCGCGACATAGAGATATTCGCCTTCTTTGGTCCGGGGAAGCGTCAGTTCAAAGCCCGTCTCGTACTTCTCCGGATAGCCTTCGGAAGCCAGCACGACACAGCACGCCGCCCCGTCGGAGAACTCCACCGGAACCTCCGAAAGTCTCCCTTCCCGTACGGCAAGCATGATCTCGAGCAGATCGCTCTTGAGCAGAGGAAGCACCACCTGCGTCTCGGGATCGCCGAACCGACAGTTGTATTCGATGACCTTGGGCCCGTCGGGCGTAAGCATCAGCCCGAAATACAGGCACCCGCGAAAAGTCCGCCCCTCTGCGTTCATCGCGCGCACGGTGGGCAGAAAGATTTTCTCCATGCACTCCGCCGCGATCTCCTTCGTATAACAGGGATTGGGCGCGATCGTTCCCATGCCGCCCGTATTGAGCCCCCCGTCGCCGTCTTTCGCCCGCTTGTGATCCATGGAAGAGACCATCGGAACGACCGTCGTTCCGTCCGTAAAGGCAAGCACCGAAACTTCCGGACCCGTAAGGAACTGTTCGACGAGAATGCGGTCTCCGCTTGCTCCGAACACCTTTTTCACCATGATCTGCTCGACGGCATCCTTCGCCTCGGCATAATTGTTCACGATCAACGCGCCCTTGCCCAAGGCAAGCCCGTCCGCTTTGACGACAACGGGATAGCGGCAGGAAGCGAGGTAGGCTTTTGCGGCTTCCGCGTCCGAAAACGTCTCGCTCGCCGCAGTGGGAATGCCGTATTTCCGCATGAGCTGTTTGGAAAAAACTTTGCTTCCCTCGAGGATCGCCGCCTTCTTCTCGGGTCCGAAACAGGGAATCCCCAGCTTTTCCAGCTCGTCCACACAGCCCAGAACAAGGGGATCGTCCGGCGTGACGACGGCAAAATCCACTTGATGCTCTCTCGCAAACGCGGTGATTCCCGCCACGTCGTTCGCCTTGACGGGAAAACAGAGCGCATCCTTTGCGATCCCCCCGTTTCCGGGAAGCGCGTAGATCGTTTCGACCTTGGCGCTCTTTCTCAATGCCTGAATGACGGCGTGCTCTCTTCCGCCGCCGCCGACGACCAAAATATTCATATTCCGTACTCCTTAATCGCCGCTGTCCGCGCCGAGACCGTTTTTCATCAGTGATGGAAGAGCCGCATGCCCGTAAAACACATGACCATGCCGTGCGCATCCGCCGCCTCGATGACGAGGTCGTCGCGGACGGACCCGCCGGGTTGCGCCACATAGCTCACTCCGCTGCGAAAGGCGCGTTCGATGTTGTCCGAGAAGGGGAAGAACGCGTCGCTCCCGAGCGAGACACCCGACAGCGTGTCGAGATATGCTCTCTTTTCCTCTTTGGAAAACGGCGCGGGCCGAACCGCAAAATACTTGCGCCAGACGCCCTCCCCGAGTACCTCCTCCGCCTCGTCGTCCGAGAGATACAAGTCGATGATGTTGTTCTTTTCCGGCCTGCCGACTCCTTCGGCAAACTGAAGAGAAAGAACTTTCTCGTGTCTTCTGAGATGCCAGAGATCCGCTTTCTGCGCCGCAAGACGGGTGCAATGAATGCGGGACTGCTGCCCTGCGCCCACGCCGATCGCCTGCCCGTCTTCCGCGAAACACACGGAATTGCTCTGCGTGTATTTGAGCGTGATGAGAGAGACGATGAGATCGACTGCCTTGTCTTCGGGCAGCTCGCGATTTTTCGTTACGATATTGCCGAGCAGTTCCCGATCGATCCGAAACGCGTTGCGGCCCTGTTCGAAGGTGATCCCGAACACCTGCTTGCGCTCGATCTCCGCGGGGCGGTAATCGGGATTCATCTTCACGATGTTGTATCCGCCCTTGCGCTTTGCGCTGAGAATCCTGAGCGCTTCCGCCGTATAGCCGGGCGCGATGATCCCGTCGGACACTTCGCGGGCGATGATCCTCGCCGTCACCTCGTCGCACTCATCCGACAGGGCGATCCAATCCCCGAAGGAGGACATCCGATCTGTTCCGCGCGCCCGCGCGTAGGCGCAGGCAAGCGGCGAGTCGTCCAACCCGTCGATGTCCTCGACGAAACAGGAACGCTTGAGATCCTCGGGCAGCTTTCTTCCGACTGCCGCGGACGTGGGCGAGACATGCTTGAAACTGGTCGCCGACGCCATGCCCGTCGCCTCCTTCAGCTCTTTCACGAGCTGCCAGGAGTTGAACGCGTCCAGAAAATTGATGTAGCCCGGCCTGCCGTTGAGCACTTCCACGGGCAGGTCGCTGCCGTCCGCCATAAAAATGCGGGCGGGTTTCTGATTGGGGTTGCAGCCGTATTTCAAAGAAAATTCGTTCATTTCATTCCCTCCCGAACCGATTGATGAGTATGCTTTCCCGTTCGCCCGTCGCCAGATCGATCGCGCGGCAATACAGAGAAATTCTGTTGTCTTCGTTCAGATTGTCCCAGATCTCCCGCGCAAAAGCCTGCAAGTCGTCGGGAACGGCCACCGGCTCCGGCTCCCCTTCAAACGAGGGCAGCGGATTGCCGTCCGTCA
Source organism: uncultured Clostridia bacterium (assembly GCA_944372525.1). Classification (GTDB taxonomy): domain Bacteria; phylum Bacillota; class Clostridia; order Christensenellales; family Borkfalkiaceae; genus Gallimonas. Next base: position 30,071 of record CALVZL010000021.1, read on the forward strand.
CATACGTGTGCAGAAAATGTCCCGTGCCGCGGAGAGGAAAATAGCTGAACGTAAAGCGGTTGCAGCCCGAACCCTTCCCGTCCGCGCTCTTGAGAATGGACATTTCGTAGGAAAACTCTCCCTTGAGATGCAAAATTGCAGAAATCCGCGGCGTATAGTTGGGCGCGTCCGGTTCAAACTCCCGCGTGGCAAGCGCACAGCGGAATCCCTTGCCGCGGCGAAGAAATTCGGCGATCGTGTCCGTTTGGTCGCCGTTGGTCACGATGACGTCGCCGCCTTCCACCCGAACGGGAGCATAAATGATGAGAGAGGGGTCCTTGACCTTGCTCTCGTCAAAGGGCGCGGTATACAGCGCCTCTCCCTTTTCCACAAAGACGCGGTTGCGGCTGTTTTCGCTCCTTCCCATAATAAAGTAAGCAAAGACCGCCCTCTTTCCGTCCTGCGACAATCCCGCGACGATGCCCCGTCCCACATAGGGATTGCCCGCAAGCCGTTCCCGAATATTCGGTATGTTTTTCATAGATTCCTCCCTTGATTTTGAAAAATAGGAACGGGCAGTACGCTGCGTACTGCCCGAAGGCGGCTCATTTCTCTTCCGCCAACCGTTTGCAGACGCATTCCACCGCTTCGGGCAGAATGACCCATTCCGCCTCTCGCATGACCCGCTTCTGCAAAATCTCGGGCGTATCATCCTGTCGCACCTCCACCGCTTTCTGCGCGAGAATCGGACCTCCGTCGCAGACCTCGGTCACATAGTGCACCGTGGCGCCCGTCACCTTTACCCCGCGGGCAAGCACCGCCTCGTGAACGCGCAGACCGTAAAATCCTTTCCCGCAAAAACTCGGAATGAGCGAGGGGTGAATGTTGAGGATGCGGCGGGGATATTCCTTCACGAAATCCGCGCTCAGAATGCTCAGAAAGCCCGCGAACACGATCAGTTCGATCCCGTTTTCCTTCATGACGCGGGCGATCGCCCGCTCCCGCTCGCGCGCTTCGGGGTATTCTTTCCTGTCGCAGACCGCCGTCGCAATTCCGTAGCGCGCGGCGCGCTTCAACGCATAGGCTTCGGCATGATCGGAGACGACCAACGTCACTTCTCCGTGGGGAATCAGCCCCGCCTCCTCCGCATTCAGAATCGCCTGCAGATTGGTGCCGCCGCCCGAACAGAGCACGGCTATGCGGATCTTGCTCATCGGAGGATCACCCCGTCTTCACTTGCGACGATTTTTCCGAGAACATACGCCTCGACGCCCTGTTTCCGTAAAATACGGACCGCTCTGTCCGCATCCTTTTTTTCTACCGTCACCGTCATGCCGACCCCCATGTTAAAGGTGTTGAACATGTCGTGTTCGGAAATCTTCCCCCGTCTCTGAAGAAGACGGAAGACGGGAAGCACTGTTACGTCGGATTTCGCGATCTCCGCACCCAGCCCGGCGGGAATGGCGCGAGGCAGATTTTCATAGAATCCTCCTCCCGTAATGTGCGAGACTCCCTTGACCGACACTTCCGCAAAGAGCGCGAGCATCGGCTTGACATAGATCGCCGTCGGCGTGAGCAGCGTCTCGCCGAGCGACGCCCCTTCCAGCTCGTCCACGGGAGCGGCAAGATCGCAGTGCTCGATGTCAAATACTTTGCGCACAAGGGAAAAGCCGTTGCTGTGCAGTCCCGTCGAGGGAAGGGCGACGAGAACATCCCCTTCCCGCACCGCGCGCTTGTCGATGACCTTGTCCCGATCGACGATCCCGACCGAAAAACCCGCCAGATCGTAATCCTCCTCCGCCATCATGCCCGGATGTTCGGCGGTCTCTCCGCCGATCAGAGCGCTTCCCGCACGGACGCATCCCTCTGCCACGCCGCCGACGATCGCGGCGATCTTCTCGGGGACGTTTTTCCCGCAGGCGATGTAATCGAGGAAAAACAGCGGTTTCGCGCCGCAGCAGATCACATCGTTCACACACATGGCAACGCAGTCGATCCCGATCGTATCGTGCCGGTCGAGGAGCTGCGCGATCCGGATCTTGGTCCCCACGCCGTCCGTTCCGGAGACCAGCACGGGGTGGCGGTACTGCGAAAGATCGGGAGCGAACAGTCCGCCGAACCCGCCGATCTCCGAGCTCTCCGCCGTCATGGTGCGCGCGATATGCCGTTTCATCAACTCGACCGCACGATATCCCGCAGTAATGTCGACGCCCGCCGCCTTATAGCTCTCCGAATAACTCTTTTCCATGCTCTTCACTCCTCCGTTCTTCTCTTTCGGAACTTGGGGTTTTCGCTGATCGGCCGTTCGAAACGGTTTTTATTGCTCTGCCTCGGGATCTCCGTCGGATATTCTCCGTCGAAACACGCCGCACAGAACCCTTTCCCGTCCCCGCCCGCAAGCAGCTTCGCGTGGTTTAGATCGAGGTACCCGAGCGAATCCACGCCGATGATCTTTGCGATCTCCTCCACCGTATGATGGCAGGCGATGAGGTTGTCCCGCGAATCGATATCCGTCCCGTAATAACAGGGATTGAGAAAGGGCGGCGCGGAAGAGAGCATGTGTACTTCGCGCGCTCCCGCATCGCGCAGCAATCCCACGATGCGCGCGCTTGTCGTGCCGCGGACGATGCTGTCGTCGACCAAAATCACGCGTTTTCCGGCAATCACCGATTTGACGACGTTGAGCTTGATCTTCACCCGATCTTCTCTCGTTTTCTGCGCGGGAGAGATAAACGTTCTCCCGATATATTTGTTTTTGATGAATCCGATCCCATACGGGATCCCGGACACGCGCGAATAGCCGAGCGCCGCGTCCAATCCGGAATCGGGAACACCGACGACGATATCTGCGTCGATCTTGTATTTCTGCGCCAAAAAAGCGCCCGCGCGCAACCGTGCATCGTGCACACAGCAACCGTCGATGACCGAATCGGGACGGGCGAAATAGAGATACTCAAACACGCAGAAATGCTTTTCTGCCCCGCAGTGCTCCCGATAACTCTTTACGCCCTCCGAAGAGAACACGACGACCTCTCCGGGATCGACCTCGCGGAGCTTCTCCGCGCCCACCGAATCAAGCGCACAGGATTCCGAGGCAACGACGTACGATCCGTCCTCCCGCACGCCGTAGCACAGCGGCCGGAATCCGTTCGGATCCCGCGCGACAATCAGCTTGCTCGGCGACATGACCACGAGAGAATATGCACCTTTGATGCGGTCCATCGCGGCGATCACCGCCTGCTCGATGGAGCGGGACTTCACCCGTTCTTTCGTGATGATGTAAGAGATGACTTCGGTGTCCGAAGTCGTATGAAAGATGCTTCCCTCGTTCTCCAGCTCCGAGCGCAACTCAAACGAGTTGACCAAATTTCCGTTGTGCGCAAGCGCCATGTTGCCCTTGAGATGGTTGACGACGATGGGCTGTGCATTTTCTCTTCCGCTCGCACCCGTCGTCCCGTAGCGGACATGTCCGATTGCCATGTTCCCTATTCCGAGCTTGTCGAGGATCTCGCGGTCAAACACATCGTTGACCAATCCGACGTCTTTATGTACGGAAAACACGCCGTCGTTGTTGACGACGATGCCCGCGGATTCCTGCCCGCGATGCTGCAGCGCAAAGAGCGCATAATATGCCGTCGAGGCAACGTCGCAGCTGTTGGGCGCAAAGATACCGAATACGCCGCATTCTTCATGAACAAGTCCCGTCATGTCACTCTCCGGCAGTTACCCGCTTAAAAATCTCTCTGTACGCGTCCTCTACGCCGCCCATGTCGCGGCGGAAGCGGTCCTTGTCCAGTTTTTCTCCCGTCTTCGCATCCCAGAAACGGCAGGTGTCGGGAGAGATCTCATCGGCGAGCACGATCGTTCCGTCTGGAAGACGGCCGAACTCGAGCTTGAAGTCGATGAGGCGCACACCGAGCTTGAGGAAGTACTCTTTGAGCACCTCATTGACCTTAAACGCGTACTTCTCAATCGTTGCGATCTCTTCCCTCGTCGCAAGCTTGAGCGCAAGCGCATGATAACTGTTGAGGAGCGGGTCGTCGAGCGCGTCGCATTTATAGGAAAATTCTATGGTCGGCTCATCGAACACAATCCCCTCTTCCACGCCGTACCGCTTGGCGAAAGACCCCGCGGAGACATTGCGGATGATCACTTCGAGCGGAACGATCTTGACTTTTTTCACCAACGTATCCCGCTCGGACAACTCTTTCACAAAATGTGTGGGAACTCCCTTTTGTTCCAATATCTGCATCAGCATGTTGCTCATGCGGTTATTGACAACGCCTTTCCCCGCGATCGTTCCCTTTTTGAGTCCGTTGAACGCAGTCGCGTCGTCTTTGTAAGAGACGATGCAGAGCGTCTCATCCTCAGTAGCGTAAACCTTCTTTGCTTTTCCTTCATAGAGCTGAACGGCCTTTTCCATGATCTTATCTCCTTGCAATCATCTTCTGTTGTATTGTTCGGCAAGCGCCTTGTCCTTTTCCAACACCTTTGCCTCCGCTTTGCTGCGCGCGGAGAGCAGTTTGGTCTGCAGTTCCGCATCCGAAAGCGCGAGAATCTCCACCGCAAGCAGCGCCGCGTTCTGCGCTCCGTCGATCGCGACCGTCGCCACGGGAATCCCCGCCGGCATCTGCACGGTGGAGAGCAGTGCGTCCATTCCGTCGAGCGCAGATCCCTTGACGGGAATGCCGATGACGGGCAGCACGGTGTTTGCCGCAAGCGCCCCCGCCAAATGCGCCGCCTTCCCCGCGGCCGCAATGATCGCCCCGAATCCGTTTTCCGCCGCATGCAGCGCGAAGTTCTTCGCCTGCTCGGGCGTACGGTGCGCCGAATAAATATGTACTTCAAAGGGAACTCCGTATTCTTCGAATACCGACAAAGCCTTTTCTACGACGGGAAGATCGCTGTCGCTTCCCATCACCACGCCGATTTTTTTCATAGATCCGCACCTCCTTCCGATAAAAAACTAAACGGGACGGCTCTATCCCCGCAAGAATAGAACTGTCCCCGTATGGTTGCCGAGTTCTGTAATGGATCCGCCCTTTCCGCAAGCGGAGTCTGTAAAACCGTTAGGCGCCGTCCTCATGCTCTCATTATACCCGCTTTGCCCGATGAAGTCAAGCGTTCGCAGGGGGGTTGCGCCCGAAATCTGCGCGCCGTGTTTGCGCGCTCAGCCCTGGTTGAATTTTCTGCGCACCGCCCAATCGGTGACCCGTTCGGGAAGTGCTCTGCTCAGATAGCGCGCCACGCGGTTCTTCCCGCCCGCAACGCAGACGGGAGAGGGATTGCGTTTTTCCGCAAGTTTTACGATCGCTTCCGCGACGAGAGACGGCGGCATGCCGCCCTGCTCGATATTTGCCAGCGCCGCCGACGCCTTGCGCACCGAGGGAGAATATGCCCGGCTCTCCTCCTCTCCGTATATCTTGCGGCTGTACGTGAACCCCGTCGAAGTCCCGCCGGGCAGCAGCGCGCTCACGCGAACGCCGAAAGGACGAAGCTCGACGTCCGCTTCCCGCGCAAGCATGCACAGCGCGGCTTTGGAAGCGGAATAGAATCCGTCGAAGGGAATGGGAAGTTCTCCCCCGACCGAACCGACCAGAACCGCTCTCCCTCTGCGCTTCCGCAGATAGGGCGCACAGGCGCGGAGCGCCTCCACCGCCCCGAAAAAGTTTACTTCGAACAAATAGCGGTAATCCCCGCTTTTTGCATATTCGAGCGGAGCAGCCATGGAAAATCCGGCGGAATAGACCAGCAGATCCACCGCGCCCGCTTCTTCGCCCACTTCCGCGATCGCACGCGCAAGCTCGCCCTCCTGAGAAGCGTCTGCCGTTACCGTATGCACCCGCTCTCCTCGGAAAGGGGTGCGGGAGATGTTGTACACGCGCATTCCCTGCGAAGCCAGCCGCAGAGCCGTCTCCCGCCCGATCCCGGAGGATCCGCCGACGATGACGGCATTCTTGCGAAATGCGACGGCGCGATCCGTTCCCTCCGATGTGCCCCGCCGTGCTCTTCCCGCCTCTTTTTTCGTCTTTTGCGTGTTTTCCGCGTCTTTTTCCTGTTCCATATGAAACAGTATCCCCGTTCCGCGTGCTTTTTATACCCCCTGCGGCTCAGCCGAAGGCCGTGTCAAGCAGCATCATCAGACAAAATCCGAACAGCACCCCCGCACTCGCAAGCGTCTTGTTCTGAGAAAAACAGTCGGGAATGAGTTCGCTGCAGACGACTGCGATCATGGCCCCCGCCGAAAAAGCAAGCGCCCAGGGAAGCAGTCCCGCGATGACGACCGCCGCAAACGCGCCGAGCGCGCAGGCGGGAATCTCCACCGCCCCGGACCCCTGCGCAAACAGGAAACTCCGCCTCGGACTCATGCCTCCCGCCCGCAGGGGAAACGCAACGCACATCCCTTCGGGGAAATTCTGCACGGCGACTCCGAACGCGAGCAAAAGAGCAGGCATGACCGAACCGCCCGCGCACTCCGCAAACGCCACGCCCACGGCAAGCCCTTCGGGAATGTTGTGCAGCGTCACCGCAAAATAGAGGAGCGACCGCCTTCCCTCGGAAGGACTGCGTTCCGCCCGCGAGAGAAAAAGCGCGGAACCGATCATCAGCGCACCGCCGAGCAGAAACCCGACCGTCACTTTGACGAAGGCGGGGATTGCACCCTCGTATTCGAGCGCGGGCAGAAGCAGGGAAAAGAAACTTGCCGCGATCATGATCCCCGCCGCGGCGCCCATGAGAAAGGTGAGCGGTTTTTTTCCGATTTTCCCTGAAAAAAACACGAACGACGCGCCGAACGCAGTCATAGAGTACAAGAACAACGAAGCGAAAAATGCCTGAAGCACAGGACTTTGAGAAGAGAACCATTGCATTTGTGAAACTCCGTCCGCCCGCGTTTTGTCCGCGAGCGCAGTCATTTCCATCTTATGCCGAACGAAGCCGCCGCGTTCCGCAAAATACCGTTCTTCGTCTCAGCCGACGGTTCTTCGGTTCGAGGCCGATCGTTCTGATGCCGCAGCGGCGCACAAGCCGCACAGATGACAACCGGGCCGCCGCGCAACAGCCGCTTCCTTCCCGTAAACGGACCTCTTTCGCGCCGATCCCCCTTCGCCCATTGCTTTCCTTTGTGTTTCGTTTTCTTTTTGTTTTTTTGCTTCGTCGCTTTTTGCGCCCGCTTTTGTCCCTCGGCAAACGCCTGTCTCTGAATCCCCCGCCCCTCCGGGACGTCGTTCATCAAAAAAAGCGGACGTAACGTCCGCTTCCTGCAAAATCCGAATTTATTCCCGCGTTGCAAAGAGATTGTTGAGAGCGCAGACGAGGGCGCTCACGGAGGCACGGATGATGTCCGAATGAATGCCCGCCCCCCAATCCGTCCTGCCGTCCATCGCCGCACCGACATAGGAGATCGCCCGTGCCTGCGAACCGTCGCTCAATGCATGCTGTTCGTAGCCGACGAGCGTAAAATCGATGCCGAAATGCGCCTTCAATGCGTTCGAAACCGCATCCAACCGTCCGTTCCCCTCGGCGGTGACCACGGTCCGCTTCTCGCCCTCCACAATCTCCACCGAAGCGGTGATTCCGTTTTCCTGGCGGTAATGCACTTCTCCGACAAAAAACTTTCCGCGCGGAAGCAGAAAATGCGTCTCAAAGAGGCGATAGAGGTCCTCCGCGCGCAATTCCCGATGCTCCTCGTCCGAGACGTGCTTTGCGATCGCGCTCATGCATTCGCGCAGGCGCGCGGGAAGTTTGAGTCCGTAAGCGCGTTCCAGAACATAGCCGACCCCGCCCTTCCCCGACTGTGAATTGATGCGAATGACGTCGGAATCGTATTCCCTGCCGACATCCCGAGGGTCGATGGGGAGATAAGGCACCGTCCAGTCTTCGGTCTCCCGTTCGGCACGGTAGCGCATCCCCTTGGCGATCGCGTCCTGATGAGATCCCGAAAATGCGGCAAAGACGAGTTCTCCCGCATAGGGCTGACGGGGCGAGATCTCCATCCCCGTAAATTTGCGGTAACGCGCCGCGATCGAAGGCATATTTGAAAAATCCAGCCCGGGGTCGACGCCCTGCGAATACAGATTCATGGCGAGCGTGACGAGATCGCAGTTGCCCGTGCGCTCTCCGTTGCCGAACAGCGTCCCCTCCACGCGATCCGCGCCTGCCAGCAAGCCGAACTCCGCCGCCGCGACGCCGCATCCGCGGTCGTTGTGCGGATGCAGGGAGAGCACGACGTTCTCTCTGTACTTCAAATGCTTATGCAGATATTCCACCTGCTGCGCGTAGACATGCGGCATGGCATTTTCCACCGTAGCGGGCAGATTGACGACCGCCTTTCGCTCTGCCGTCGGCTTCCATATGTCGAGCACCGCGTCGACGACTTCGAGCGCGTATTCGGGCTCTGTCCCCGTAAAACTTTCGGGGGAATATTCGAACCGATAGCCCGCCCCCGCCCGTTCGGTCAACTCCCGCAGAAGGCGCGCCCCGTCCTCCGCAATGCGGAGGATCTCCCCCTTGCTCTTTGCGAACACCTGCTCGCGCTGGGCGACGGAGGTCGAGTTATAGACGTGCACGATGACGTTTTCCGCCCCTTCGATCGCCTCGAACGTGCGGCGGATGATATGCTCCCGCGCCTGCGTGAGTACCTGCAGCGTCACGTCGGAAGGCACCAGGTCTCCCTCGATGAGCGCACGGATAAATTCAAATTCCGTGTCGCTCGCGGCGGGAAATCCGACCTCGATCTCCCGAAAGCCGATCTCGACGAGCAGGCGGAAAAATTCCAGTTTCGTGTTCAGATCCATCGGCTCGACGAGCGCCTGGTTCCCGTCCCGCAGATCGACGCTGCACCAAACGGGCGCGCGGGTGAGCGCGCTCTGTTCCGCCCAATCCATACAGCGTTCGGGCGGCAGAATAAATTGTCTGCGATACTTTCCTGCGTCCATGTTCTCACCTCGTTTTCTTTTTCAGATAAAAATGCGTCCCTTCCCCACGAAAGAGACGCATTGATGCGCGGTACCACTCTTCTTGCGGGAAATTCCCGCCCCTTTGACGGAGAGCGCCGCTCCCCTGCCCGATAACGGAGGCCCCGTTCCGCCTTACGCGGCGCCTTCCGGCGCGTTCGGGCGAACCGCTCCGCGGCGAGTTCCCCCCGGCATGCCCGTCCTCTCGCACCGACCGAGGACTCTCTGCAGGACATCTCCGAAGCTACTGCTCCGCATCACAGCGTTGTCTTATCGTCAAGAATACCATAAACGCAGAGAAAAAGCAAGCGTTTGTGCCGTAAAAAACCGCCTCCCGTTCTTTCGGGGGCGGTTTTTCGTCGGTTTTTTGTGCCTGCGCCGCCGAGAGAGACTCAGACGTTCCCTTCGTGCGCCGCCCGCGCCTCCCGGTAAGAGGCGACTCTCTCCTCCCCGATATACTCGAGCGAAGCGGAACAGGCTCCGATTGCCGGATAAGAGACCTCCTCGCCCGTCGCTCCGGAGACAGTGCCGCCCTCGTCGTAGAGGCGGTTGATCGCCGTCCACTCCTCTTCCGTGAGCGCGCGAAGCGCCGTCCCGTCAAAATACTGCAAGAATTCCTCCGCCGCGTGCTTGAGCTGCGCATAGAGCAGTTTCAGCGTTCCGATCCGATCGTAATTCCTCACGAACGCTTTTTGTGCGTCGGTGAGCCCGTCGTACTCCCGCTCGAGACGGGAAAGATAGGACAGGAATGCGTCCTGTTCGTCCAGCCAGAGCAGTTCGGCGGCATCGTCGACCCTTGCGCAGAACTCCTCCGCCGCCGCCTGATTCGCGGCGATCGCCGCAACCTGCTCCGCGTCTCCGTCCAGCTCGCCCTCCGGCATCTCTCCCTCTGCCGTCAGCGAGACCGAGAGCAGCGGAAAGGAAGTCCCGTCGCCCGTTCGGGTCCCGTCCGCGTTTGAAACCAGCTTCTGCCCCGTCACGAGAAGCGAAACGTTCTTCAGCTCCCCGTCCTGCTCCTCGATGCGAATGCTCATCCCGTCGATCATCGCGCCGAGCATGAGCGGCACGAAGGTCTTGACCAGCACCCCCATCTCTCCCGCCGACGCCGCCAGCGAAGCGACGAGTTCATCGACAAAGGCGATGTATCGTTCGGAAAGAAGCGCGACGTACTCCGGGCGAAGAGTCAGCTCCGCGCCGTCCTCCGTTTTTTCGGTCGCAAACGCGTTCTCCAGCAAGGCATATACCCCAAAGACCGAGAGCGGTTGCCCCTGCTCTTCCTCTTTCTGCTCCGTTCCGCCCCTCAGAAGCGCGAACATAAGGTCGGTTTGCTCGACCTGCTTCGACCACGTCACAATCCCGAAGGTATTGAACACGGCAAGACGAATCGTCCCGTCCCCCACGCAGTAGACGGACAGTGACGCAATGTCTTTGAGCATGTCCAGATCAAGATCGGCGGGAAGCATTCCGCCCGCAAACTGCAAAAGCTGTGAAATGGGAGCCATATTCCCGCAGTCGATATCTGCGCGGAAACGGAGCGCTCCGAGGGGATCGGAAACCAACTTCTTCGCTTCGCACTGAATATAGATCTTTGCGGAGAAGCCTCCCGTCAGCAACTTCCAGCCTGCGTTCTCATCCGAAAGGATCCCGGGATCCAGTTCGGCGCTCAGCGCCGCGCCCGTCCCGTAATCGAGCGACGTCAGCGCAGCGGCAGAACGCAGCAGGTTTGCGGTCGCAGAGTTCCCGAACGTGCCGCGGTACATGCCGTCGGCATACACGGCGATTCCCTCCGCCGCTCCGTCTGCGTCGCACTCCACCGCAAACTCGATTGCCGTGAACTGTGTGTCCAGCAATGCGCGCACCAACCCGGCGTCCTCCGTCGCCGCCTCCGCGCGGTTGAGCAAAATCTGATAGCCCGTATTGATCAGCGCAAGCGAAACCGGCTTTAACGAGAGCAGGTATCCGTTCTCCGTCTGCTGAATCGAAAGCGCATTTTCGAGAACCGAGAGAAGTGCTTCTGCGTCTCCTTCCCCCGCAAGCTGATCGAACGAAGCGAGCATCTCCTCCATGCCGACCGCATAGCAGAGCGCGCCCGCGCCGCCGTCGTCTCCCAGCGAAAGAAGCAGTTCTCCGCCCGCGGTGCGTACGACCAGAAGATCCGCCCCGATTCCCTGCGGAATGCCGAGCGGCGCAAGCGGAAGCTCCAGACGGAATTCAAGCGCGCGAAACAGCCCTGTCTCCGCCGCCGTTTCGTCAAATTTCACCTGAAGCGTCCCTTCCAGCAAGATCGGTTCGCCGTAGGCGTTCAGAGAAAGGGCGACGTTGAGCCCGAGCCCCTCCTCTTCGTCGTACTTTTGCCCGAAGGCTTCCGCGACCTGCATGAGCGGAGACATTTCCGTCTCGCCCGGCAGCACCTCGGAAGGCGTACTTCCGATCGCCGCATTAAACGCCTCGGAATCGGGAATGCTCACTTCGGCATTGACGGCGGAATACGTCGCCGTGATCGACTGCGTGCAGGCCGTCTTCCCCAGGACGGCGACCTCGATGTCATAGGTCGCCTTCGTGACGAGCGAAACGGGCGTCCAGTCTTCTTCGATCGTGAGGAGCAATTCAAGCGAGGAAAAGGTCGGATAGCTTTTGAGCGACCCGAATTCTTTCATCTGCTTTTTGGCATTGATCCCCGCCTTTTCTCCGTCGAGCACGAAGCGGTAAGTGAGCGATTCGCCCTCCACCCGCTCCGCATAACGAAGGGTCTCGCTGTTGACAACATACCCGCCCAACCCCACATCGTCGGGCGTGATGCCGTAGATTTCCTTATAATCCTCCCGCGTCGCCGAAGCGATCTCCCCGCTTGCGGCATTGCGATAGGCGACCATCTCCCCCTTCGTAAAAGACTGATGCACCATCTTCACGAGGGCGGAAGAAGAATTTGCCGCCTGGTAATATTCATCGCCGTGTTTGATCTCCAGATTTTCGATCTGCTGCGTATAAGAGACGGCGGAGTTTGCAACCGTCGTGCCCTCTGTCCTGATCTCATAGCTCGTCAGCTCCGTCTGCTTCTGCAGAAAGGCATATGCCACACTGTACGCGTCCAGTTCGAGCGGGCTCTTGTTCGTCGAAAGAGTCGTGGATGCGCCGGGCGTCTCAAGAGGGACCTCCTCCTTGCAAGCCGAAAGCCCAAATCCGCAGAAAACCAAAGCAGCCGCCAAAAGCCACCATTTTTTCATTTTGTTTCCTCTGTGCAATGACGTGCCATGCTCCTCTTTTTTGCATGACCGTATTTTATTGTACTTCTTTTCATGACAAAAGTCAAGAATGTAATAGACAATTATGACACGGCTTGCCGATTTTTTGCTGAAAGAAAAAAAGAAAGAGAACCGATTGCACCGCTTCCCTTTCTCTCACAATGTGTTGTCCTTGATTTTCGGAATCTCAAAAACTCAGCCGCGCTTCCAATCGCAGTGGAAATAGGCCGTTGTAAGACAGGACGCCGCTTGTGCGGGATCGGAAAGTTCGCTCTCCGAAAGAGCAGTCCCCGCGGCACTCTCCCGCGCAAACGCCTGCCACCCGCCCGGGGCGCGGAAGACCGCCTCCGAAAGCGCGTTGCATTCATAAAACGCATATGCGCCGATCGCGGTCATGCTTGCGGGGATCTCTACCCGCGCAAGAGCGACACACCAATTGAACGCACCGATTCCGATTTCCGTAAGTCCTTCGGGAAGGGAAAGTTCCGTCAGAGCATTGCAGCCGTAAAAGGCATATTCCCCGATCTTCTCCGTTCCCTGTCCGAACGTCACGCTCGCAAGCGAAATGCAGCCGTCGAATGCCCAGTCTCCGAGCTTCTTTACGCTGCCGGGAATCCGAACCGCCGTCAGTGCATGGCAGGCAAGAAACGCACGCGAACCGATCTCCGTCACACCCTCGGGAAGGGAGACGCTCTTCAGCGCATGCGCGCCGGCAAACGCATTCTCCCCGATCCCCGTCACGCTGCCGTCCGACGGAATCACGCTGCCGCCGCACCCTGCAACCAGCGTGCCGCCTGCCCGTTCGATCAGGCAGTTTCCCGCAGAAAAATAGACGGGATCGGATTCCGCAATCTCCAAGCGCGTCAGGGCGGTACAGCCATAAAACACATTCCTTCCGATGTGCGTCACGCCGCCCGGAAGAGAGACCCTTTCGATAAAATCGCAGCCGTAGAAAGCACGGTCTCCGATTCCCGTCACAACCAACCCGTTATAAAAATAGGGGACGACGATATCCCTGTCTGTCACCGTCCCCATCCCGCTCACCTCGTAGGCACCGTTGTTCCTGACAAGCGTATAGGAAAGTCCTTTCGTGACGGCGGAATACAGGCCGCAGACGGTACAATATCCGCTCTCGTCCGACCGATGCCCCGCCGGAGCGATCCGCCGCGTCTCCTCTTCGCCGCACTCCGAACAGACCCTGCGCTCTTTGCCCGCCTCCGTACAAGTCGCGGGCGTCGCCGTCTCCCATTCGCCGTAGAGATGCGTATGTTCTCCGCACGCCGCACAGCAGAGCAAAACTGCCAGTGCGCCGATCAGACCTGCTCCCAAAAACTTTTTCATATGCCCTCCCCTTCCGCCGTTTGTCACGGTATCGGCTATCATTATACACGTTCCGCGCGGCGCTGTCAAGAACGGTGGTCCGCGGAAAGAACAAACGACCGCCGCTTTCGCCGATGGTTTTCGATTTCAGATTGCTGTCCCTGATTGCCGGCAGCGCACAGGAGCCCCTGCAACGGTCTGCCGCTCAAGCGATTGTTGCCTGTCATCTTTCATCGGGCCTCTTTTTTGCGTATCTTCTTCGCCGATTGTTTTGCTCCTTTCCTGCTTGCTTCTTTTTCTTTCTGTCTTTTCTTCGGTCAGGTTGTTTCCTCTCTTTTTTGCCTTGCGGTGATTCCCTCTCTTCTCCTTTTTCCTCTATCGGCAAAGCTGACCCCTGCGGACAATTCAGAATTTCGTTATACAAAAAAACGGCGTCCGAAATCGGACGCCGTTCAAACCGCTCTCAATAGTTTTCGGGCTTGAGCTGGAAATATGCCTGCGGATGCGCACAGACGGGGCAGACCTCGGGTGCTTCGCTCGCCTTGATGATCGCGCCGCAGTTGAGGCACTGCCAATAGACCTCGCCGTCACGAAGGAATACCCTTCCTTCCTCGATATTCTTCAGCAAAGCAAGATAGCGCGCCTCGTGCTCCTTCTCCACTTCGGCGACCCGCTCGAACATGCCCGCGATCTCCTCGAATCCCTCTTCGCGCGCAACTTTCGCAAACTCGGGATACATCGACGCATGCTCGTAATTTTCGCCCGCCGCCGCCGCCTTCAGATTTTCCTCCGTCGTTCCGATGCCGGCGATGAGTTTGAACCACAGTTTCGCATGTTCGCGTTCGTTGCCCGACGTCTCCGTAAAGATCGCCGAAATCTGATTGTATCCTTCTTTCTTGGCTTTGGACGCATAATATGCGTACTTGTTCGTCGCCTCGCTCTCGCCCGCAAACGCCGCGATGAGATTTTTCTCTGTCTGAGTGCCCTTGAGTTCTTTCATGTTATAATCCTCCGTTCCTCTTTTTATTTTCTTTTTCGCGTCCGCGGCATTCCGCGCAGACGCCGATCAAGTCCACTTCCGCGCTCTCGATGAAAAACCCGTCTGCCCCTTCTCCGAAAGAGACAAATTCGGGCGAGAGCGGCACGTCGCGGATCGCTCCGCATACCCGGCAGCAGGCGTGTGCGTGCGGATTGGTGCGGAAATCGTAGCGGATGTCGCCGTCGCAAAACTGCAGGCGCATCGCTCGCCCTTCCCTCGCGAAGTTTCCGAGCACACGGAACACCGTGCCGCGGCTGATCGAAGCGTTTCTCTCATGCACATACTCGTACACCTCCGTCGCCGAAGGATGATCGAGCGCGCAAAGTGCTCCGTAAATCGTTTTTTTCTGCAACGTATTGCGTATCTGCACCATCCGACCTCATTAACAAGATTTGTTCTCAATAAGAATATAGCACAAAAAAAGAAGCCTGTCAAGCTTCTTTTGTGAAAAATACAATTCTTTTTTCGGAAAAATCAGTTCTCCTCCTCCGGCTCAAGCGCCGCAGCCTCGTCGGCGTCTTCGCTGTCGCCGTATTGATTGCAGAACTCCGCAAAGACCTCGTCGAGCAGGGCGTCGTCTTCGATGGTTTCCAGCCGCTCGTCCTCCTCCTTCCCGACGAGGTGAAAGGCCACAACCTCCTCCTCGTCTTCTTCCTCGGACTCCTCCGTCCGCTCCGGAGTAAAAAAGCAATACCACTCTCCCTTGTACTCTATCGTACCGACATGTTCGTAGCGGAGAGTATTTCCGTCCTCGTCTACAAGCTCCACGACGTTATCGTCGTCGTAATCGTTGTATTCTTCCTTCATGTTCATTTCTTTTTCTCCTTTTCCCGCCTTTGCGAGATATCCCTCCAGAATGTATGCCGCGGCGAGACTGTCGACCGCCTTCTTCGCCCGGTCTCTTTTCGTATCGACTCCTGCCGCGACGAGATCGCGGCGCGCTTCCCGCGTCGTATAGCGCTCATCCTCGGAAAAAACGGGCAATGCCGTCGTCTCCTTCAGTGCGGCAATGAACCGTTCGGTCTTGCGGGTCTGTGCGCTTGCGCTCCCGTCCGTATTGCAGGGAAGTCCGCAGACAATGCGTCCCGCGCCCTCTTCCTCCGCGATGCGGGCGACCGCCCGTACGTCCGCCTCAAAATCTCCCGTCCGGAAATAAGTTTTCCCCGGGATCGCGTACTCATTGAAGGGATCGCTGACCGCAACGCCGATTCGTCGGTCTCCGATGTCAAATGCGATGATCCTGGAATACATACCCGCATTTTATCATATTTGAAATGAGATGTAAAGGAATTCCTTCGTCAAATTTGGACGAAAAAAGGAAAAACGCGGCAAAACCGCCGCGCTTTTCTCACTTCCCGCGATTCTTCTTTTCGGTCTGATCTTCTTGCGCCGTCTTCGGTTCGGCAAGCCGTTCGTCTACCATCTCGTTGACCTTGTCGATAAATTCCGCCTGGCTCTTTTTGACGAGCGACCGCATCTTGTAACTGTTGGCGACGAGCAGTGCGCCGCCGACCGCGCCGAAGACCAGTCCGAGACAAAACATTTTTTCCATGATTCCTCCCGACGGGCGCGAAATTTTCGCTTCCCGTCATCCTCATTTTGTGAAAAAATCCGAACGTTATGCCTTCTTTTCCCTGCGTAATTTTTCCAGCTCTGCGCGGAGAAATTCGTTCTCCCTCCGCAGATCGAGGGCGATACGGGAGTAGAGGGCGTCGATCTCCCGCTCGATCTTTTTTTGCAAAAAGTCCGCCTCCGCGGGAAATCCCAGATCCTGTGCGATGCGGGCGATGCGCTCGGGCTGCTTTTTAAGCAGGTTGCGGTATTTGTTCTGCATCCTCAGCATGAGCTTTTCGTCTCCGTTTGCCAGATTGACGATCGCGCGGCGCACCGAACAGCCCCGCTGTTTTTCGAGCAAAATCTTTCGGATCAGCTCGTCTGTCTCCTCCTCCGTAAAGGGGCGGATGGTTCCCGCCCGCAGCTCCTTCCCTTCGAGCAGTTTATCCACGCGATCATCTCCGCGTGATTTGAGAAGGGCGTAATAGTAGTTGCGCACGCTTCCCTTTGCCCGACTGTGCTCTCTGCCGTACGCTTCAAAGAGATAAGAAAGTGTCTTGCCTGCGTCCCGGCCCGTGCAGATATATTGAATGAGCCCTGTCGCCTCTTCTTCGGTATATCCGTTGATCTTATTCATAGATTACCTCCTCTCTTCGGCAAAATTGTTGACATAATTTTATCCGTTTATGCATCTAATTCACCATGAGAATTGTTTTTTTGGCAGAACGCGAATGTTCGCTGACTGCGGGCGGCGTTCTGCTCGGCATGATCGACGGATTCTGCCGCAGCGCGGAGATCTGTCCCTCCGACGGCGTATTCTTCGAGATCGCTCCGCGCGAAGACTTTCTGCCCGTCCGCTTTCGTCTGGACGAGAAATTTCTGCTCGATCCGCCGCCGCACATCCGCCTGTATTTTTCCGGGGACGCCGTCGCCGTATATGCCTGCGAGTTTGTGCGTGCCGATCAGAGTCTGCGGATCGTACGGCAAGAACGGATCGGCGGCGCACTGCTTACGCTGACCGTACAGGGAAAAGTCCAGCTCAATCTCGAGACAGAAAAGGGCTTTTTCCTCGTCCCCTTGCCCGACGCCTTCGAGGACGCCTCTTTTACCGCGCACGGAAACCATTTCCTGCTCAAAGGCGCCGATGCCTTCGCCCTTGTGGACCGTGCGGGAAAAATTCTGCTCCTCTCCGAAGGAAGAATTCTCTCCGAGGGGGAACCGCTCGAAGGGGAAATCGATTTCCGAGACAGCCGCGGTCATACCGCGCGCTGCACCTGGCAGGACGGCGTCCTTCTTTCCTGTTCCATCCGCGCAGCGCGGGAAGTGACGGAAACAACGCTCGCCCTCGCACTTTTCGAGAGCGTATTGATCGGCGCAGACTGCGGGGAATATCTTTCGGAGCCGCTGCGGGAAAAGGCAGACTCCCTGCGGGATTTTCTCGGAGACTTTCTTTCCGTCGTTCTCACCGATGCTCCCGACGTGGCGGGACTTGTCTACCGCCGAAAAGAACGGATCTTCGACGTGCGTTATTTTCGGATCGAACAAACAGAGGGAAAAATCTCCAACATCCTTCCCCTCGAAGAGGACATCCCGCCCGCTCTCTGAATTGCACGCCATTGCACGCCTCTGTGTTCGCCCGTGCGCTCGGCGGCGGCCGACTGCCGCGCGCATCGAACCGCAAAAGGCTGATTTCCCCGCTCCTTTTTTCCGTCCGGCGGACGAAAGAGCTTTCTTTGTTAAAAAAACATCCACGCGCAAAGTGCGTGGTGTTTCATTTTCAGACAGTCAGCCTCGTGTTGCCTGCGCGTGCGAGCCGTACGAAACGCCCCTCGGCCGCGCGGCGCTTCCCCTTGCCCTCATCCGCGGGTTTCTCCCATGTCTGTCGTGCTGTGTCAACGGTTGTTCCGCTTTTCTTGCAATTTCCTGATTCTCTTCCGCTCTGTTTTCTCTTTTTGCCTTATCTTCCCCGCTCTTCATTCCCTTCTTCGCGGAAAAAACCCGCCTGAGCCGCGAACGATCCGCGGGTTTTCCGATAAAAAAAGCAGGGCACGCCCTGCTTTTTCCGAAAGATCTCAGTATTTGTTCACTACGACGGATTTGATGACGATGGGTTCGACGGGTACATTGTAAGTCGCGGAAATTCTGTCATTGACAACTTGCTCAAAATAATCGTACTCGTTGACGTACACTTTCGTCTCTTTATAGAAATCCGACTCCTCTGTCAGCGTGTCGATATAATCGTTGATCGCGTCCAGAAGTTCCTGCATCTGAGAATAGTCGCTCGTCGTACCGAAGACGCTGTACTTCTCGTCGAGCTCGGTCCGTGTTCCCGAACCCGTAAAGGTGTAGAACATGGAGGTCGCGCAATTATATTTGTAATAGTCGCCGTCCTGCAGCGCGTCGCCCTCGTTGTTGTCGCCGCCGTCCGCGCGCACCGTGCGCACCCTGCCCGAAAAGCTCCCCTTGTCCGTATAGTACATGACAAGCGCGCCCTGCGTATGGGAAAGCGTCTTGGTATTCGGTTCCACGCCGTTTTTGCTGAACTCTCCGTGCACGGTATAAAGTCCCTCATACTCGCCGGGAGCCGTCTCCGCAAAGACCGTCTGCGTAAAGGAATTTCCCTCGCTCTCCAGACGGCGGACTTCGCTCAGATAGTCTTTCTCGACGATCTCGCCCGTACTCTCGTCATAGACATAAGCGCCCCCGTAGAGGAAAAATCCGCTCGACTGATAGTCGTGGATGCAAGTTCCGTCGTAATAGCCGGCATCCGCCAACTCGATAAAATGCTGCACCGTCTGCGGCGAACCTTTGCGGGAAAGCGTATAATCCACTTCGTAATCTTTGCCTAAAAAGGTGTATGTGATGGTGATCTCCGGAGAGTCGGTATCGCACGCGGCAAACGCGACCAGCGCCGCCGCAGAAAGGATCGTCGCCGACACGACCGAAAAGAAACGGTGAATCTTTTTCACGGATAAACCTCCTTGTTTCTCCTTTATTTTACCCGTAATTTTCCTATCCGTCAAGCGCTTTTCCTTAAAATCCTGTGAAATTTCCCAAATGGAGCAGAAACAAACAGATCCCGCGACAATCCGCGGGATCTGTATTTTTCCGTTCTTAGTCAGTCTTCAGTCGGCTGATTGAGCGCCTCGTATGCCTTCGCATAGTATTCGTATACGGAAGCGACCGCATTGAAGGACTCCAGATCCGCTCCCGAAAGCGCCTTGTAGGCCGCCGTCATCTGATCCATCGCCAGCTTGAACAGCATCTCATAGGACGCGCCGCTGGAATTGCTTCCGGTCGGACTTTTGATGTAATTCACATACGCCGTTTCCGCCGCCGTCAGAAGTTTCAGTGCCGCCGCCGCGGATGCCGTCATCGTCTCGGACAAAATCTCATTCAATCCGCCGTGATACATCTCCAGACCGCCAATCACACTGAACAGCACTTTTTCATCGTCGCTCAGCTGAAGGAAGTCGTTCATCATGGCGATCGCCTTCTGCGCGTCGTTGTATTCGGGCACGTTCTCGAACAGGGAGGTATATGTGCCATACACATATGCCCAGATGGCATAATTCGCCTTGCTCATGAACTCGGGCAGCGCCGTGCCCTCATAGAGTTCCCACAACGTATACGTTACGGAGCTCTTGGTGATGGAAAGGCCGGTCATATAGGCCGCATACTGATTGCGTGCATAGTAGAACGCCGAATCCATCGACCAGTCGGTGTCTTTGAACACCTCATATTTTTCATAATAGTACGCCTTCACGATCTCCGCGGGAGCATTCTCGAGAATATATGCCGATATGCTCTTCGCTTCCTCAAAGGCGGAAATAAGCGCGGCGTAGGTCTGCAGTTTATACGTATTGATCAGCACGTATGCGACGTTCACCTGCGAGATCGCCTGCCCGAGCGCCTTGAAATCATCCGCCCAATCGCCGAGATCGGTCACTGTGCCCGACTCCACGTACTTTGCTCCGATTTCCGTATATTTGCTATAGAACCCGCCCAGATACTGGTCGAACGTCGCCCTGTCCTCTGCAGAAAGCGTCTCGTATGCGGTCTTTGCCAAAGCAAGGTGTTCCTTAAACGCATCGATCGCCGACGTCGCAGTCTCGCCGCTCGAAACACGGTAGCGCGCGAAATCTTCGAGCGCAAGCAACAGATTACGGAATACGGTGACGGAAGCCTCCGGAATCACACTCTCATAATAAGTCGAAATCCAGCCCGCAAAAATCGTATAGACGGCGCTCGAACAATCCAGCGCATATTTGGGAATTCCGAGCGCATAGACCACATTCATCGACTTGAGGAAGGCATACTGCGCGGTCGGCGCAAGGTCGACAAACGCCGCAAACAGCCCCTCGATCTCCTGCGCATACTCTTGGCTCTTCATATAATCCGCGTCTTCGATGAAGTGTTTCATGACCGCAAGATACTGAGACCAGATCGCCTTGAATTGCGCCTCGCCAAGCATTGCGCCCGAGTTGTAATAATACCCGCCGTAGGGGAACCCGAAGCCGGAAGTCCCCTTCATCGTATCAAGATAGCGGAAGACTGTGGCAAAAGGCACGGAAGCGGCTTCTCCGCCGATCGTGAGCAACCCGTCGAAGGTCAGCGTCTCATAGAAATCGGCATACATCTCATCCTCGCCGCCGGAAACCGCCGCCGCGATCTCCCGTGCGTTGTTGTAATAGTACATGAAATATGTCGAATCCACCCTTGCAAGACTGCCCATATACGAAATTTCCGTCATGGCGTTGATCAGGGAAACGTACAGATCCTGCAGCGAACCGGGCAGATAGATGTTCTGCAAAGAAGCGATCGCCTCTTCGTTGTCCGTCAGGTAATAATAGCGATAAAGGATCTCAAAGAAATCGTCGTTCGCTCTCCAGGAAGAGACGACCGAATGCATGCCGCGGAACGCCGACGTCCGGTTGTTCGCATAAGCGCCTGAAGTAATCATTTCCAACGCACTTTCGATCGCCGTATCGTAAGCGCTCAGCCCCTCTGCCGTCCAGTCGGCGGGGACGGGCTCCAGCGTAGCGTAAAGACGGAGCATGTAATCGATCTGATCCAGCACAACGCTGAAATTGACGGGATCGTATACGTCGGAGAGATAGTCTTCCAGCGTCGTCTCCCCCTGCATCACGGTCGTCGCATATTCATCGCGCAGAGAAACAAGCCACTCGGAGAGCGCAACAAACGCATTGTCCTCCTGAGCCAGCTTTTCATAGTCTGCTTTCACCGCCTCGTAGCTCGTGCAGGTGAACATCATCGTTCCGCCCGTCACGGAAAAGGTATTCTCATATTCCTCGACGAGCGCAGCCCACTGCCCGAGCCCGTACACCGCCGCGGTCCGTACGAAATCGCTTACCGCTTCGGCAGAGATGTATGTGCGCTCTTCGGTATCCAATCCCGCATAGAGATCGACCGTTTCGCGCGCGAGCTCGCCCTGTTCCTGCGTCACGACGGGAAGCTCGCTGCCCGACCAGTCGATCGCCGAAAGCGTTTCGACGTTGTGCAAAATCTGCGTCACGTCGCTGTATGTAACCTGAATCTGATATTCGTAAGAAACTCCGCTGTAAGTGATCGTAACCGTCTGAACAAGCGGGGTCTCCCGATTCGCTTCCGTTGCGGCGCTCGGATCGAATCCGCTGATCATCTCTTCCGTGATCTCGTCTTCGCCGACATAACGCGTCAGCTTTCCGCCGTTTCCGGACAGAGCGAGATAACAGCCCGAGATGTCGAGTTCCGTCTCATGGCTTTGATAAGCGCGCTTGCTCGGTCCGTGAAAGTCCGTCTCGTCGATCGCGTAGATGTTGACGGGGAACTGACCCGTATAACTGACGCTCCCCGAGTTGTACTGCACGGTGACCATCCGTCCGGTCGCGGCAGAAGACGAATCAAAGTTCTCCAGCGTCACCGTGGAATCGCTCAGTTGCGCCGTAAAATAAGAACCGTCGTCGTTGACGATGCGGATCCTTCCCTTCGACGTATCAAAGGACTCCCCGACCAGATAATCCGAAGTGTAATTTTCCGCCGTCACCCGCGTATAGACGGTCACGTCGAACGTCGCCGTCTGTCCGCCGTATTCGACGGTAACGGTCTGCGTTCCGAGCGTATCTTTGTCGTATCCGGACACCGTTACCCCCTCCGAATCGAGAGAGACCGTCTCCGTCTCGTCCTTGCGGGTCACCAGCAAAGTGCCTTGGCTCAGGTCCAGCTCCTGACCCTGAACATAGGTGTCGCGCGGCAGATTTGACTCATCGATCGCGACGGCGGTCACATTGTTGCATGCGGTGATCGTCAGGACCGCCGCAATCGTCATCATCAAAATGACCGCGATTTTTGCAATTCTTTTCATACCGTTCCTTTGTTCTCCATTTCATTTTTTTCCGATCACAATCCCGTTCCTCCGTATCGGAAGGGCGCAGCATGCCGATCGGCCTCGGAATGTACTTTCTGTGATTATACACCTTCCGCCCGCTTTTGTCAAAACAATTCATACACAAAAACAAAACTTTTCGAAAAAGAAAGCTGTTTTTTGTATAAACGAACCAATTATTCAAAAAATATACAACATTGGGCAAAGAAAAAATCCCGCCGTCGCGGGATTTTTCCTTTCCTTCCAATTTACTCCAGCACTGCGGTCGCGCCCGCTTCCTTGAGCTTTGCAAGAGCGGCTTCTGCATCTGCCTTGGGCACCGCCTCTTTGAGCACGCCCATGGTCTCGACAGCCTTTTTCGCTTCCGCAAGCCCGAGACCGGTGAATTCGCGCACTGCCTTGATGACCGCGATCTTGTTCGCACCGATGTCCTTGAGGACGATGTTGAACTCCGTCTTTTCCTCTTCTGCGGGAGCAGCCTCCGCCGCACCTGCCGCACCTGCCGCAGCAACGGGAGCCGCCGCACTCACGCCAAATTCCTCTTCGAGCGCTTTGACAAGGTCGTTGAGTTCCACAACCGTCATCGCCTTCACTTCTTCGATCAATTTCTGAACGTCCATTTTCCATTCCTCCGTTTTTTAAGCTGATTCTTTGATTTTTGCGATTGCGCTCAAAACATACGCAAAATTCGCGATGGGAGCCTGCAGGCACCCGAGCATCTTTGCGATCAATACCTCTCTCGACGGGATCGCCGCGAGTTTCTTGACCCCTTCCGCATCCACATAGGCACCGCTCACATAGGCGCTCTTGGGGACGAGCTTGCTCTCCAGCGCAGGCGCTTCCTTGATCGCCTTGGCGAGAATCGAGCATCCGCTCGTCTCGTCCGGGCTGAACACGAACGCCGTCGCGCCGTTGAGGTCGTTATCGAAATCGTTCACGCCCAATTCCTCGAATGCCTTCCTGACGAGGGTATTCTTATATACCTTATACTCGCCGGATGCCGCACGGAATCGGTTGCGAAGATCGGTAACTTCCGCCACGGTCACTTTCTCGTAGTGGACAAGGAGCACGGACTTGCTCGCCCGGATCTTTTCCTTGATCTCTTCGACGACCGCTTTCTTTGCTTGAAGATTTGTCGACATGATTACCTCCGAAAGGCGCTTGCGCGCCCGAAATAAAGCTCCGCGCCACAGGGCACGGAGCCGAATTTTCCCATATGCGAAAATCGTTTCCGAGCCTCGACGGGAAATTGAGCCGAACGCGGCACCCGTTTTCTGCGGCACAGACATTTACGTTTTTGATTATACTCTTTCCGCGTGTTGCCGTCAAGCGGTTTTGCGCGAAAATTTGCCCACAGTGTTACAATCTGCTGTAATTGACCTTTACGCCGGGACCCATCGTGCTCGTGAGCGAAACGCTCTTGAGGTACTGTCCCTTCGCCGCAGCGGGCTTTGCCTTGATGATCGCATCCATCAATGCCGTAAAGTTTTCGATGATCTTGTCCTTCCCGAAAGATTTTTTCCCGATCGGGCAATGGATGATCGCGGTCTTGTCGAGACGGTACTCTACTTTTCCGGCTTTGACTTCCGCGACGGCGCGCGCCACGTCCATCGTCACCGTCCCGGACTTGGGGTTCGGCATGAGTCCCTTGGGACCAAGCAGACGGCCGATGCGCCCGACGACTCCCATCATGTCGGGCGTCGTGATCATGACGTCGAAATCAAACCAATTCTCTGTCTGGATCTTCTGGATCATCTCCTCTGCGCCGACATAATCCGCTCCCGCAGCCTGCGCCATATCCGCACGTTCGCCCTTTGCGATGACAAGCACCTTCTTCGTCTTGCCCGTTCCGTTCGGAAGCACCAGCACGCCGCGGACCTGCTGATCCGCCTGTCTCGGGTCGATCCCGAGTTTGACGTGCAGTTCGATCGTTTCGTCGAATTTTGCCTTGGCGTTTTCCAGCACGATCCCCACCGCTTCGCCCGGGTCATATTGTTTGGAACGATCGTACGTCTTTAAGCTCTCGGCATATTTTTTACCGTATTTCATCAAATTACCTCCTTGTGGTTGACGCGAAAGCGCTGTGCTTTCTCCCACATTCTTTTATACTCAGTCCTCAACGGTGACGCCCATGCTCCGTGCCGTGCCCGCGATCATGCTCATCGCGCTCTCCAGCGACGTGCAGTTGAGATCGGGAAGCTTCACCTTCGCAATTTCTTCCACCTGCGCCTTGGTCAGTTTCCCGACCTTGACTTTGTTGGGAGCCGCGCTCGCCGTCTCCAGCCCGAGCGCCTTTTTGATCAACACCGGCGCGGGAGGCGTTTTCAGAACGAAGGTAAACGACCGATCCTGATAGATGGTCATGACGACGGGGATGATCAACCCTTCCTGTCCTGCCGTTTTTGCGTTGAATTCCTTGGTAAAGCCGGGAATGTTGATTCCGTGCGGACCAAGCGTCGAACCGACGGGGGGTCCCGGAGTGGCCTTGCCGGCGGGAAGCTGCAGCTTTACAACCGCGGTAATCTTTTTTGCCATGTTATTCCTCCATGTCTGTGGTACTTGCAAGACGGCTGCGTGTAAATTTGCCGTCTCTCCCACGTTCTATCGAAAAGCGGAGCCATCTCCGCGCTTTCGCACTGTTTATTCGGTCTCCGCCGGAATTTCCACCGCCGTATCGGAGATCTGACGCATTTGGATATATTCGACTTCCACTTCCTGTTCTCTGCCGAACATCACGATTTCCACTTTCGCGCGCTGCGTCTCATCGTTGAGTTCTTTGATGACGCCGAGGAATCCCTCCAACGGACCGTTGTCGATCGAAACCCTGTCGCCCGCCTTGAAATTCGCGTCGGAAACAAACTCCTCCAGCCGCATCTTGCGAATCTCGTCTTCCTTCATGGGAATGGGACGGCCCATCGGACCGACAAACCCCGTCACGCCGCGCGTGTTGGTGATGAGATACCAGAGCTGATTGGAATAAATCATTTTGATAAAGACGTAACAGGGCAGGAGTTTGCGCTCGACCACTTTCTTTTTCCCGTTCGCCTTTTCCTCTATGGTCTGTTCCGTCGGGATCTTGACGTCGACGATGCTGTCGCTGAGATTGTTGTTTTCGATCAGACGAAGCAGACTGTCCTTCACCATCGACTCATAGCCCGAATACGTATGAAGGATATACCACTTGGGTTCGCTGTCAACCGTCGCCATAGATTATTCTCCCAGAGTCGTAAGCAATTCAAGCAATGCGGAAAAGCCGTAATTGACCGCCGTAACAATGACAAGACAAACCAACACGATAACGATGACCACGCCCGTCGCTTTGAGCGCCTGCGGCACCGTCGGCCAAGTCACTCGTTTGAGTTCCGAAAAGGTCTCTTTGATCTTTCTGCCCATGCGGACAAAGATATTGGGCTTCTTGTTTTTATCTGCTTTTTTCGGCTGTTTCTGCTGTTTGGGCTGCACGGAGGACTCGGTGTCCTTCTGCACCTTTTCGTTGCTTTCGTTGGATTTTGCCATAACTATGTCTCCCGTATCGCGCAAAATGCGCGCAACTTACTTGGTTTCTTTGTGCACGGTATGCTTTTTGCAGACGGGGCAGTATTTGTTCAGCTCGAGACGATCGGGATCGTTGCGCTTGTTCTTGAAACTGTCGTAATTCCTGTTTTTACATTCCGTACATTCAAACGTAACCTTCATTCTCGTCGATTTCGTTGCCATGATGCGCTAAAACTCCATACAAAAAAATTACACCCCACGTTTGGTGTGTAAAGTGAGTTTAGCACACTTTCCGGGGCTTGTCAATCGATTTTTCATTGTTTTCCGGAAAAAAGAAATATTTTTGGAAAAGTTTGAAACAAAAAGCACGTCCGCGGAAAATCCGCGGACGCACGTTTTGTTCTGTTTCGGAACCTGCTTCCTTATGCCTTGAGCGTGTACCCGTCGACGGTGAAATAATCGACCGCTTCCGCCGTGAAGTGGATGTTGAACTCGCTGACGGAGGAATTCGTCACGGGCAGCGTATAGACGCACTCGTAGGTATCCGTCGCGTTGCTGATCGTCACCGTGACCGTCACGACGCTCGGGAGCGTCCAGTCAAACTCGATCACCCAGTCGCAATCGCGCGCGATCGCAGTGAAGGTCTCCCAACCGGTCTCGCCGAATTCGCCG
The DNA here is from genome assembly GCA_944372525.1 of uncultured Clostridia bacterium. Taxonomy (GTDB): domain Bacteria; phylum Bacillota; class Clostridia; order Christensenellales; family Borkfalkiaceae; genus Gallimonas. The sequence goes on from CALVZL010000021.1 coordinate 56,711, forward strand.
CCGTTTATGCTGATCGTGCTCGTATAGCCTTCGCCGAGCGCAGAGGTCGAGCCTTCCGGCGCAAACGTCCAGCCGTAGTTGTCGAGACGGCCGGTGAAGCCTTCCTTGAACTCAAACAGGATCGTGTTCCAGTTCGCCGCAACCGTACCCTTCTGCGTTCCCCAAACGGTAAGCACGCCGCCCGCGGGAAGGGAAACGGGTACATCGTACCAGTCTGTCCAAACGACAGGATTCTCAAACTTGACATCTTCATTCAAAACGGTGATCTCAATGCTGCCGCTCTCCACCGTGATGTCATCGACCCAATAAGGATTTCCGGTGATCTGTCCCGTGAGCGCGCCCGTCGTAAAGCCGGTGAAGACAGAATTGACAACCCAAACGTCTCCGCTTGCGGTGAAATTCCCTTCTCCGTCCACCGTACCGCAGACGATCTCCTGATACATCGTCACCGTCGAACCGATTCTCGTAACATACAGCGTGTAGGCGCCGAGATATGCGTTGTTCGCCGTATCGCCTTGCTCCACAAGCGTCGCTTCCGCGCCGTTCTTCGTGATCGTGGTCGTGACGGTGCTCGTCTCGGACGCGACCCAAAGATCGCCCCACGCTCCAGCAGGATTGAAGAAGTTCATGTCGAAGAACTTCGTGCCGTCGGTGAGTTCGAAGACAACGTCCTGATACCAGTTGGGATCGCGCGTGTTCATCCAGGTATATCGGATCGCGAAGTTGCCCTTCAACGCCTTCGCGCCCAGCGCATCGGAATCCCACCACTCGCCGGAAGTATCCGTATTGGCAACTTCCGCCGCTGCGCTCAACGTAATATAATTGTATCCGTTTTCCGTCATCACTTTCTCGCGGGTATAGCCGCAGACGGAGCAGATCTCAAGATTTTCCGTACCGGTAGCCGTCCAGGTATGCTCCCCGCTCGCAGGCGTAACCGCCGTGCCGTAATAGAAGGAATATTCTTTGTCGCCGATCGTTACGGTGTAGAGATATGCCTCATATCCCGTCGTCACGCAGTTGTATTCCTGCGTCGTGACTCTCTCGCCTTCCGGCTCAACCGTGGTCTTCGTGATCAGGTTGTCTGCGCCGACCGTATAGATGTCGTATGCCGCCGCATTGGCGTCCTCGTTGACCGTGAAGAAGAAGACGTCTTTCGCGTTCTCTGCACGGATCCCGATCGCATCGACCGCAACTTCCATGACCATGAGACCGCCGCGGTCATAGTCGCCGTTGTTGTTGACGGTTCCGAGAATGACAAACTTCAACGCCGTATTCTTCGCCGTGGTCAGCTCGTTGCTGTCCTGCGCCGCAACCGTTCCGTCCGCATTCAGCGTCATGGACAGGTTGTACGACTCGCCGTACTTGTTCATCAGGTTGATCTTGACGACCGTCTCAAGTCCCGCACGGATATTGCCGCCGACCGTCTGTTCGTCGAATGCCTTCATGACATACATTCTCTTGGCGGAGACAAACACATAGATGCCGTCTGCCACTTTGACGATTCCGGTATCCGCCGCAGGCTCTGCACTGAACACAAACGGATAATAATATGTCACATTCAGAAGCGCCTTGCCGTCTGCGCCGTTGAGCGCCGTAGCGTTGAAGGCGTTGTCGGACGAAAGATTTGCAAGTTCGGGGGCATCGATCTTGTACGTTACGGTCAGCGTGCCGTTCGCATAGGAGATCGCCGTGATGCTCGTGAGCGAAGAAGAGAAGGGCTTGTACGAGCCGCTTGCCTGCACCTGCTCGTTGATCTCGGAAATGCTCTTCGATGCGTTGGTGACGGTGAGCTGATAATCGCCGATGTCTGCGATCGACGAGCCGGTGAATCCCTTGAACTCTACGGTGTAAGAACCGCCCGCATCAAGCGTGAAATCGCTCTCGACGATCTCTGCGCTGAATTCGGGAAGCGCGTCGCCGACCACTCCGGAGACGTTGACGACGACTGTCTGCACGACCTCTTCGCCGTTCTTGAGAATAAGGTTGAAGTTTGCCGTAGCGGAGGAAAGCGGAACGATGACGTCGATGTTCTTCACGCCCGCCGTTTCGCCGTCGGTCACAACCGCCACGCCTTTTTCCGCCGTAACCGCGTTAAACGTCCCTTCCGCACCGATGATCTTGAACGCCACAAAATAATTATCGGATACGCCGAGCGCCTCTTTCTGCGCGCTTGTGAGCGTTGCGGCCGTTCCCGTCACGACGATCTGGATGCCGTCCTTCGCCTCGTTGAGCGCGTAATCGAGCGCAACTGCGCCGGATTCGAACAATATATCGTTATACTTGATCGCGGTGCCGTTGATCTGCACAAACTCGCTGGGCACAACGGAGATGAGGTTGCCTGCGCCCGCTTTGCCGACCGCTTCGCCGCTCTCGGTATAATAGTGCACAAATCCCGCGAACTCCAGGCAGAAATCGTACATTCCCGCCTGCAGAGGGGTCGTCGCAAGGCTGACCCTCTGAGAGACCGTTCCTGTCTCGGATGCGACGTCGATGTACGCATACGCATTGTAGGAATTGAGAACGGTGAGGGGCTCGCCTGTCTGCTTATCGTTTTTGTTCATCGTAGCGATCGTCGTGATGCCCGTCGCATCGAACATCTTGCCTTCGGGCTGAACGGTCGCGTCGGGCTGCGTCGCCTCGAATTCGACGACCTTGCTGCCCTTCGTGATGACAAGCTTGGAAACCTGATAGGTCACTTTTTCGCCGTATGCCGCGACTTCATAGGAAGCGTCGGGAACGCGGACCGTATAGGTGAGCGTCTTCGTAGGCGTGCCGCCGACCGCCGTGCCGGGAGCATAGAGCTGATGACGGATCATGAACACGTCGTCCATACCGTAATTGTATGTCACGACGACCGTGGCGTACACGGGGTTGTCTTCATCCTTCTCGTCGACGAGCTCGGATGCGTTCCAGGTCGTACCGTTCGTGAACACCTGCCACAGCTCGGATTCGGACGTCGCCGCGCCGGACGTCGCCGTCGCTCCGCTCGGATCGTGGGGAGACGTATATCCAGCGACCTGACCGATGACCCAGTTGTCTTCACGGGGAAGCACACCGTCGGGCCCGTTGCGAAGCCCCATCAGAGGCGTATTCCAGGTCGCTGCCGTATCGACGTCGAGGATCTTCAGCGTCATCTCAATGGATTGACCCTGCGTAAGCGTATAATAATTGACGTGCGTCTCGCCCGCGATGGGGGCCTTTGCAGGTGAATTTGCGCTTTGCTCGGTCAACGTCGCCTGATTGCCCCACGCGACCGTCGTGACAACGTCGGTCAGTTCAAGGGTTTCCTGGCTTGCGCCGCAGGAGCATTCCAAAAGACCGTCGCCCTTATCTACCCAGCTGTGCTCGACGGTGACGTAGTAATCTTCCGAATACGCCTCCTGTCCCTCGGGCTGATTTTTAGGCGTGACGATAATGAGATATTCGCCCGCTTCCGTTGCATCGTAAGCAGACGAATCCACGTCGTATTCGCTTGCCTTGAGTTCGACGTATTCGTCGGATCCGCTGTATCTGACAGATACCTTCAGATCACCGACGGAGAACTCTTCGCCTTCCTGGAAGGCCGTCTTATACCCTTCCAGCCGGATCCTGTTGATCGACTTTGCGCCGCCGCAGGAGAACAGGAAGAGAGTAAAAGACATTGCAAAAAGCAAAGTTAAAATAACTTTCAGCTTTTTCATATAAGCCAAATCCCCCTAATGATATAATTTAGTATTGTCACGCGGTCTGCGTAACTATCATAATTCTACAATAAAAATCCCGCTCTGTCAATACTTTTTGCGGAAAAGTTTTTCACCTTTTAGAGTTTTTATTCTTTCCCTCTTGCATTTTGATGGGAAAACAAAAGAGAACACATAAAAACTGCACAAAAACGCCGCGCAATTTTTTTGTGTTTTTTTCTTGCGCACATCTTGACAAGCCGCGCGTTCCGTACTATAATAAAATCACTATAATGATTTATTCGGGGGATTCTTTATGGCAGTTTTGGGTATCGTCACCGTTTTTCTCACCTGCTTCGTTTTGATTTATTATGCTTACCTGGCAGAGCGCACCGATCACGACGTTGCATTCTTTCTGAGCGTCGGCATCATCCTGATCGTGATGAATCTCGCCACGAACGCAGGCGCGATCTGGGGGCTCGCATGGCTTTACCTCATCATTGACGTACTGTTTATCGGATTGGGCTTTCTTATTAGCCGGCACGGGAGCGCGGCGTTCTATGCCTCCATCGGTCCTTGGTTCAAAAACACCTTTGCGGACAAGATGATTGGCGTGAAACTGCTCTCTTTCCTTGTCCCTCCCGCAGGCGCCGTACTGTTCGGCGTCAATTATCGCTCCAACGAAACCATTTCGAAAGCAGGCGGCAAAGCTGCAATTTGGGGGCTTCTCGTATGGCTTCTGATGCTGTGGCTCGTGCTCGGGATCGTCTGATCGTTTTGCATCTTCCCCGTCCGTTCCCGCGGACGGGGTTTCTTTTTCGAAAAAATCGCCTCGCGGCAAATAGCCGCGAGGCGATTCCCTTATGTTCGTTTTCTCATTCCGCATCGAACCGATAGGCTGCGGAAAAGACGTACTCTTCGCCTGCGTCCAAAAAGGAGCTCCCCAGCGCGGCGTATTCGGGCACGTTGACGTTGTTCGGAATCGCCTGCGTCTCCAGGCAGAACCCCGTACGCGCGCCGTAATATCCGCTTTTGCCCTGCTGGTGCAGCCCGTTGCCCGCATAGAACTGAACGGCGGGCATGTCGGTAAAACAGCTCATGCAAATCCCCGTATTCGGACTCTTTGCGACGGCATACCGTACATATTCCCCGCATTTCTTGTTCAGGACATAACAATGATCATATCCGTTCCCCTGAAGGAGGTCGACGTCCTGTGCACCGATGTCCCTGCCGATCTCTTTGGGCGTGCGGAAGTCGAACGCCGTCCCCTCCACCGCCTTGAATCCGCCGACGGGGATCATGGCGGAGTTGGTGGGCGTAATGCGATCGCTGTCGATCTCAAGCGTATGCCCGAGAATGCTCCCGCTTCCTTCTCCGCCGAGATTGAAGTATGCGTGGTTGGTGAGGTTGACCGCCGTTTTGCGATCGGTGACCGCCCGATAACGCAGCTTCAGTTCCCCGTCCGAAAATGTATAGACGACGGTGACCTGCAAATTTCCGGGATAGTTTTCCTCGCCGTCGGGAGAAAACAGAGAAAGCCGCAGCTCATCTCCGGCGATTTCACTCTTCCAGATCTTTTTGTTGAATCCGATCTTCCCTCCGTGCAGATGATTGCCGCGGTCGTTGCAATAGAGCGCATACGTTGTCCCGTCCACGGTCAGTTTCCCTTCCCCGATGCGGTTTCCGAACCTGCCGATGAGCGCTCCGAGATAACCCCCGTTCTGTTCGTATCCCGCGACGTCGGGATAGCCCAGGATCACATCGGTCGGTCTGCCCGTCCGATCGGGAACGACAAGACTCTGCAGAATACCGCCGAAATCGAGCACGGTCGCGCTGCGCGCCCCGTCGCGGAAGACAAATGCGTGTACCGTCTCCCCTGCCGCAGTTTTTCCGAACACCTTCTTTTCAATCATAATATCACTCCTTCCCCCGCTGCAGCGGGTTGCTTTCTCTTGCCGTATTCAGAGGATCTCGCAGACCCCTGTCTCGCGCAGATCCGCATAAAATACGTTTTCCCTGCCGAACACGCGCGCCATCTCCTTGCCGTAGCGCCGCTCCTCCCCCTTCCGGCAGAAGGCGATCACCGTCCCCGTGAATCCGCCGCCCATCATGCGGTAGGCGCCGCCGCCGAGCAGCCGTTCGGACATCTGCAGGGCGATCACGACGGGCTGCGCGATCTCGCCGGGCGGATAACAGTTCTGAAGCACGCCGAGACTGCTCTGCCCGCTCTCGCGCACCTGCGCAAAAAAGGAAGAAAGATCTCCCCGTTTCAATGCGTCCGCCGCCCGCTCCACGCGCGCGTTTTCGCGGAAGAAATGCACGGCACGCAGGATCGCACGATCGCTCGTGCTCTTGCGAAGCGCGGGAAGCGAAGAAAACAGCGCGTCCTCCGAGACGTCGCGCAAGCGTTTTTTTCCGAAAAACGCGGCGACGTCCGCCATCTCCCGCCGAATGTCGTTGTATTGTGCGTTCATTCCCGCGTGCGAACCGCCCGTGTTCGTAAGGACAAGGCGATATCCCTCGGGCGGCGGAAGACTCTCGACCGCAGGCGGAAACGTTCCAAGATCCATGTAATTCAATCCCCCGAACGCGATGCCCGCCTGGTCGAGCAGTCCGCTCGTCTTGCCGAAATAGCGGTTCTCCGCAAAATTCCCCGCCAGCGCTTTGTCGAGCGGCGGAATCGTTCCCCCGCAAAAGCGGTCTGCAAGTTCCGCAACGGCAAGTTCGAACGCCGCCGAAGAAGAGACGCCCGCCCCGCGGAAAACGGTACTGTGCGTACAGGCGGAAAATCCCCGCAACGGATACCCCCGATCCGCGAGAAAGCGCAGCACGCCGCGCGCCAGCGCGACGGACTTTCCCTTTTCCCGCTCCCGCATCCCGAGATCGTGCAGAGAAATGCGAACGGGATAGAAGTCCTCCGAAGCGATCTCCACCAGCTCGTCCTCCCGTGCGGACGCGGCGCAGAGAATGTCGCAGGAAAGCGCGGAGACGAGTACTTTTCCGCCGTTGTGATCGGTATGATTTCCCACGATCTCGGCGCGTCCGGGAGAAGAGACCCATTTCTGCGGTCCGCCGCCAAACTGCGCACGGAAAAAACGGGAAAGTTTCTCCCGTCTGCGCGCAAACGCGTCTTCTTCCGTCTCGCTTCTCTCCCAAAGTTCCCTCATGGCCTCATTATAACACAGCCCGGAGCGATTGTAAATAAAATCGCAAAAAGAAACGCAAACTTCGGATATGCGAAAAAAATTTCTTCCCGTCGCGCTGCTCTTCGGGATCGGCTTCCTTCTCTTCGCCGTCTGCGGAGGCGTTCGCATGGCAGAGCATGCCGCCGTCTTCGCGCAGACGGAGGAACAAAAAACGATCTACCTTACATTCGACGACGGACCGAGCACCGTCGTAACAAACCGAATTTTGGACACCCTCCGGCGCGAGCGCGTCCGTGCGACCTTTTTCATCGTAAGCGACCGCGCCCTGACCCGCCGCGAAACACTCCGTCGCATCGCGGAGGAAGGACACGCCATCGGCATCCACTCCGCCTCGCACGATTACGGGAAGATCTATTCCTCCGATGCGGCATTTGCCGCAGACGTCGACGAATGCGCCCGGGTCATCGAAGAGATCGCAGGCGTCCGTCCCCGGCTGTATCGTTTCCCCGGCGGCGGACCGAACAAAGAAGAACGGGAACAAAAGGAACTCTTTATACGGGAACGGGGTTACCGCATCGTCTCCTGGAACGCCGTCTGCGGAGACGAAGAGATCCCCTATGCGGACGCGGCGACCCTCGTGCGTCAAAGCATTGCCACGTCGAAAGGAAAACGCTCCGTCGTCCTGCTGATGCACGATTCCGCACACCACGCGGCAACTGCAGACGCCCTTCCCGCGATCATCGGATATTTCCGCGAACAGGGGTACGAATTCCGCCTCTTCTCCGAGAGCCTCGCGCCCGTCTTGCCCTGAGACAAACGCATCGCCGATAGAGCGTTCCGACAGGCAGAATGAGCAGCGAGCTTGCGAATACCGCCGCCCATTGCGCGGGCGAGAGCGCGCAGAGACCGAATGCCGCGCGCAGAGGCGGGATCAGCACAAGCAATCCGTTGCAGACGATTCCGAGTCCGACGGTTGCAAACAGCAGTCTGTTCGGAGCGGAACGCAATCGCTTGGCTCCCCCCTCGCCGCGCACGTTGAAGGCATGAAAGAGTTCCAGCAGAGAGAGCACCAGGAAGGCGCAGGTCGAAGCGGCGCAGTTCCCCCAAAATCGAACGCCGAACGCAAACACCGCCACGACGATGAGCGCCTGCGCCACGCCGAAAAAGAGCATGGCACACAGAGAGCGTCGGGAAAAAATATCTTCCGCCGAAACGGGCGGCCCCTCCATCGCGCCGTGCGTCCGCTCCATTCCGAGCGCCAAAACGGGCAGAGAATCGGTGATGAGATTGATCCAGAGAAGCTGCGTCGACGTGAGGAACTCGAACCGCCACATCAGAAGCGTAATAAACAGCACGGAGAGCACTTCGGCAAAGTTTGTACTGAGAAAGAAAGAAATGGTGCGCCGTACATTGTAAAAGACGTTCCTGCCCTCTTCCGCCGCACGGACAATCGTGGAAAAATCGTCGTCGGAAAGGACCATGTCGGCGGCATCTTTCGTGACATCCGTCCCGGATCCCATCGCGACGCCGATGTCGGCGGCGCGGACCGAGGGCGCATCGTTTACGCCGTCCCCCGTCATGGCGACAACCTCTCCCTCTGCCTGCAGCGCGCGCACGATCGAAAGTTTATGCGCGGGCGATACGCGGGCAAAAACGCGATAACGTCCCGCATGCTGTGTAAAATTTTCGCCCAACGCGTCGATCTCTTCCCCCGTGAGCACTTCGGCGCGGCTCGTTGCGATCCCCAGTCTTCGCGCAATCTCCAATGCGGTCTCTGCGCTGTCTCCCGTGATCATCACCGTCCGAATCCCCGCTTTTTTACAAAGAAATACCGCTTCCCGTGCGCCCTCGCGCGGGGGATCGAAGAGTGCGACCAACCCTAGATAGACGAGTCCCTCCTCCCGAGCGGTTCCGTCAAACGCACCCTCCGCAAAGGCGAGCACCCGCATCGCGGAAGCGGAATAAGCGGCGATCTGTGCTTTGATCGATTCCCGATCCGAGGCGGTCAGCGCGCCTCCGCCAAACTTGTGCGTACAGAGAGGCAGCAGTACGTCTGCGCCTCCTTTGACGAAGAGACGGCGTTCTGCCCCCGCAAGTCCGACCACGCTCATCCGCTTCCGCTCGGAGGAAAAGGGAATTCCGCCCGGCAGGCGGGGAATCCGGGATGCGCCGCAGCGATCGGCATAGTCGACGAGCGCAACTTCGGTCGGGTCGCCCAAATAGCCCCCGCGTTCTCCGCCGACACTGTGACAGACCCGCATACAGAGAAGCAGCTCTTCCCGCGCTGCGGGATCTGTCCGGTCTGCCGCAGAACAGCCCGCCGAAATACCGGCTACCGTCATGCGGTTCTGCGTGAGCGTGCCCGTCTTATCCGAACAGATACAGCTGCAGCTTCCGAGCGTCTCCACCGCAGAAAGCTTGCGCACGACGGCGCGGAAGGACGCCATCCGCTGCACGCCCATCGCCAAAATGACGGTGACGACGGCACCCAACCCCTCCGGGATCGCGGCGACCGCAACGGCGACCGCCGTCATGAGGTTTTCCAAAAATCCCGTCCGCCGCACGACGATCCCCGCCAGGAACAGAACGGCGGCGACGCACAAAACGGTGACCGTGATGATTTTTCCCAGTTTTTCCACCGTCTTGTCAAGAGGCGACGGGGCGGGCTTCGACTCATGCAGAAGACGGGCGATCGCACCCATCTCCGTGTTCATCCCCGTCCCCGTGACGACACATCTCGCCCTGCCGCCTACGCAGAATGTCGAAGAAAACACCGTGTTTTCGCGCTCGGAAATTCCCTTTTTTCGTACAATGCAGTCCCGTTTCCCGACCGAAACGCTTTCTCCCGTGAGTGCCGATTCGTCACAGCGCAGACTTTCGCTCTCGAGAATCCGACCGTCGGCGGGGATCTTGTCCCCCTCCTCCAGCTCGATGACGTCTCCCGGAACCAGTTCTTTTGCATCCAAAGAGATCAGCCGTCCGTCCCGCACGACTTTCGCACGGTCTGCGGACAGCGTCTTGAGCTTTTCGATGGCGGCATCTGCGCGATACTGCTGCAAAAATCCCACAAAGGCGTTGAGCAGAATGATAAAGAGCAGAATAGCGGTATCGGCGATTTCCGAAGGATCGGACGTAAAATAGGAGAGCGCGGCAGAGAGAACGGCGGCGCAGATGAGGATGATCGTCATCAAATCGCGGAACTGTGCAAAAAAGAGGGCGAGCTTGCCGCGCTTCTTTCCCCCGGCGATCACATTTTTTCCGACCGCACCGAGGCGGCGCGCCGCCTCGGCGGAGCTCAGACCGCCCGCCGCGGAACCCAACGACGCCAGAACTTCCTGTTTTGAAAGAGAGTACGATTCCATACGAACAAAATATGTCCGCTTGCGCGAAAATATGTATAAAGCGCCCCGCCGCGCAAGATTTCATGCGCGGCGGGGCGCTTTCCCAAATTGCAACCGCTCCGCGATCCTCACGGCGAAGCGGCTCTCCTCGCTCTTGTCATCCTTCGGCGCCCTTGCCCTTGACTTTCATCAGCCGGACGAGAGAGGCGCGCTCGTTTTCGCTGAGCTTATCGCGGATATATTTGATCGTCTCTTCCAGCTGCGGAATCATGATATATTCCAGCGCGTTCACGCGGCGCTTGTTCCGCTCGATCTCTGCGGCGAGAAGCCGCACCGCCTTTTCCGTCTCCGCCAGCCGGATCAGCCGCGGAAGCAGTCCGGCAATCGCCTTCACCGCATCGTCCGCCTCGCTCGTAATCTCGGGATAGGCATAGGGCAGCTCGTCCGAACTGCGCCGTTCGGTCAGGACAATTTTCGGCACGTCCACCCCCATGACGCTCTCGACGCCGCAATCCGCGGCAATCCCGACGGTGGGCAGGGCGAAAGCCGTCTCCGCCTCATAAGCGGGCGTGACCGAGCGCGCCACCGAAAAGCGCCGCAATCCGTCGGAAAGCGCCGCCTCCACCTCCCGGCGAAGGGCGTAATCCTCCCGAAGAATGATCGAAAAACGGCGGATCATCTCGTCTGATTTGTCCTTGAGCAGTTTGTGCCCCCGCACGGCGGTACTCAGCCGCGCCCGAAGCTTTTTCAGCTCCATGCGGGTGGGGTTTACGTTGAGCCGGGTCATGCTTTCTCCTCGCCGTCCTCCTTCGGAAGATATTTGTCGAGATATTCGCTGCGGATGCGCTTGAGTTCGGTGCGGGGCAGGATCTTCAGCAGTTTCCAGCCGAGATCGAGGGTCTCCTCCACCGAACGGTTGGTCTGAAACCCTTGATTGACATATTCTTTTTCAAATTCCTCCGCGAATTTCGCATACAGCTTATCCGTCTCCGTAAGCGCCGCCTCGCCCAGAATGGCAGACAACTCCTTGCTCTCCTTGCCCTGCGCATACGCAGAAAAGAGCTGATTCATTGTGTCGGCGTGATCCTCTCTCGTCTTTCCGCGTCCGATCCCCTTGTCCTTGAGACGGGACAGAGAAGGAAGCACGTCGACGGGAGGGTTGATCCCTTTCTTGTACAGTTCGCGGGAAAGGATGATCTGCCCCTCGGTGATGTAGCCGGTGAGATCGGGAATGGGGTGGGTCTTGTCGTCTTCGGGCATCGTGAGGATGGGGATCTGCGTGATCGATCCCTTGCAGCCGCGGATCCTGCCCGCGCGTTCATAGAGGGACGCAAGGTCGGTATAGAGATATCCGGGATATCCGCGCCGTCCGGGCACTTCCCGCCGCGCCGCAGATACTTCGCGCAGCGCCTCCGCATAGTTCGTGATATCCGTCAGAATGACGAGCACGTGCATGTCGCAGTCAAACGCGAGATATTCCGCGCAGGTGAGTGCCATGCGGGGCGTCGCAATGCGTTCGACCGCGGGATCGTTCGCCAGATTGGTAAAGAGCACCGTCCGTTCGATCGCTCCCGTCCTGCGGAAATCATCCACAAAGAACTGCGCTTCCTCGAACGTAATGCCGATCGCGGCGAACACGACGGCAAAGCGCTCCCCTTCCCCGCGCACCTTCGCCTGCCGTGCGATCTGCGCCGCCAGTTCCGCGTGCGGAAGTCCGCTCATGGAGAACACGGGGAGTTTTTGTCCCCGCACCAAGGTGTTCAGTCCGTCGATGGCGGAGATGTCCGTCTGAATGAATTCATCGGGATAGTCGCGCGCGGCGGGGTTGATGGGTTCGCCGTTGATGTCCATCTTCTTCTCCGGAATGATCGCCGCTCCGCCGTCGCGGGGATTGCCCATTCCGTCGAACACTCTGCCAAGCATGTCGCGGGAGACGGCAAGCTCCTGGGAATGCCCCAGAAAACGGGCGCGGGAAGCCGAGATCTGCAGCCCCTGGGAATTCTCGAACAGCTGAACCACGGCGCGGTCCCGATCGATCTCCAGCACTTTGCCGCGGCGGATCGTCCCGTCGCCGCCGACGATCTCGACCAATTCGTTGTAGGCCACGCCCTCGACTCCCTCGACGAGCATCAGCGGTCCGACCACCTCGCGAATGGTCTTATATTCTTTCATCGTCCTCACCTCCGCGCGCAAGCGCCTTGAGTTCCGTATTCATCAGCGCAAAGATCTCGTCGAACGCGGACAGCTCTTCTTCGGGAATATACTTTGCCCGCCCGATCTTTTCCCTGCATGAACAGGCAAAGATCTCCTCCGGCGCCGCATAGCATCTGATCGCTTCGCGCGCAAGCCGATCGAATTCGCAGATGAGACGGAGCATGAGCACCTGCTTGCGCATGGACGTATAGGTGTCCGTCTCGTGAAAGGCGTTCTGATGAAGATAGTCCTCGCGGATCATCTTCGCCGTCTCCATCGTGAGACGGTCCCCCGAAGAGAGAGCATCCATACCGACGAGACGCACGATCTCATTGAGCGCCGCCTCCTCTTGCAGCACGGTCATGACAAATTGGCGATAACGGAAGAAATCCCTGCCGAGTTCTTCGTCGTACCATTCCTTCATCTTGTCCGCATAGAGGGAATAGCTCACCAGCCAGTCGATCGCGGGGAAATGCCGTTTATAGGCAAGGGAGGCGCTGAGTCCCCAAAACACCTTGACGATGCGCAGCGTCGCCTGCGAGACGGGTTCGCTGAGGTCGCCGCCGGGAGGAGAGACGGCGCCGATCGCCGTGACCGACCCCACCTTCTCCCCGCTTCCGAGCACCTTCACGATGCCCGCGCGCTCATAAAATTCCGCAAGCCGGCTGCCCAGATAAGCGGGATATCCTTCGTCGCCCGGCATCTCTTCCAGCCGCCCGCTCATCTCGCGGAGTGCCTCCGCCCAGCGGGAGGTGGAATCCGCCATGATCGCAACGGCATATCCCATGTCGCGGAAATATTCCGCGATCGTAATTCCGGTATAAATGGAGGCTTCGCGCGCCGCCACAGGCATGTCGGATGTGTTTGCGATGAGCACCGTCCGCTTCATCAGCGGTTCGCCCGTTGCCGGATCTTTGAGTTCGGGAAACTCGTTGAGCACGTCCGTCATCTCGTTGCCGCGCTCGCCGCAGCCGACGTACACGATGATGTCCGCATCCGCCCACTTGGCAAGCTGATGCTGCACGACCGTCTTTCCGCTCCCGAAGGGACCGGGGACCGCCGCCACGCCGCCCTTGGCAATGGGGAAGAGGGTGTCGATGACCCGCTGTCCCGTGATCATGGGCTTATCGGGACTGAGTTTTTCCAGATACGGCCTGCCCTTGCGCACCGGCCATTTGCGCAGCATCGCCACGGGAACTTCCCGCTCTCTCGTATGAATGACCGCGATCGTCTCCTCGATCGTAAAATCTCCCTCTTCGACGGAGAGAACGCTGCCCTCCGTGCCGACGGGGACGAGCACGCGATGTTCGACGATCTCCGTCTCCTGTACGATGCCGAGCACATCGCCCGCTTTCACCGCATCGCCCGGACGCACCCGCGGCAAAAAGTGCCACCGCTTTTCCCGATCGAGACTGTTGACCGAAACCCCCCGCGAAATGCGGCTGCCGTATTCGAAATACAGCGTCGTGAGCGGACGCTGGATCCCGTCGAAGATCCCCGTGAGCAATCCCGGCGCCAGCTCGACGGAGAGCGGCTCGCCGGTGGAGACGACCTCTTCGCCGGGTTTCAGCCCTGCCGTCTCCTCATATACCTGTACGGACGCGCGGTCTCCGCGCAATTCGATGATCTCGCCGATAAGTCCCTTTTCCGAGACGCGCACGACGTCGTACAGCTTGCAGTCCGCCATGCCCTCCGCAATGATCAGCGGTCCGGAAATTTTTACTGTTTTTCCTGCCATAATTTACTCCTTCTGCCCTCCGTCGCCCTTCTTTCCGTCTTCGGCGGACGCGCCGTGGAAGAGAATGTCCACTCCGAGCGCCCGCTCCATCGCGCCGCGGATCTGTTCGTATCCGTAACCGTCGCTCCCCTGTTCGGAAGGGATCGCAAGCACGACCGGATAGGGGCCCTCGTCAAACCGTTTCAGAAAATCGCCGAGCGCGCGCGCCAGATCTTCGGTCAGAAAAATGACCTGATACTCCTGCGCGATTTTGCGCAGGATCTCCCGCGCCTTCCTTTCGTCCTCCGCCGCAAACGCCGAAACGCCCGCCGCCTTAAATACCAAAACGCTGTCGCCCTTTCCGACGATCGCTATTTTTCCGAGCATAACACCCCCTCAGACCGAGCGCAGGCGTTTGCCGATCTCCGCCGCGGACATTCCCGCAAGGCGGCAGACAAAGAAGATGCGCACATCCGCGATCTCCGCCCGCCTCCGAAAGACATAATAGTAAAAGGGTTCTTCCCCTCTGAGTTCAAATCTCCGTTCGGCAAAGTATTCCGTATCCAGCCGATCGCGCATGCGCTCCGCCGCCGTATAGGGCGCGCCCTTTTCCCGCGCCGAAAGACAGCTCTCCACAAAAGCGCGGTAGGGCGTATGCTCGAATGCACGCGAAACGGATTCCGCGTCCCGCTCGAAGACGCGCGCAAGCTGCTCCTCCCGCAGCGTGCCGCAGGGAAGCAGAAGCGGCTTCGCCCGCTCCGGGTCTCCCGCGCGGAAACAGGTGAGTAAATTGATCATGTCCGTTCGCCGAGCCAACAGCCCCGCCGCGGCAGAACTCTTTTTGCACCGTCTGCCCAACGCCGAACAGAGCGCCCGCTCAAACAGCGCGCCCAACGCCGTTCCGGAGACCTCTTCCTCCGCAAGCAACTCCTCCGCCTTTGTCAGCGCGTCGGACAGTTCCGCACTCAACCCGCCGTAGCGGCGCGTTTCGATCCGTTCCCTCAGTTCGGACAGCGGGATCGTCCCCTCGGGGGCCAACCAACCCGCGCCGTCCGCGCCGACCGCCTTCGCCTTGATCAGCGCCTTGGCGTTGTGAAAGTCGCGCGGCAGAAAATAATATAGGACCGCCGCCTCGGAAGGCGCATATTCGCGGACGAATGCGTCGAGTTCCGCCTCTTCTGCTGCCGCCAGATCTTCGAAGGCGTGCACTCCGCCCTCAAAGGCGGCGCCGAACCCGTTCTCGCGCAAAAAACGCAGTCCCTCCTCGGCGCTCATCTCGATCAGCCGCTCCGTCTTGTCCCGCAGCAACCGCGTCTCTCTGACGGCGATCACGCCGTTTGTGTATGCAAAATCCTTTTTCATCGTCTACCTGTTGCGGAACAGAGCCGCAGCCAGTTCCGTCTGATGCTCTTCCCGGTCCGCCGCAAGCAACGCGGCATAGGAACAGTCCTTGTCTGCGCGCAAGCCGCGCAAAACGAACCCTCCGCTCAGTTTTTCCCGATTCGGACTGACCCGCAGCCCGAATTCTTTCACGGCGGGAAGATCTGCCGCTTCCTCTGCATAGGCGTAGTTCTCCGAAAAGACGATTTCGTCCCCCTCCTCCGCGTATTCGCGCAGAAGGCGTTCCGCAAGCAGAAGGGCGCTTTTTTTCTCGAGCGCAAGCAGGTTGTCCAGCGCCCGTTTATAAATCGCATCCAGCACTTTGCGTCGCTCGGCAAGCCGCGCCTTGCCGGAATCCAGCCTCGCGGCCGCACGCTTTCCCTCGAGGATCCCCTCGGCGCGCGCCTGCGCGTCCGCTTCCGCCTGCGCCCTTTCCCGCTCCGCAGTCTCCTCCGCCGCGCGCACGACGGCTTCCGCACGCGCCTGTGCGGCCGCTTCCTTTTCCGCCGCTTCCGCGCGGGCGTCCTCCAGGATGCGCGCTACGATCTCCTCCCTTCCCATCGCCGTTTCCTTAGGCGACGGCGAGCAGGATGATCGCCGTCAGAAGTCCGAGAATCGCATAAAATTCGACCATTGCGGGATAGATGATGAGCTTGCCGCTCAACGTCTCCTGTTTTCCCACCGCATAGATGCAGTTTGCGGACAGTTTTCCCTGAAAGATGCCCGTAATAAGTCCCGAGATCGTCATGGGAAGCACGCAGCCGAGAATTGCCCAGCCCTGTGCCGCCGTCATGTCCATTCCCAGGCTTCCCGAAGCGATCAGCCCGACAATGAACCCGTATATGCCTTGCGTCGCGGGAAGCAGAACGAGCACCATGACCTTACCGTACCGTTTGGGGTTTTCCCCCAGCACGCCGGACGCGGCGCTGCCCGCCTTGTAAAGACCGAGCGAAGAACCGACTCCGCACAGGAACACGCAGAGCGCGATCCCCACAACCGCAATGACAAATCCTGTCGTAACCATATAAAAACCTCCGAATCGTTTGCTTATTTGTTTCTCCGCAGTTTGCCGCGGAAGATCCGACCCCTCATTGTCGGCTTACGCCGCGCGCCCCTTTGCCGAAACGTCTGCCGCAGGCTGCCTTGTCAAAAGTCCGATGTGCGTACGGGAGGAACCGAGCGGCCGGAACAGCTCGCCCTCTCCCTCATAGAACTTTCCGTAAAACTCCACATATTGCAGACGCGCGTCGTGGATATAGGCGCCGAGCAGATTCATCGCGATGTTGAACGCATGTCCCGCAAGCATGAGCACCGCTCCCAAAAAAACGAACAAAATGTTTCCGCCCGTCATAAACTGCACTGCATACTGCGAAATGATCTGCGCAATGACCGCGCCCGAAAGCATGAGTCCGTACAGCCGCGCATAGCTGAGCACGTCGGACACATAGTTGATCACGCTGTAGAGACTGGAAAACCCCTTCGTCAGCTTTCCGAGAAAGCGCTGCCGATAGCCCGCCGTGAGCACCGCGGCGAGCAGGGAAACCGCCGCGACGATCGCCCCCGCCGTCGCAAGCGCGGGAACCGCAAATTCTTCGACAAATCCCGCGACCGCAAACGCGGCTCCGATCGAAAACGTCGCCCAAGTCGCACCCCGAAAGACCCCCTCCGCATACTCTCCGCGCCGCCAGTGCTGTACCAAGAGACAAAAATATCCGACGCCGAGATGCGCAATCCCGATCAAAAGCACGATGACAAGCACGCTCGGCACACGGATCCCCGCAAACGTCCACATGGCGCTCTGCGCGTCGGGCAGCAGGGTGGGAATAGGCAGCTTTACGCCGAAAAGAGAATTGAACAGCGCCCCCCAGACGATCGCAAAGACCCCTCCGCAGGCAAAGACCGCCGCGAGCCGCCCCATGCCCGTATTTCCGCCGCGCGCCGTCTTGCGGATCCATATGCCGGCGATCAGCATGAGCACGCCATAGGCGATATCCGCAATGATGAATCCGAGGAAAATACTGTAAAAAACGGACATGACCGCATTGGGGTCGAATTCCCGATAATTGGGCACCGAATACGTGTTGGTCAGCGATTCGAAATTCTCTACCAACGCGCCGTTTTTGAGCAGGGTCGGCGGAGTCTCGTCGTCGCGGCAGTCTGAAAATTCGCACCAGAACGCATCCGTCGCTTCCGCAAGCGCGGCGCGCACTTCCTCTTCCGCAGGCCGCGGCACATACGCCTCCAGCAAAAAAGTCCGCCGCGTTGCGCGAAGTTTGTCCGAACATTCCTGCTTCTCCGCCTGAAACGCGACATAGTCGCAATAGATCTTCAGTGTTTCGACATGCGGGGCAAGCGCATACAGGGCGGCTTCCTTTTTCTCCAGTTCTCCGTTCAGCGCCTCGCGCTCCCTCTGCAACCGCGCAAAGACCTCCGCGCCCGTCTCCGTTCCCCCGAACGGACAGGCGGAAAATCCGAGCGCGGAGAGCAGCGCATCCGTCTCCGCCGCCGCGCTCTTGTGGGTATACACCGCCGTCGGGACGACGTCCCGATCCTCCGAAGGGAAATATTGCGCCGCGGCGAGCGGACACAGCCCGTTCTGCAGCTCCTCCCGTTTCTGTGCGGAGAGAACGCCGAACCGAACGCATACGGACGAAGTATCCGAAAGTTCTTTCAGCGGAAATTCCAGCTGTGCGTAAGGCGCCGCCGCAAACGTCGTGCGTTCCGCTTTGGCGATCTCGCCTTTGAGCGCTTCGGCTTCGTTCGCCAGCGCGTTGATCTCGGCGGCCAGCCCGTCGCAAAACGCTTTTTTCTTCCCCGCCTCCATAAAGCGGGAATATGAAACCTCGAATCCGTCCTTTTTCAGCGCCGTCTTGCACTTATGTTCCCGCGCATACGCGTCCGCCCGCGAACACAAAAGAGCAAGCGCCTCCTCCAGAGAGGCGAGATACTCCCGCACCCCCTCTCCTTCCGCAGCCAAAGGAAACGTATCCGCCTCCTCCGTCTGCATCTTGATCTCGGCGGCGCCCGATTTGTGCAGCGCATTCAAAATCGCGTCCCGATCGTGCGAGAGCGCGACGAGATTGCATTTGCGCATTTCAACGATCACCGCAAATCCTCCTTACGATCCGATTGACATGGAGCTCCGAAGTCAACAGCAGTGCGTCCGCTTCGTCCGTTGCCTTCGCTTTTTCCGCCGAAACCGTGTCGGAATATTCCTTTTCCGCTCTCTGCCGCGCGGCGGCAAGACGGGTTTCCCGCAGTTTCCTGCAATCCGCTTCGGATGCCCGTCCGATCTGCGCGGCGCGCTCCGCCGCGTCGGATTCTGCCTTCGCCGCCCGTTCCGCGGCCTGCCGCAGCAACTCCTCCGCCTGCGCTTCCGCCTCTCTGATCGATCTGATGATCTCTTCCATACCTTCTTCCGCCCCGCGTATATTTCCGGCCCTCAGCCAATCGTGACAGTTTATCTTATCATAGTTTTTGCAGTTTTTCAAGTATTTTTCAAAAAAATTGCAGGCGCTTAAAAATTAGCGCCGTTCCAGCCCCAATCCGATATTCCCTGATAGGTAACATAGACGCAATCGGACGGAATCCCCGCCTCCTCCGAGAGAATCGCGCAAATTTCTCCCGTCATCCGCTCGTACTCCGAAGAAGCGGCGCCGCCGAAGAGAGAAACCGCGACAAAGGCGCCTCTCTCGAGCGCTTTCCCGCCCAGCCAAAGCGCATAATTTTCATTTAACCCGACCATGAGATAGCGTTCGCTCTTATGAAGCAGGGAGACCGACTTCCCGAGGCGGGATTTGATCCGCTCCCGCTGCTCCTTCGTGAGAGAGACCGTAAGCTTTGCGTCAATGAACGGCATGTTTCCTCCTTTTTCGCGCAGCGCTCCGCGCCCGCGCCGAACCGCATGGCAGCGATCCGTCTTTATTCTATCACACCTTGTCAAAAAAGGCAAGAATCGAGCTCAACAATTCCCGTCTTCCCGCTCCGTCTCCGCTCTTTCCAGCAGAAAGCTGACGGGGCGAAATCCGTCGTTGCAGGAAATCATTGCCGAATGTTCGTTTTTCATCCATCCGCCGAAAAAATTTCCGCCGCCGAGCGCAAGTTCCTTCACGAAAGCTTTCATGCTCTCCCATGCGCTCTCGCAAAGCCCCTCCGGGCGTTCCCCCTGCCGGGACACAAATGTCTCGCCCTCCGCGTGAGAGCAGGGCTGCTCGATCGGATTTTCGTATTTTGCAGAGAGATCGGGATACTCCGCCTTCCGCATGACGGTGATCTTTACCGCATACATTCCTCTTTCCTCCTCGTTTTTTCTCTCCGTCCGCGCAGGAGAGACCTCTCGCAGAGCCCCTCCGCCTTGCCCATCTGAACGAAAGTGTATCATCTTTCCCCGCGCCTGTCAAGCAGCCTCCGGCGCGCATGAACGCGAGAAGTTCGTCTTCGGACTTGTTTTTTTTCCGGCGCGGTGCTATCATAAAGACGAAACTCTGAGAGGAGGAACCGTTTATGTCCCACACCGAATCCGCCGCCGGACCCGAAGACGGCGTCACCCGCCGCACGTCCGTTCTGCGCGCCGCCTCGGCGGCGTGCGGTTTGGCGGGCGCTTTCTGCGCCCTTGTCTTCGTGTTCTTGATCGGCTTTTCCGTCTCGGGAGACCGACTCGTCCAAACCGCCGTCGAGCTCTTTTTCCCCGCATCGAACGCCGATCTCTTCTATTTCTTCGGCGAAGGGTACGAAGCACTCGGCGCCGCCCTGCACCGAGTGCCCGACGCCCCGCCCGAATACGCATTTTTTCTCTCCCTTCCCGTCGCGATCGGGACGGGGATCTCTGTTGCCTCGCTTGCGGGTACCGCCGTCTTTTCTCTGCTCGCTCTCATCCGCGCGATCCGTTTCTTTTGCAAAAAAACGCAGGAAGCGCCCGAATTTTTTGCCGCGGCGGCATGGGGCTTCTATCTCGCAGGAACGGCTGCGCTGCGCGCGCTCGTCGGATGCTCCGCGGATCTGAGTGCGGAATTTGCGGGGATTCGGCTGCTCAGCCTTCATGCCGAGTTCCTCCCGAACAACGCGACAAAAACGGGCATCGCGCTGAGCACGGCGTTTGTCGCCGCGGCGCTTTTCCTTTATGCGCTGCCGAAGCTCCGCGCCCTCTTCCGTCCTCCGCGCCCCGCGGACGCCGTACTGTTCTTTGCGCAGACAGCCGTCGCCGCGGCGCTCTTTTGCTTTCTTCCCTCCTCTCTGTTTGCAATCCGCGCGGACGAACTTCCCGTGACCGATCGGCTCATCGGATCCGCCCGCGCGGAAACGGGATTTTTCACGCTTTCAAATCTGCTCGCAAGCGCGATGCTCGAACAGGGCGCGTCTTCAGCGGAACTCGCCGCCTGCGCGGGATTTGCGGCGGCTTCCTTTTTTCTGCGCCTCGCCTGCACCGCATTTGCGTCTGCCCTGCTCGTCGTCCTGCTGCACGCCCCTTTCGGCAGGCGCGCCGCGGAAGGTTGGCTCGCGGTCGGCGCCCTTGTGTGCGCGCTCTGCTCCTTCCTTTCCCTGCTGTTCGCCCTGCGGGAAGCGCTCGATGCCGCCGTGCCGGACGGGACGCTCTCGGGATTTCCGTCGGCCTCCGCCCTGCTCGTCGCGTTTGCCGCGGCGGAATGTGCGCTTTCGCTTGTCTCCGTTCTGCTCGGACGCAAACGGCACCCCCGCGCGGCGGCCTCCGAAGAGACCGCCCGATAGACAACGGCAGACGAACGGGACGGCCCCAAGCGGCCGTCCCGTTTTCCTTTCCCGTCCCGTCTCAAAAGATATCCATTCCCACGGGAGTATAAAATTTTTTCTCCGCTTCTTCGGGGTCCTTGGTCTGCGCGAGGATCCACATGAGTTTGGTGAGCGCCGCCTCCAGGGTCATGCAGCGCGCCTCCAGCACCCGCCCGCAGTCGAGCAGCCGCCTGCCGACCTCGTAGCTCCCGAGCGAACTGCCCTCCCGCTCGACCTGCGTCGTGACGACGACCGTCTTGCCCCGCGCGAGAAACTCTTTCAGGCGGGAAAAGAACGCGCCCTCTCCGTATTCGGGCAGTCCTCCGGACCCGAAACTCTCCAAAATGAGCCCGTCGACGTGCTCCGCAAAATAATCGAGGATCTCGGGCCGCAGGCCGGGGAACATCTTGAGCACGAATACCCGATCGTCGAGCGCACGGGAAAAGACAGGGGGACCCGCGGGCTTCTTCTCGCGGATGTAATAGAAGGGCTTCCCTTCCCGCATGAGCGCGATCTCGGGAAAATCGACGCTCGAAAAGGCGTTATAGCTGTGCGTGCGCGTCTTCTTCGCCCGCGTCCCCAGGATCACTCTGCCGTCGAACACCACCCGCACCCCCGCCGCGCGGTCATCCGCACAGAAGGCGAAGGCGTCGAACAGATTCCGGCGCGCGTCGGTGTCCCGCAGATAGACGGATTTCTGCGAACCGGTGAGCACGACGGGTTTCGCGCCGCCCTGAATGAGATAGGAGAGCGCCGCCGCGGTATACGCCATCGTATCCGTCCCGTGCGTGACGACAAACCCGTCGAATTCGTTTTGCCGCTCTTCCACGATCCGGGCGATCTCCAGCCAGTGACGGGAATAGATATTCGTGCTGTCCAGATTGAAGGGCTCCGCCGTCTCCACGGCGCAGATCTCGCCGATCTCGGGCACGCAGTCGAGCAGTTCCCTTGAAGAGAGCGCGGGCGCAAGCCCGTTTCCCGTATTTTTGGAGGCGATCGTTCCGCCCGTCGCGATCATGAGTATTTTTTTCATTTCCTTCTCCTCAGCAGAGCTTTTTTCCCTGCGATCTCATCCGTTCCCGCCACTCCGCCGCTTCGGCGCGGGCGCGCAAGTCCGCTTCCGTTCCCCTTGCGCCCAAAGCCTCTGCCGCCCCGGACGGCGAAACACCGGCGGACACGAGAAGCAGCCAGGCGGCGGGCAGCGCCGCCTCTCCGCAGAGCAATACACACCCCTTCGCCCCCGAAAGCGTCTGCTCCGCCGCAGAGATTTTATCCGACGCACCCGCTTGCGCCGCTTCAAAGACAGCCCGTCCGCACACGCCGTATTCCGCAAGGACCGCCGCGTCCTCCTCCGCGGGAATTGCCGCCGCGTACAAAAAAACGCCGTAACGGGTATAATGTTTTCGGTCATAAGGCACGCCGCCCAATTCGCGGCAGGAAAGCCCCGAGGGCAGAAGCAGCCGCCGCGCGTCCCGCTTTGCGGCCGTCTGCTTAATGAGCGCAAGCGGATAGGGCGCGGCTTCCTCTCGCGCCCGCAGACTGCGTTCGACGCGCGCCAGCTGCAGGCGATCGTTCGGACCGACGGGCGCGAGCACCCATTCCCCGACTTGCACGGGAAAGTCGGTCCGATACCAATAGATCCGATCGGAAAGGTTTTCGTCCGCACAGAACCGCAGCGCGCAAAAATCCAAAATCATCTCACCACTCATTGGGGAAGGGCGCCTTCTCCCGCATCCGCTTGTCTTATCCCGCCGCCCTCTCACAGCGCCGTCAGCGCCTGCGCAACCTCCTCTGCCGTCCGATCGTCCGTATCCGGCAGCACGCCTCTGCGGTTCCGATACAGCGGAAGCCGTTCGAGACTGCGCGCAAGCACGTCTTCCGTGCGGATGCCGCGCGCGACGTCCGCAAGAATGCGCTCGACGATGCTCTGTTCGTGCAAGACCCAGCAGAAGATCACGTTCCGATAGGCGGTGCAGCGCAGAAAGGAGTTCAGCAAATAACAGACGTTGCGCAGCGCCATCTCCTTCGTCTCTTCCGTGACCCGAAACGGCCGCGCATCCCAGCACCAGTCTCCGTCCAGAAAGACGCTGTCCGGCAGGATGCGCTGCAGCGCTCTCCCCGCGGCGGTCTTCCCCACGCCCATCGGCCCGCCGATCAAAAACAGTTTTTTGGGAATCGGCTCCGCTCCGCCGTTCTCCTTCCCGACGAAAAAGCCGCGGCGCTCGCCGCGGCCGTCCTCACTGCGCATCCTGCGGCCGCGGAGGCTCTTCGCCGCGCCCGGCCTCTTCCTCCGCGCCTCTCCCGCCTCTTCCGACGACGATCGCCGACCCGACGAAAAACGCCAGGATCAGGCTCGCCGCACAGACGAGCACGGGACTGAGATCTCCCGTTTTCGCCGCACGGGAGGTGGAAAATACAACGGATGACTCCTGTTCGTAGATCGCCGTCGCAACCGAACTCATGGTATCGGCCGCCGCTTTGAGCTGTTCATATTCCGCATGGATCCGCTCGCCGAACGCGAGCACATTCTCCTCGGTCAGCATCGAGAGGGCGTCGTCGATCTCGATGTTGCGCATCTCCAGCTCCGCCAGCATCACAAACAGATTTTTCTCTCCCGCGTCGACGATCACGTTCGTTCCCGTCGTTCCGCCCGTCTCCGGCGTCTCCTCCGAAGCGCGCGCCGCGGCAGAATAGACCGCGCCCGTCCCGTAATATGCCTCGATAAGCGCGCGGATCTGTTCGATCTTGCTCTCGTTAAGACGCCGCTCTGCCTTCAAATCGATAATGGTCGCCTCCAGCGACTCCTCTGAGACATAGCCGTATTGTTCCAATTCCGCCGCGAACCGCTGCTGTACCGCCTCACTGTAGAGTACGGCAACTTCCGCGCGATAATTTTTCAGCGTCTTGCCGCCCACCGTATAATTTTCGCGGAAGAGCGAGATCCATTCGTCGTACTGGTCGAGCAGGGTCTGTTTCTGCTCGCAGAGCAGGGCGAGACGGTCGGTAAACGACGCACTGGCAAAGACTTCGCCGTCGAGAAGATAGTTGAGGCTGCCCGCTTTTTCGCGCACGAGATCGATCGGCGCCCTTGCGATCGCGCGCAAGAAATTCGTCGCCTGCGACCGATTGGAAAAATATGCGCCGCTCACGGTCACGGTATAATTTCCCGTCTCCTGCACCGATCCGTCGACCGTCCGCGTCTCCGCTTCGACCGAGATATCGTCCTCCTCCGCCATCTTCTGCACGTTGACGGAAGAAAAACTCTCACTGCTCTCCTTGATTCCCTGCAGGGCAGACAGCGAGATCATCTCCCGATAGGAAAACGGCGTGCCGTCCGGATATTTGGCAGTCTCGCTTGCGGGATATGAAATGAGAAATTCCAGGCTGTAAGAGGTGATGCGCGGATTGATCAGCAGTGCGACAACCAACGTCATCCCCAGCGCGAAGACAACCGAGATTCCCGCGATCCACCAAAATTTCTTCCCGATTCTGCGACAAATTTCGCTCAAAGAGATCCCTTCTTCCCTTTCGCGCCCATCCATGGACTCTACCTCCGATCAACTCCGATGATATCTTAATTATAGAGCAATTCTCTGCGATAGTCAATCCGATTGTAAAAAAAAATTAATTTTGCGGACCTTTGCGGGGCAGAACGGCGTGCGGAATAATGCCGGGAGGCAGTTTGTTTTTGCACAGGAGCAGCGCGGGACGGACGGCGTCCGCGCCGAACCGTCTGCGGATCCCGTCGACGGCCTCCTCCGCCTTCCTTCGCTTGTCGTTTGCCCCGAACAAAGAGAGCTGCTCCGCTTCGTTCTCCCGCTCGAGCCGAATGGCGGAGAGCGTGAGCGAACGGATGTTCCGCCTCCAGCGATAGCGTTCCCGCAGAAGCGCCTGTCCTTCCCGCGCAAGGGTGAGCGCGCACTGCGTGGGAAGCGCCAGCCGTTTCTGCCAGCTCTCCGTGCACAGCGCTTCGTCGCGGACGGAAACCTGAATTCCCGCTGCGCGCAGAGAAAGGGCGCGCAGCCTTCCCCCGATCTCATCGGCAAGCGCCACAAACACGAGCTCCGTCTCCGTCGGATCCGTGAGGTCGGCAACGCAGGTGACGCCGTGTCCGATCGACTTCGCCTGCGCCCGCTCTCCGCTCCGCGCGACGGGCGAATCGTCCTCTCCGCGCGCATAAGCCTGAAGCGTCTGCCCGTTCTTGCCCAGCGTGCGCGCGATCAGCGCAGGCGGAAAGGCGGCAAGCTCCCCGATCGTGCGGATCCCCAGGCGGGCAAGCCGCTCCGTCGTCGCCTTTCCGCAGTACAGCAGCGCGGAACAGGACAAGCCGCAGAGCATCTCCCGAAAGCGCTCCCGCGGGATCTCGGTGACCGCGTCCGGCTTTTTCATGTCCGAACCGAGTTTTGCGAACACTTTATTGAAAGAGATCCCTACGCTGACCGTGATCCCGAGCTCCTCTTTGACCGACGCGCGGATCTCTTCCGCGATCGCACGCGGCGTCTTCTGTCCGTTCGTGACGTCCAGCCAGCACTCGTCCAGTCCGTACGGCTCGACGCGATCGGTATACCGATCGTAGATTTCGCGCAGCCGCGCCGAAAATTGCGCATAGATCTCATGATGAGGCGGAACGGCAATCAGCCCGGGGCACAGCCGCCGTGCCTCTCCGTTTGTCATGCCCGTCTTGATGCCCGCCCGCTTTGCCTCTTCCGATTTGGCAAGCACGATCCCGTGCCGCGCCTCCGTCGCACCGCAGACTGCGACCGGCTTACCCTTCAGCGAGGGATCCAGAACACACTCCACCGAGGCATAAAAGGCGTTTGCGTCGCTGTGCAGAACAGCGCGTTCCTTTTTTTCTTCCATATCCGAAGTATAGAACAAACATTTGTTCGCTGTCAAGTGTTTTCAAAGAATTTTCAAAAAATCTTCTCTTGACAAGCGTCTTGTCTTGTGGTATTCTTTGCGTAAAGATTGCAAAAAATATCATCGTAAGGAGTAAATTTTATGAAACGGATCAGGGTCATTCAATACGGCTGCGGAAAAATGTCCAAGTACATCCTGCGCTATCTGCATGAAAAAGGCGCGGAGATCGTAGGCGCGATCGACGTCAATCCCGAAATCGTCGGCATGGACGTGGGCGATTACGCCGAACTCGGCGTAAAGACGGGAGTGAAGATCTCCTCCGACGCGGACGCCGTGCTCGCCGAATGCGACGCGGACGTTGCGGTCGTCACCCTGTTCAGCTTTGTCGGAGATATCTACGAAGCGGCGGAAAAGTGCGTGCTTCACGGCGTAAACGTGATCACGACCTGCGAGGAGGCAATCTATCCCTGGACGACGGCGGCGGCGCTCACCAACAAACTCGACGCCCTCGCAAAAGAAAACAACTGCACGGTCACGGGCAGCGGGATGCAGGACATTTTCTGGATCAACATGGTCGCGCTCGTAGCGGGCGGCTGCCATAAAATTACAAAAATCAAGGGAGCGTACAGCTACAATGTGGACGAATACGGGCTTGCGCTCGCAAAGGCGCACGGCTGCGATCTGACCACGGAAGAGTTCGAAAAAGAACTGGCGCATCCGACGGAAGTCGTGCCCTCCTATGCTTGGAATGCCGCGGAGGCGATCTGCAACAAACTGGGGCTGACGATCAAGAGCATTCGGCAGGAAAACGTTCCCTATACCGTCGATCACGATCTGTACAGCGAGACCATGCAGAAGACGATTGCGGCGGGCAGATGCATCGGCATGTCTGCAGTCGTAACGATCGAGACCTGGCAGGGCATCACGATCGAGGAGGAGACCATCGGCAAGGTCTACGGAAAGGACGACGGCGACATGTGCGACTGGAAGATCTTCGGCGAACCGGACACGGAATTCCACGTCGTCAAACCTGCGACGGTGGAACACACCTGCGCGACGATTGTCAACCGCATCCCGTCCCTGCTCAATGCGCCCGCGGGATACGTCACGGCAGACGAGCTGGACGAGATCGAATATCTCACCTATCCCCTGCACTTCGAATTGTGATCAAAGCGTCCGTTTTCGGCAAAAAGGAGCCGCGCCCCGGGGGCGCGGCTCCTTTTCGAATTACTTCTCGTCGTACGTGATATCCAGATATCCCGCAGGATCGACCGAGGCGCCGTTCTGCTCCATTTCAAAATGCAGATGCGCGCCGTCCTTGTATTCGGTGCCGTAAGGCGCCGCTACGGTTCCAATGATCTGTCCCTGTCTCACGCGGTCCCCCGCGCCGATCGCCTCGCTCGGTTCGACAAAGCGATAGCTGCTGACGATCCCGTCCCCGTGATCGATGCGGATGACGTTGCCCAGTTCCTCCGAATAACTGATCTCGACGACCGTTCCGTCCGCAACGGAATAGACGCCCGCGCCCTCTTCTGCCGTAAAGTCCACCCCCTTGTGGCGGTAGATCTTGTTCAGCGTCGCGTTGGAATAAATGGCGTCGTACCCCACCGAACAGGTGTTTTGGGTGAGCGGAAGCACGAACGTAACGACCTCTTCTCCGCCCGTCTCCTTGTCGGGATCTTCGGGCTTCGTATCGTCGGGCGTCTCGGACGGCTTGTCGTCGTCGGGATCTTTCGGATCGTCGTCGCCCGGGTCGACAGGTGTTTCCAGCACGACGTCGTTGCCGCGCGTCACAAAATAAACCGTAAGAACCGTCGCGGCAATGAGCAAAAGCGAACAGGCCGAGACGATCAGCGCATAAATCAGTTTCTTCCTCTTGCGTGTGTTTTCACCGGCATTGTTTTCTTTCATATGAACAGATTCCTCCGAATTTGTCTGAATTGTTGCCCTTTTCGGGTTTCCTTATACCTGCTTTTTCAATATCCGCCGAAAATAAGCGGTGAGCCGACCGCAGTCGTCTCCTTTCCCACGGCAATATGAAGATTGACCGTTCTGCCCTCCAACAGGATCCCCTCTCCCAGCTGCGGAGAAAAGTAATAGTAATTGACGATCCCGCACGCCTCCTCCGTGAATCGCAGTTCCGCCGAAAAGCGGCGCTCCAGCTCGGCGCGGCAGTCTCCCGCGTATCGCGTGCTCTCTCCCCCGACTTCGAAAAGGCGCAGTTTGTCGAGAAAGGGCAACTCCGACGTCACCTGCCCCGCCGAGGAGCTCTGTCCCAGAAAAAAGACATAGCCCTCTCCGGGCGCAAACCGCGGCGCATGGAAGAGACAGAACGCGGCAAACAGACAGCCGCACGCGCCGACCAACACCGCCGTTTCTTTGAACAGACCCCGTTGCTTCATAAAAAAACATCCTCCCGCAAGATTCGGAAGAATGTTTGACGCATTTTTTTTCTTTTATACCCGTTCCGTCTCACCAGGGCAGCGGTTCGCCGCCGAGAATGTGGATGTGCAGATGATGCACCGTCTGGCCCGCGTCTTCGCCCTGATTCACGATCAGCCGATATCCCCCCGTCAGCCCCAGCCCGTCGCGCAGGCGCGCGATCTTGGCAAACGTCCGCCCGAGCAAGGCGCTCCTCTCGTCGTTCAGCTCCGCAAGCGTCGCAAAATGATCTTTGGGCACGCAGAGCAGATGGATCTTCGCCTTGGGTTCGATGTCCTTGAAAATGACGATCTCTTCGTCCTCATACAGTTTTGCCGAGGGAATCTCTCCCGCGGCGATCTTACAGAAAATACAAGACATTTTATAATACCTCCAGTATTTCGGCTTTTGCGCCGTCCTTGACCCGCTGCAACAGTTTCACGCGGCAGAGACTGCCTTCTGCCGCGCCTTCCGCATAGACGCGAAGATAATTTTCGGTATACCCGCCCTCCTCTTCGAAGAGCGCGACCGCCTCTCTGCCGAGGAACCGCGCAAGATACCGCGCTTCCTGTGCCTGCGCCGCCTCTTCCAGCCGCGCCATGCGCTCCCGCTTGACGTGCGCGGGAAGATCTGTCTTCTTTGCCGCCGGCGTCCCTGCGCGCGGAGAAAAGGGGAAGGCGTGCACGCGCGCAAACCCCGCCGCGGAAAGAATGGAGAGCGTCTGGACAAAGTCCTCCTCTTCCTCCGTCGGAAATCCGACGATCAGGTCGGTCGTGATCGCCGCGTCGGGAAAATATTCGCAGACGAGCGCGCACTTTTCCAGATACTCCTCCCGCGTGTATCTGCGGTTCATGGCGCGCAAAACGCGGGAAGAACCGCTTTGCAAAGAGAGATGAAAGTGCGGCGCGACGTTCCCCGCCTCCCTTGCCGCCGAGAGAAATTCCCGGGTGATCGCGCAGGGCTCCAGCGAGCCGAGACGGATGCGCGCGGGCAATCCGGAGAGCGCACGCAAGAGCGCTCCCAAATCCCGCTCGCCGTCCCGATAGGAGGAGATGTCGATGCCCGTGAGAACGATCTCCCGCTGCGGAAGGGCGCGCGCCTCCGCAAGAACGCTCTCCAGCGTCCTAGAACGCGTCCTGCCCCGCAGATAGGGAATGAGGCAATAGGAACAAAAGCGATTGCATCCGTCCTGAATGCGCAAAAAGGCGCGCGTACGCGTGGGTTTCGGCGCGGGAAGCTCACAGAAGGCCTTGTCCTCTTCCAGAAAAACGCCCCGATCGCCCAGGCGGGAGAGCAGTTTGTCCTTGCCCTGTGCTCCCGAAACGAGCGTCACGCCCTCCTTTTCCGCAAACGCCGCGGGATGGTTCTGCGCGGCGCAGCCGCAGACGACCACAGGCGCCGAAGGGTTGAATTTCCGCAGACGCGCAACCGCCTGACGGCTCTTTTTTTCCGCTTCCGCCGTCACCGCACAGGTGTTGACGACATACAGATCGGCAGAACAGGGCGTCTCCGCCGTCTCATACCCCCGCTCTTCCAAAGCACGCAGCAGGGACGCGCTCTCCGCCTCGTTCATTTTACAGCCGAGAGTCAGCACGCACGCTTTCATCGAAGTTCCCCCAATCCGTACATGACGACGGACAGCAGGGCGATCGAAGCGGTCTCCGCGCGCAAAATGCGCTTTCCGAGCGACACGCCCTCAAATCCGAGAGACTGCGCGAGCGCAAATTCTTCCCGCGAAAATCCGCCCTCGCTCCCCACGACAAGCGCGCAGGACCCCGAAAGCGGCAGCACCTCCCGTCCGTGTTCGAGAAATTCACAGGCAAAGAGCCGATTGCCGTATCCCTCCGCCGACCGCAGCGCGGCAGAGAATTCTTCAAAGACGGCGATCTCGGGCACCGAGGCGCGCAGGCACTGTTTCGCGGCTTCCCTGGCAACGCGCCGCAGCCGTTCCGTCTTGTTTTCGCTCAGATAGGCGGCGCAGTAACGGGAGGAAAAGACGCCGATCTTGTTTACGCCCAGCTCCGTCGCCTTCTGGATCACAAGCTCGGTCTTGTCTCCTTTCAGCGCGCCCGTCAGAAGATATACGTCCGCGTTCGGTTCCCGTTCACAGACATTTTTTCCCGTGACGTTCAGCAAAAATCCGTCCTTTCGCTCCCCCGCGATGACGGCGGAATACTCCGCGCCGCTCCCGTCGAACAGGACGACTTCGTCTCCCGCCGAAAGCCGCAGCACGTTCTTTGCATGGCGGAATTCTTCTCCGGAGAGCAAACTTTCCTCCCCGATCGTTTCGACAAAAAACCGTCTGGGCGCGGACATCAGTCGCCTCCTTCGAGGACGAGGGAGACCCACTCGCCCCGATCTCGCCGCGCGGCGACGCGCAGCCCCGCCGCAGAAAACGCCGCTTCCACCCCTTCAACGCGGTCGTTCAGAATCCCGCTCAGGATCACCCTCCCCCCGCGGTTGAGATGCGCGGGAAGCGCGGGAGCCAGCCGTTTGAGGATCTCCGCCGTGATGTTGGCAAACACGAGATCCGCACGGACCGACGACTCGGTCAAAAGATCCGCCAAAAGAACGCGGGCGCGGTCGGAAACGCCGTTCCGCTCACAGTTGTGCTGCGCGGCGCGGACGGCAACGGGATCGAGATCGGACAGCACGGCTTCCTTCGCGCCGAGTTTGAGGGCGCAGATCCCGAGAATCCCGCTCCCGCAGCCGACGTCGAGCACGCAATCCCCCGCGCGAAGCCAGTCCTGCGCCAGTTCGATGCACATGGAGGTCGTCTCGTGCTCGCCCGTCCCGAACGCCATGTCCGAATCGAGCAGCACGACGCATTCTCCCTCCTGCGGCTCATACGGGATCCAGGCGGGAACGATGACGACGTTTCCCTTCTTCTGCGGGCGGAAATGTTTTTTCCAAACGTCGATCCAATCGTCGCCCTCGACCGTGCGGCGGGTCGCCTCCAGTGATCCGAATGCGATCGCGCCTCCGCTCAGCGCGCGGCGGGTCTCGATCTCCGACAGAAGGACGCGGATCTCCGCTTCGGCGGAATCCGGCTCAAAATAGCATTTGACGAGCGCCTCTTCCCCGTCGGTGCGGAGCAGAGCGTCGTCGGTATAGTCCCAGAACACGGAGGAATCCCGCGCAAGCGCGGCAAAATCGTTTTTGTCGCAGACGGTGACTCCGAACGGCGTGTGCTCCCACATGGCGTCGGCGACCAGTTCGCTCGCCTCCGTGGTGGTATGAACGGTCAATTCGATATATTCCATGTCTTCTATTATAGAGGACGGGCAGGACCTTGTCAATCCAAACGAAAGAAAAAGCGGACTTGCGTTTTCGCAAATCCGCTCTTGCGTGTGCACGCTTGTACTCGGTCCCGCAAGTTCTGTTTTACGGCTGTTTTTTGACGCCGTTCACATAAATCGTACCGCGCGTTAAATTAGTTGCGCTGTTGATTGTAACCGACGCGGCACTGACCGACGAATCATAATTCAGCGTCGTTGTGTTGTTCCCGTCCTGCGAAAGATAAATGACCGGAAGCCCGACTGTATCTCTTACGGTGACCGTCGTGTTGATCAAAGTACAAGAGGCATCGTAATTGTAAGCTCCTGCATTCCAGTCTCCCACAATCAATCCGCCGAACTGCACCATGTTTCCCTGTCCCCATCCGTTCTCAAAAGGATATTTTTCCGAAATGCTGAATTCGGGAAGATAGTCCTCAACGCCGCTGTTGTTTCCGGATTCTATGATCTCGCAGCGTTCAAACGTCGCTTTTCCGCCCCGGATGCAGACGCCGATCCCGTCCCCCTGAATGGTGGAATTTTCCGCAATGACCGTACAGGGAACGTTTACCAAAATCCCGGGGCCGTTCGTCGCAACGACGGAGGAATTTTCGATCCGTATGACAACGTCCCAGCTGGAGGTGCCGTTTGCGTTCGTGGTAATTCCGTACCAGCTCCCCGTATAGATCTGCGTATTCAAAAGGTTGATTTCGGAAGCGGTCCCGCTGGGGAAAATTGCCGATTGACTGTCTTCGCTTTCCATATTGACGACCACATTTTCCAAAGAAAGGCTTGCGCCGTCCGCTACGGCAAACCCCTCTTCCTTGAATTCGATCGTTCCGTTGGAGATCCGCACCGTCTCGTTATCTTCAATATAAAGATCGTTCAAGGATGTTCCGCTTGTTCCGAGATCGAATGTGATCGTATTTCCCCCGCAATCGATATTTGTGATGCCGTCCTCGTTGGAAGGGAAAACCGCATGCCCGTCCGATGTTGTCACGTCCGATTGGTCGATCGTGATGTCCCCCGTCAGCCGAACCGTCTGATAGCTTGAAGAGTTTTTCAACGTGTCCAAAAATGTGTCGGCGGCCGTGTCCACGATCTCATACGTCTTGTCGTTCAGCACATACCAATTTGCGGAAAGCTGTCCGTCCGTATAATCGGCATACTTTTCCGCGATCTCTTGGGGATAGAGGATCTTTTTTTCCTCCTGATCGTAGATGAGGATTTTGTTCTCGGAACTGTCGTAATAAAAAATGCAGTTCGCGTCCATCGGCGTAAACGAATCGACATTATATCCCGCTTTTCTCAGGATCTCTTTTGCCTCTTCCACGTTTTCCGGCGGATCGGTAACGCTTTCCGAGACCAGCACCTCGTTCATCTGCCGTACCGCCTGTACGTCTGCGCTTTGCCGCGCCTTGTCCACGACATAGACAAAGGTCGGGATGAGAACCGCCGCGAGAATCGCGATCACGGCGATCACAATCACCAGCTCAACGATCGTAAACGCTTTTCTTGCCCTTTTTTCAAACTTTCTCACCATTTCTTCTCCCCAAAGGACGTTCCGATTAAGTTTTTTGTACGTGACAGGTCACGTACAAAAAGGACTAGTCCTTTTTGTAGATCGGCAACGGCTGCCGATCTTTTTATTATATCATCATTATATCATCTCTTTTCCCTGCCGTCAAACAAATTGCAACGGTTTTTCAATATATTTTTCGGGTCAAAGAAGATGTGCAATTTTTTTGTGATTCTCTTGAAACTTTTCTGTGTTTGTGGTATAATAACAAAAAAGAATCGAAAGGAGTTTCCTTGGTTATGAGAACACCCATCATCGCGGGGAACTGGAAGATGAACAACACGGCGTCGGAAGGGGTTGCGCTCGTCGAAGCGCTCAAACCCCTCGTCTGCGACGCAAACTGCGAAGTCGTCGTCTGCGTTCCCGCCATTGACATTCCCGCCGTCTCCGCGGCGATCGAAGGCAGTAACATTGCGCTCGGCGCTCAGAACGTTCACTTTGCAAAGAGCGGCGCCTACACGGGAGAGATCTCCGCTTCCATGCTCAGAGAATACGGCGTAAAATATGTGATCATCGGTCACAGCGAACGCCGCCAGTACTTCGGAGAAACCGACGAAACGGTAAACAAACGCACGCTCGCCGCAATCGAAGCGGGCCTTGTTCCCATCGTCTGCATCGGCGAAAGCCTCGAAGAGCGCGAGACGGGCAAAACGGAGGAAGTGCTCTCCCGTCAGATCGAAACGGGCTTCCGCGGCATTGACGACCTCTCCGGGATCGTGATCGCCTACGAGCCGATCTGGGCGATCGGCACGGGCAAGACCGCGACGGCGCAGCAGGCGAATGAGACGATCGCCTTCATTCGCAAAAAATGCGCGGAACTGTTCTGCCCCAAGTGCGCGGAACAAGTTCGCATCCAATACGGCGGCTCGATGAACGCGAAAAATGCCCGTGAGCTCATGGCGATGCCGGAGATCGACGGCGGACTCATCGGCGGAGCTTCTCTGAAAGCGGCGGATTTCTCCTCCATCGTACACTTTGACCGCCCGGACATGGCGTCGATGAAATTGCCCAAGGAGCTGTTATGAGCAAAATTCCCTATGCGATCATCATCATGGACGGCTACGGTCTCTGCCCCGGACAGACGGGCAACGCGATCTTTCTCGACGGCAGCAAGAACGTGACCGCCCTGCGCAAAGAATACCCCTCCGCAACATTGGGCGCGAGCGGGCTGTCCGTGGGGCTGCCCGACGGACAGATGGGAAATTCCGAAGTCGGCCACCTCAACATGGGCGCGGGAAGAATCGTCTACCAAGATCTCACCAAGATCACCAAAGAGATCGGCGACGGAGAATTTTTTGAAAATCCCGCTCTCATCAAGGCGATGGACAACGCAAAGGCGGCGGGCAAGAAACTGCATCTGTGGGGACTGCTCTCCGACGGCGGCGTGCACAGCCACATCACGCACCTGTTTGCCCTGCTCGAAATGGCGAAACGGCGGGGCGTTCCGCAGACTTTCGTCCACTGTTTTATGGACGGCAGGGACGTCTCTCCGACGTCCGGCGTGACCTTCGTTGCACAGCTGCAGGAGGAGATCGCGCGCATCGGATACGGAAAGATCGCCTCGCTCTGCGGCAGATACTATGCCATGGACCGCGACAACAACTGGGACCGCGTCGAAAAGGCGTACGATATGCTCACGCTCGGCACGGGCATCCCTGCGCAGGACCCCGAGCAGGCACTGCACGATTCCTATGAAAAGGACGTGACGGACGAATTTGTTTTGCCCACCAACATCGTAGAGAACGGCGCACCCGTTGCGCTCGTGGAAGAGGGCGATTCGATCATCTTCTTCAACTTCCGTCCCGACCGCGCGAGAGAACTCACCCGCGCCTTCTCGCAGAAAGACTTCGTCGTCCCGAAAGGAACGGCGTTCGAACGCAAGACGGGCTTCCTTCATCCCGTCTATGTCTGTTTCACCGTCTACGACGCCGAGTTCGAAGGCGTCGAGATCGCCTTCCCCAAACAGAGCATGAAAAACACGCTCGGAGAATATCTCGCCTCCCTCGGAAAGACCCAGCTTCGCATCGCGGAGACCGAAAAATACGCACACGTCACCTTCTTTTTCAACGGCGGCGTGGAGGAACCCAATCCCGGGGAGACGCGCGTCCTCATCAATTCCCCGAAGGTCGCGACCTACGACCTCAAGCCGGAGATGTCTGCCTATGAGGTCACGGACAAAGTGCTCGAAGAACTGGACACGGGAAAATTCGACGTGATGATCCTCAATTTCGCCAACTGCGACATGGTCGGACATACGGGAGTCATCCCTGCAGCGGTCAAGGCCGTGCATACCGTCGACGAATGTGCGAAAAAAGTGCTCGACAAGATCCTCTCTCTCGGCGGAAGCGCCCTGCTGACCGCCGACCACGGCAACGCGGACAAAATGCTTGCCGAAGACGGATCCCCCTTTACGGCCCACACGACGAATCCGGTCCCCGTCGTTTTGGTATCCGAGAAGTTCCGTCACGCAACGCTGCGCAAAGACGGCGTGCTCGCCGATCTCGCCCCCACCCTGCTCACCGTTATGGGACTTCCTGTTCCGCCCGAGATGACGGGCAAGAGCCTGATCGAATAATCAAACGGAAAACACACCGCCCGTTGCCTTATGCGCCGGGCGGTGTGTTTTGTTGTTAAAAAGCCGGATTTTTTGCCGGAGGGATGCTCCGCGGAGACGCTGAGACGGCGTTCGCAGTCGACTACTTTTTTCTGCCCGACGTCCCGCGGGTCTTTGTCACAGAGAGAACGGATCGCCCGTGCAGACGCTTCCCTCCGTGGAGACGCTGAGACAGCGTTCGCAGTCGGCGACTTTTTTCTGCTCGCCGTCCCGCAAATAGAAGATATGCCGTCCGTTCGTGCAGTACAGTCCCCCGTCGGCGCAGAGGGCATAATCGCAGACTCCGCGCTTTAAGACCTCTTTCTTTTCTCCGTCGAAACGGATCAGCTCCCAGCTCATGGGAATAAATCCGCGTTCGCGGTCCTTAAACTTTTTGTTCCGCTTATATTCCCGCTCCGCTTCGATGAGACAGCCGTCGACATAGATTTTTCCCGAATTCTGTTCTCTTCCCTTTGTCGGATTGTCTCCGCCCGAAGTCAGGCTCTTTCCCGTAAACAGGACGACGAACGCCTGCACGAACAGGACGATCGCCTGAAAAATGCGGAAGGGAATGAGCAGCATCTCCAAAAAGACGTTCCCGCCTCTTCGTTCGCGGTTGGGACGGCGGATGCAATACAGCGTGCCGTCCGCCCCCTCCTTGGGCTTGACGAGGGAATATTTTTCTTCCCGCCGCAATTCCCGGATCTCCAGCGTTTCGAGATCGATCGAACAGATCGCCGCGGGGGCATATTTCCCCGAAAAGCTTCCGTCCGCCGTTCTCCCCGCTCCCGCACTGTCAAATAAAATGCGGCCGTTTTCCGCCGAAAAAAAGGGATTGGCGTCGCGGGAATCCCCGTCCGTGAGCGTCTTAAGTTCCGACGTCGCACAGTCCAGAATCCCGATCTCCGAGGTGACGGGATCCGCGCGCACGGTAACGGCGTACCGAGCTCCCCCGCCCTGTACGGTCAGGATCTCCTCGTAAGAAGAAGAGAGGATGTGTTCTTCTCTCTCTTTCTCGTCGGCGGGATTTTTGCGATAAACCCCGGAAGAATCGTCGGTACTGAACGCATACACGATCTTGCCCTCGCTCAGCTGCACGCCGTTGATGCAGGCGGTGATCGTTCTTATGCCGCTTTGCCGGCGATCGTAATCGCCGCGGAACCGCGCCCCGTCGCCCATATGCTTCCACTCATCCCGTTTTGTGCGCGTTTCGGCGTACTCCCGCGCCCTCGAAATGTATTCGCTCTCTCTGAGCACCGACTTTTCTCCGTCGAAATACCCGATTTTCTCTCCGTCGGAAAAGGCAAATTTTTCCATCTTCTCACACTCTGTCCGTTTTGACCGATTTTATCGCATTCTTGGCAAAAAAGAAAGCATTTTCGCTTTTCGGCAAATTTGCTTTCTTTCGGTTTTTTTATTGTTCCTCCTCCGATTGTTCCCGAATCGGTTTCGGCGCGACAAGGTCGGGCATTTTCAGCCCCGCGGAGCGATAGATCTCTTCCAGCGGAGGAAGGCTTTTGAGCAGTCCCGAGAGAAATCCCGCCGTCGCATTTTTTCCGTCCTTTCCTTCGCCGCCGTCCCATACGGTCACCT
Organism: uncultured Clostridia bacterium; assembly: GCA_944372525.1. Lineage (GTDB taxonomy): Bacteria > Bacillota > Clostridia > Christensenellales > Borkfalkiaceae > Gallimonas. The sequence continues at coordinate 94,213 of CALVZL010000021.1, forward strand.
TGTCGATCTTGACGCCGGAAATTGCCTTGACCTGCTCGGCGACCAGTTTTTCCAGCTTTTCTGCGATAAGCAGCCGCACCGCTTCGTCGCTTGTTCCCGCACTTCTGACCAGAGCGTCCATACCTTCCGCCTGTTTGGTCAGTTTTTCCCGAAGTCCGCGCGCTTCTGCGTCCATCTTCGCATAGATCGCGTCCGCTTCGCCCTGCGCCTTTCTGCGCGTCTGTTCGGCAATCGCCTCCGCTTCGATTTCGAGTTTGCGTTTCTCGATGTCCGCCGCGACGATGATATCCGCCTCCCGCGTCGCTTTTTCGCGATCCGCACGGGAAACTTCTGCCTTCTGCTCTGCGACATAGCTCTCTTCGAGCGCCTGCGCCGCCTGCACTTTTTCTGCCGTAACCGCAAGGCGGAGGGCTTCCGCCTCTTTCTCGCGCAACACCGCACGCGAGCGCGCGATCTCTGCTTTCGCTTTGTTTTCTCCGTCGATCGCCGCAGACTCCGCCTCCGCGACCCGGATCCGCTGCTCCATCTTCGCATTCGCTTCTCCGATCGAACCCTTCTTGTCCTCTTCGGCAACGGAGATTTTGGCGTCGTTGATCGCTTTCGCCGCAGCCTCTTTTCCGAGCGCGATGATATATCCGGATTCGTCCGAAATATCCGTGACGTTCACGTTGATCAGACGCAGTCCCACCTTTTTCAGCTCTCCCTCCACGTTGCGGGAAATCGCCTCGAGAAATTTATCGCGGTCGGAGTTGATCTCTTCGATGTTCATCGTCGCAATGACAAGACGGAGCTGACCGAAGATGATGTCCCGCGCCAGATCGGAAATCTTCTGCAGCGTGAGCATTCTCAGGCGTTCCGCGGCGTTTTGCATAATCCCGGGATCGGTGGAAATTCCGACGGTGAAGATGCTCGGCACGTCGATGCGGATGTTCTGTTTGGAGAGCGCGCTCTTGAGGTCGACGGAGATCGCAAGCGGCGTCAGATCCATAAAGGTATATTTCTGAAAGAACGGCATGACGAAAGACGCGCCGCCGTGCACGCATTTGGCACTGCGGTAAGTCCCGTCGGGATTGGGACGGATCTTTCCGTAAATGATCATGATCTTGTCGGGCGGACAGGTTTTGTAGCGCACCGCCACGGTGAAAATGATCAGCATGAGAATGAGCACGACAACGACAATGACACCAACAATGACAGGGGACATACCATCACTCCTTTTTCAAATTTATTTCTTCCGCCTGAACTTCCTGCGTTTTCGCCGGATTTTTTCTTTCCACGACGGCAAAATCGTCTTGCCAGGACAGGATCACGACCTGCTCGTCCGTCGCAATGCGGTTCGGATCGTCTGTCACGGCATCCGCCTCCATATATCTTCCCTGTGCGGTAAGCGTGATCTTTCCTCTTCCCGTGCGAGAAGACGGCACGGAGACATAGACGGTCGCCGTCTGTCCGACGAGTTTTTCTCCGACGAGATTTCCCGAACACTGCAATTTTGAAACGCCGCGCATGGCGAGCGCTACGCCGAACAGAGCGGCCGTTCCCGTGGCGATCGCAATGAGAACGGGAGCCCAGTTGTTTCCGGGCAACCCGGTCGCCGCCGCAAATCCGCACCAACCGCCGAGCGCAAAAAAAGCAGTCATCCCCTTCACGGTGAAGAGAGAAAGTCCGCTGTCCGTGTCCATGTCTCCGTCGAAATCTTCGAAATCTCCGTCTCCGCCTCCCGCAAAGGAGACGACCAACAGAATGATCTGGATCACAAGCAACACGCTTGCGACAACGGAGATCCAAAAAAATACTTTCGAAAGTACGCTCAATTCAAGATACCAATTCATAGTTTACCTCGCATTCTCTGCATCCTCTTTCCGCCGCTCCCCGTTTCAGGAGAAAAACACGACGGGAATTTGTCTTTTCCGCGCATACGCCACGGTATATGCCGTTCCTCCGCCGTTTTTCATGCAATAGGCAAAGAGAACGTCCGCATGGTCTACCATCTCGCGATTTCTTGCGAGATAGCATCCCGTAAAATAATGAGAAAAGATCACCCGTTTTTCGTCGCACAATTCGAGCAAACGGCGATATTCCCGTTTGTCTTCTCTCGAAAATCTCTCTTCCTGTCCCAAAAAAGGAATATACGCCTCCAATCCGACCCGATATCTTCCGGAGAGGTCCGTCAGACAGGAGAGTGCCGCCAGATCGAATCCCAGCGCCATTCCGCACAAAAACCGATCGCAACCCGCCTCAATCAGCTGTTCCAACCTGTCGCAGAGCGCGTTACGGTCAAAATCGGGCGGAAGCGTTCGATGTCCCGTGATCGCGCAGGTCTTTCTCGGTTCATACTTCAGATAATTCATACGATCGGATCTTTTCTCTCCTTTCCCCTCCCTCTGGGATAGAGAGAAGGCGTATGTCTGATCTTTTTGACCACGGCAAGCGTCCTGCTTCCGTATCCTTGAGGAAGTTCGTAACGGTAGATCTGCTCCGTTTTTCCTCCCAATGCCTCAATTGCCCGTTCCGCTTCCGAGAATTCTTCCTCTTCTCTTCCCTTATAGGCGATCATCCTTCCTCCGAGCCGCAGAAAGGGAAGACAATATTCCGTCAGCGTATTCATGCGCGCGACCGCCCGTGCACAACAGACGTCGAACTTCTCCCGAAACGCGGCATCCCTCGCTCCCTCCTCTGCGCGGAGACAGCACACTTTCAACTGTCCGGGAACCAGCCGTTCCGCCGCAATCTGAAGAAACTCGCATTTTTTTCTCACGCTTTCGAAGAGGGTAAACCGAAGATCTTTTCTTGCGATGCACAGCGGAAGAGAGGGAAATCCAGCCCCAGATCCGATCTCGGCACACGCTGCTCCCTGCGGAAAGAGGAATTCTCCCGCAAGCGAATCGTAAAAATGTTTATAATATACGTCCTTTTCTTCTGTCACCGCCGTCAGATTAAACTTTTTGTTGTATTCCAGCAGCAGAGCATAAAAAAAAGCAAACGCTTCCTTTTTTTCCCCCGTCAGCCATTCCGACGCACGCAGAAAGCCCGGAAATTTTGCTTCCATAATTTGATTATATCACAATCCGTCCGCTTCCGCAAGTCTTCCTGAAAAAAAGAACGCGCGGAAAAGAGAAAAAATAAGGTAGAATTGTGGAAAAAAGGACAAGTTGTTATCCACAATGTGGAAAACACTGTGGATAATTCTTTTTTTTCTTTCCTTTCTCCTCGTTTTTTCTCTTTTTTCCTCCCTGTCGTCCGACGGCGTTTCCTTTTTTCTCCACACAATTCCCGTTTTTCCACTTTGTTTCCACAAAAGAATCCACACCCGCAATTTCTCAAAAACAAAGGAAATTGCTTGAAAAATTCTCTTTTTTGGGCTATAATAGAGGAGAAAAAAAGTTGTCGACAATTCCACCGACACTATTACTATTATTATATTTATTTTTTATAACAATACCACAACAGGAGGAAACCAATGAAATTTATCTGCGACGGCCTCTCTCTTTCGGAAGCGGTGATGAAGACCAGCAAAGCGTGTGCCGTGCGTACCACTGCCCCCGTCTACGAATGCATCAAGCTCAGCGCATTCGGCGAATCGGTCACGCTGCTTGCAACGGACGGAGAACTTTCTATTCAGAAATCCCTTCGGGCGGAAGTGTTTGAAGAGGGAGAGACCTGTGTTCCGGGAAAATTGTTTGCCGATTTTGTTGCAAAACTTTCCGAACTTGAAGTGACCGTGGAAACTTCGGAACGGGGAATGGAGATAAAATATTTGGATTCCGGCACCTTCATTCAGGTCATCGATGCGGCGGAATTCCCCAAGATCAATACCGAGATCGGGGAAAACAGTTTTGTCATGAAGAAGAGAGATCTGAAAAAGATCATTGCCGAGACGGCATTCTGTTGTGCGCAGGACGATTCCCGTCCCATTCTCAAAGGATGCCTTTTGGAGCTGGGAGAAAAGCTGGAAATGACTGCGCTCGACGGATATCGTCTTGCTGCGGCTTCCGCTCCGATTTTGTCCAAGACGGGAGAACAAAAAATCGTCTGTCCCGCGCGCACGCTGAACGAAATTTCCAAGATGATCACGGAGGAAGAAGGGGAGATCGTCGTCTATACGCAGGGAGGGATGCTGCTTGTCCGTTCGGAGGGGACGCTTGTCGTTTCCCGCCTGTATCAGGGAGAATTTATTCGGAAAGAGAGCGTCGTGCCCCGTGCTTTTACGACGGAGACGCTGATTTCCCGCACAGAACTCATTTCCAGTCTGGAGCGGGCGCTTATTCTCATCCGAGGAGACAAAAACAACCTCGTCACACTGGAGATCGACGCGAAGACCGTGCGCATTTCTTCCCTTTCTGAAGTGGGAACGCTGTCCGAAAGCGTACAGGCGCAGACAGAGGGAAAGGAACTGACGATCTCACTCAATGCGAAATTTTTGCTTGACGCGCTGCGGGCGCTCGAAGAAGAACGGATAAAACTTTCGTTCAACGGCGCGATATCTCCTTTCATTTTGCAAAATGAAGAAGAAAAAGAGAATCTGTATCTGATTTTGCCCGTGAGAAATACACAGCAGACGGCATAATTGCTTGACGAAGAGAAGAAAAATCTCTATAATCAAATAAAAAAAACGGACGGAGAAATAATATTATGAAGAGAACCTATCAGCCCAAAAAGAGACAGCGGAGCAAAGTACACGGATTCCGCAAGAGAATGGCGAGTGCCGGGGGAAGAAAAGTTCTGAAAAACAGAAGAAACAAGGGAAGAAAACATATTTCCGCATAACGGCAGGACATGAAGTATCTGCGTCTGAAAAACAAAAAGGATTTCGAGAAAGTCCTCCGAACGGGGAAGCGGTCGTACGGAAGATCGCTGATGATCGTCTTTCTTCCTTCCCGAGAAGTGAAGATGGCGGTTTGTGTGGGGAAAAAATACGGAAAGAGCGTGAAAAGAAATCGGATCAAACGGCTTTTGCGCGAGGCATTCCGCAATTGCGGCGAGCAGTTTCGCCCCGGTTCTTATCTTCTCATTCCGAAAGTAGCCGAAGAATATTCTTTGAAGCAATTCAGGCGGGATCTCGTAGCCGCAGGGAAAAAGGACGCGCTCTTTGAAACTCCGATTGCGTAGTCTGCTTGAAATCAACGGTCGTTTTCTCAGAAAAACGGTCTTTCGCCCTTATCTGAAGGGGTTCTGCATTCGGGCGATCTGCTTTTATCAGAAGTATCTCTCCGGGCATCGCTGTCCCTATGTTCCTTCCTGCTCGGAATATACCAAACGGTGCATCAACAATTTGGGCGTGGGAGCGGGGATATTGTTCGGAATGTGGCGGATCCTGCGATGCAATCCTTTTACCAAGGGAGGCATAGATCCTGCGCCTGAAAATTTTTTTAAGGCGCGATGGCTTCGCTGAATGAAATAACAGGACGAGAGCAATGGAATCGATACTGAATGCGGCTTCTGCCGCAATTTCTATGATGGAAGAGGGGTTTTATATCGACCTCAACTGGCTGGGTCGGTTTATTCGGCTGCTCATTGAGGGCGTCGGATCCGTCGGGTTGGGCGTCATTGTCTTTACGCTGGTCCTCAAAGCGATCACGACCCCGTTCGATATCTATCAGCGCGTCGTCATGCGCAAACAGACGCTCATCATGCGCAACATGAAGGGCGATCTGGAAAAATTGCAAAAGCAATATGCCAACGACAAGGTGATGTACAACAAAAAGATGATGGAGCTGCAGAAAAAGAACGGCTACAGCATGTTCGGGGCGTGTCTGCCCATGATCATCTCCTTCGTCATCCTCATGGTTGCGATCGCCGCGTTTCAGTCCTATTCGCAGTATGCCAATCTTTCCATGTACGAACAGATGGCAAAGGCCTATAACGGTGCCTTTATCGAATATACCGTCGACGGAAAGGACTATCATTTCGGGGGGGAAGACGAGCTCACGATCGGCTGGGACGTCTCCGCTCCTCATTCCGAAACAGAGGACGGAGAAACGATTGTCTATACCGTCTATCAGGACGGCGAGATCACGAGAATGCGGGTGGAATCGCAGTCTCCCGAAAAATATATCTTCTATACCTACACCCTTTATGCGGAGGGCGAAGGCGAAATCGTGCGCAATTATTACGTCAACGTCGACAAGCTCTATACGGAGCAGTCCGACGCGGAAATCAAAGCGGCAATCGACGCCTATGTCAACGGCACGGAGGAGTCGGAAGGCGTGAGCCTCGAGACAGCCTGTGCCAACTATGTGCGCGATCTCGGCGCCACGGCGGCGGCGAAGTGGTTCCGCGAGGAAAACGATCCGAGTTTCCTTTGGATTAAAAACGTGTGGTATCCGGACGTCGTGTACAGCCATCCCATTCAGGATTACGAGAGTTTTTCCGGATCCGTCTCTAAAAAAATTCTTTCCGAGAACTGGGAGGGAGAGAAATCCATTTCCGACGTGTTCAGTGAGACCGAATACAACAATCTGACCTATTGTCTTTCGGGGGAAAAATCTCAGCCCAACGGATATTTTATCATGATCGTTCTCACGATCGGACTCATGGTCCTCTCGCAGTTTATCGCCATGCGCAGCCAAAAGGAAAGCAGTCAGTACGGAACGCTGGACGGGCAGGGCGCCAAAACGCAGAAAATGATGATGATCATGCTGCCGCTCATCTACGCAATAACCGGATTCATGTGGACGGCGGCGTTCTCGATCTACATTGCCGTGAGCAGCATCATCGGAATTCTCGTAACATTGCTGTCCAATCTTTTTATCGGGATCGTGTTTAAAAAACGGGAAGAGGAAGAGATTCGCAAACAATATTCTCATCAAACGCCTGCATCCCGCGGGAAAAAGGACGCGAATAAGAAGAGTTAAGCGTAAAATATACGCATTCAAAGAGGAAAAATATGGAAAACAAGGAAATTTTCAGCGGAAAAACGGTAGAAGAAGCCGTTGAAACGGGGCTTTCGGAACTCGGTCTCGCTCGCGATGAAGTGGAAATCGAAGTGCTCGATCAGGGGAAAAAGAAACTGTTCGGATCAGTTCCCGCGCAGGTGAAACTCGTGCGCAAAAGGAAACTGACGGACGGCGAACGCGCAGTGGAATTTTTGGAAGGGTTGCTCGAACGCATGGACAAGAGCGTCTCGGTGTCTCTGGCGGAGGAAGACGAGCGCATCGTCATTCTTCTGTCGTCGGAGACGGAAAAAGAGATGATCGGAAGACGCGGAGAATTTATCGACTCGTTGCAGGTGCTTGCGGGCGCCGTCGCCAATACGGGCAGAAGAGAGTATAAGCGCGTCGTCGTCGACTGCGGAAATTATCGCGAAGAACGGGAAGAGACCTTGCGCAGGCTTGCGCTGAAACTTGCGGCAAAGGCGGTTCGTCTGGGAAAACGGGTGCGGTTGGAGCCCATGAACCCCTATGAGCGGCGCATCATCCACTCTGCTTTGGCCGACAATCCCGAAGTCACAAGCAAGAGCGAGGGAAAAGAGCCGATGCGCTTTGTCGTGATCCTTCCCAAAAACATGCGCACGGCGGGCAAGAAGGATCGCGCCTCGGGCGATCGCAGACAGGACGGAAAAGGCGGTTATCGCAAAGATCGCGGCGCCGGACGCGACAGTCGTTACGGCGGCGAGAGAAACAAACCCTATCCCAAGCGGGAATTGCCCAAAGAAGATACCCCGCAGTCTTCGGGAACAAGTCTCAAACGGGAGTCTTCCTCCGGATACCGCAAGGGAAGTTTCAGCGGGTTCTTCGGAACCTATTTGGGAAATTCCAAGGAAGAAAGCGAGACGGCGGAAGAGAAAACGGAAGAATGATGAATGCTGCGAAACACCAAACATTTGTTTGGTGTTTCGTTTTATTTTTGGCGAACAAGCAAAGACGTCTCTTGCGGGACGTCTCTTTCGAGGTTCCGGTGTTTTCTTTCCGCCAAGCTTCGGTTTTCGCCTTGGAACAGCAGGCGATCTTTTTTTCGGGATAAGCAGACTCTGCTCCGCCGTTCAATCAAAAAGACGTCTCTTGCGGGACGTTTCTTTCGAGGTTCCGGCGTTTTCTTTCCGCCAAGCTTCGGCTTTCGCCTTGGAACAGCAGGCGATCTTTTTTTCGGGATAAGCAGACTCTGCTCCGCCGTTCAATCAAAAAGACGTCTCTTGCGGGACGTCTCTTTCGAAGTTCAGGCGTTTTCTTTCAGCCAAGCTTCGGCTTTTGCCTTGGAACAGCAGGCGATCTTTTCTTCGGGATAAGCAGACTCTGCTCCGCCGTTCGAATAGAAGAAGAAATCTCCGTCCGGGGTCTGATACAGAGCAACCTCGTAACCGGCGGGATCGCCGAACGCACCGCTGGTAACTTTTTTAACGACGGTAGCCGTATCCGTATCATAGATCTTGGTCTTGGTCTTCTTGATCATGGTAAGGTCTCCTTATAAAATTTTCTTTTATTTTACAAGCTTTTGCTTTGTTCGTCAAATCTTTCTCTTATTTTTTTTCAAATGAAAAAAACTGAACGGGAGTGACAACTTTCTTGTTTTGATTTATCAAGCAGCGGCTTTCGGCAGGATCTGCCTGTTCAAGAGTTTCTAAATAGGAACATAGGGCGCGCGCGATCGTATCGGACATGGCGTATACCGTGGACAGCCGTATGCAGTTGAGCAAGGAAAGCGCATATTCGGAACGTTTTGCGACAATCCCGAGAACGGAGACGTCCCCTATTTTCCCCAAACGTTTGTTCGCCCCGGAGCCGGGGCGAAGACCGCCTTCACAGAACTTGACCAAACCGATTTCCGATTCTTCTCCTACGGCAGCGTCGACTGCAATGATCTTTGAAGCGGGATGCGTTTTTCGCAGAAACGTCTCTGCGTAACGCACTTCTTTTGCGGTGACTGGCGAGCGCAGCGTTCCGTAGAGATAGCATTTACGACAGCCGAGACGGCGCAGGAGGGTTCCCGTCACGGGACCCAGACTGTCTCCGATGACAAGATCGCTTCCGATGCAGAGAACGACGGGCGGAACGGCGGGTTTGCCGAGCAGACGGGTCAGCGCAGCGGTTGCGCCTGTCTCCGCCATGGAGTTGTAACAGTGAAACGCGTAATGTGACATAAAATCCTCTGCGCAAATTGTAGCCAGGCAAGATAATTTTTATAACAACATGGACGAAAACCGATGACAAATCGGGCAAATCGTGCTATAATATAAGCAGGATTATTTCAATCAACTGAACGCAAGGAGGAATTGTGCATGGAACAATGTTTACTTGCGTCGATGAGCTGGATTTTGGATCTTGCTTTTTTTGCGGCTCTTGTCGTCGGGATGGCGATCGGAGCGCAGCGCGGATTTGTTCGAGGGATCTTCAAGCTTGCAGGCTGGTTGTTTGCCTTAATCGTTGCGTTTTTTTTCTGCGTCTCCTTTTCGAACCTTCTCGAGCAGAGTTTCGGAATGACGACGGCGATTGCAAACGGGCTTGCCGAACGGTTTGCGGGAAAAGAAGGTTACGATGTCGGCATTTCTGCGGGCGTTGCGGGTGCAGAGATCGGAACTGTATTGGAGGAGCTCGGAATCGGCGGACTGGCAAAGTTGATAATTGTTAAGGGCTTTGCAAATGTCGAGACGGTGATGGCGGGAACAACGGCGGCTCAGATGCTGGGAGCGAGTCTCGCCAAATGGATCAGCATTGTCATTTCGTTTTTGATTTTGGCTTTGGTCATCCGTCTTGCCGTGTGGCTGGTTTCAAATCTGTTTTCAGGACTCATCGACAAAATCAAGCCTCTTCGGGTCGTCGACAAGTTTTTGGGGGCGATTCTCGGATTGGCAAAAGCCGCATTGCTTATCTTTATTTTGCTGTTGGTCTGCAATTGGATCTCGTTGGATGCGGTGAACGGATTTATCGCTTCTTCAAAAGTGGTCGGCGGAATTTATCAGTCGGAATGGTTTGCTGCGGCAACGAGCTATGCTTTATCCGGTCAGTGGTTTGATGATTATCTTTCTCAATTTTTACTGTAGAGCTTGAGTAAAAAGAGCCGCCCGTTTGGGCGGCTCTTTTTGTATCCAAACAAAAGGCAAAAAAATCAAAGGGGCAACTCAAGGCTAAAAAGCAACAAAACACGGAGACAAGACAATAAATTGTTTTTCAAACCAAAAAAGCTTGCGTTTTATCTGATATTTTGCGTTCGGTGTTTCACGTGGAACACCGAAAAATCGGAAATTTTTCTTTTGACGTTTCACATGAAACATTTTTCATAAAAAATCAGCTTGCGCAAGCAGGAAAATCCCCCAAATTTAGCAAATCGCCCCATTTTTGCGAAAACTTTGTGAGATTTATGAAAAAAGAAAAACATTTTGTGGAAACGCTTGCTTTTAAGTTGCAAATATGCTACAATAATTCTCATAAAACTGTGCAAACTATCGACAGCACAACCAGAAAGGAGTTTAATTTGAGCAAACCAGTTAAAATTGTCATTGCAATTTTGATCACGGCTGTCATTGTCGTCGGACTATATTTTATGGTATCCAAACAGATCAGCCAGAGGAAAGAGCTTTCTTACGACGAATTCCTCGATTACGTGGAAGATCAGGACGGAACCATTCCCGACGATCAGCAGATCAAAAAGATCGTGATCAACGGCTACAAGATGTACGGATACACAAGCACAACGAGCGGCACTTACGCCTATACGACGATCGGGCCCAATCAATACGATTCCAATTCGCCCACGGTCTCGGCGTGGATCGAACAGTACAATATCAAAATCGAGTTCCGTGACCCCAACGCCGGCTCGAACTGGAGCACGATCATTTATATTGCGGTGCTTGTTGTGGGAATTGTCGCATTTTTCCTCGTATTGCGTACGACAAGCGGCGGAGGCGGAAAGATCATGAACTTCGGCAAGACGAAGGCAAAGGTCTCCACCAATCTCAAGGTGCGGTTTTCCGATGTTGCCGGAGCCGAGGAGGAAAAGGAAGAGCTTGCCGAAGTCGTCGAGTTTTTGAAGAGTCCGAAAAAGTTTGCCGATTTGGGTGCGAGAATTCCCAAGGGCGTTTTGTTGGTCGGGCCTCCGGGAACCGGAAAGACGTTGTTCGCCAAGGCGGTTGCAGGCGAGGCGGGCGTGCCGTTCTTTTCGGTGAGCGGTTCTGACTTTGTTGAGATGTACGTCGGCGTGGGAGCATCGCGTGTTCGTGATCTGTTTGACCTTGCTAAACGCAATCAGCCTTGCATCATCTTTATCGATGAGATTGATGCGGTCGGCCGCCAACGCGGAGCGGGGCTGGGAGGCGGGCACGACGAACGGGAGCAGACTCTCAACCAAATTCTCGTTCAAATGGACGGGTTTGATACCAATGAGGGCGTCATCGTTATGGCGGCGACCAACCGTGCAGACATCCTCGACAATGCTCTGCTTCGCCCGGGCAGATTTGACCGTCAGATCTACGTCCATCTTCCGGACGTGAAGGGCAGAGAAGCGATTTTGAAAGTTCACGCTCGAAACAAACCGTTGGCTCCGGATGTTAACTTCAAAACAATCGCTCGCATGACGAGCGGATTTTCGGGGGCGGATCTTGCCAACCTGCTGAACGAAGCGGCGATCCTTGCGGCTCGGGCAGGAAAGCGGATGATCGGCAATCTGGAACTTTATGAAGGAATTAACAAAGTGATCATGGGCCCTCAGAAGAAGAGCCGCGTGGTGACGGAAGCCGAAAAACGGAGTACGGCCTATCACGAGGCGGGGCATGCGATCTTGGCAAAACTTTGTCCGTACAACGACAACGTGCAGGAAGTTTCGATCATTCCCCGCGGCATGGCGGCAGGCTATACGCTGACCCGACCGGAAGATGACAACGACCGCTACACAGTTAAGAGGCTTAACGATTATATTTGCATGGTGCTGGGGGGCAGGGTTGCCGAAGAGATCGTCATTCAGGACGTTTCGGCAGGCGCCTCGGACGACATCCGGAAGGTGACGCGGATGGCGCGCAAAATGGTGACCGAGTGGGGCATGAGTGACCGTCTCGGACCCATCGCATACGGAAGCGACGGTCCCGTCTTTTTGGGCAGAGATTACGAAGAGCGGAATCTCTACAGCGAAGAGACGGCGGGGATCATCGACGAAGAGGTCAACAAGATCGTGTCGCGGGAATATGCGCGGGCGAAACAGCTTCTCACGACCAACCGCAGCATTCTCGACAATATGGCGCGGGTGCTCGTGGAGCGGGAGACCATTTATACGGAAGAAGTCGACATGCTCATGAAGGGCGCGGATTGGGAAGAAGTCCTCAAATATATGGAGGAACACGACAAAGGCGTTCCCGACGATCCGTTCGGAATCAAACGTTCGTCTGCGGGCAAGCAGACGGAGCCTGACGCCTGAAGGCTGTGTTTGGACGCGTCCGTGTACGGGAGAGTATGAAAAAGAGGTAAACGTATGGGAAAAATCATATCATTTTCCAACCAGAAGGGCGGGGTCGGAAAGACGACGACCTGTGTAAACATGGCGGCGTATCTGGCAAAAGCGGGAAAGAAAGTGCTGCTCGTCGACATCGATCCGCAGGGCAACGCGACCACGGGGCTGGGATTTTCCAAGAGCGCGCTCAAAAAGTCCATCTACAGCGTACTCATCGAGGGCGAGGACGTTGCAAATAACGTTTTGCCCACGCAGCTTCCCAAGATGTTCATTTTGCCCGCGAACATCGATCTTGCCGGTGCGGAAGTGGAGCTCGTCTACAAGAAAAACCGAGAGAAGGTGCTCAAAGGCGCGCTGGACAAGGTCAAGGCGGATTACGACTATATTCTCATCGACTGTCCTCCTTCTTTGGGGCTGATTACCATCAACGCACTGGCGAGCGCGGACAGCGTGCTCATTCCCATACAGAGCGAGTATTATGCGCTGGAGGGACTGAGTCAGCTCATGAATACCGTGTCGCTGGTTCGCCAGCATCTCAACAAGGCGCTGAAGGTCGAAGGCGTCGTGATCACGATGTATGACAGTCGTTCCCTGATCAGCAGACAGATTGCGGCGGAGATCCGCAAGTATTTTACAAAAAAGCTGTACGAGATCGTCATTCCGCGCAACATTCGGCTTTCTGAGGCGCCCAGTCACGGGAAACCTATTTTGTTGCACGATCCCCGTTGCGCAGGCGCGCGGGCCTATGCGGCGCTGACAGAAGAATTTCTCAAGAAGGAGGGCCAGGGAGCATAATGGCAACGGCAAAGGGACTCGGAAGAGGGCTTTCCGCGCTGTTCAGCGATACGGAGGAAGCCTACGAAAACGCACAGGGAGAAGCCGTTTCGGGAGTGGCGGAGCTCGATCTTTCCAATATTTATCCCAATCCCGATCAGCCCCGCAAGGTATTCGACGAAGGGGCGATGGCGGATTTGACCAATTCGGTTCGGGAACACGGGGTCATCAGCCCGATCGTCGTGAACCGCAATCCGGACGGAACGTTCATGATCATTGCGGGGGAGCGCCGTTATCGTGCGGCAAAGGAGGCAGGACTGCAGACCATTCCCGCCGTCGTGAAAGAATACGGGGAGCGGGAGATCCAGGAGATCTCCCTGATCGAAAATCTGCAGCGCGAAGACCTCAACCCCATCGAAGCGGCAGAGGGGATGAAACGGCTGATGGAGGAATATTCGCTCACGCAGGAAGAGCTGGCGGAGCGGCTGGGCAAATCCCGTCCTGCGATCGCCAACACGCTGCGGCTGCTGTCTCTCGACGGCGAAGTTGTCGACCTTGTGCGCGAGGGCAAGCTTTCTTCGGGGCATGCAAGGACGCTCGTCCCCGTTCCCAAGTCCGAACAGGGAGAGCTGGCGCGGGAATGCGTGAAAAACGGATGGTCGGTGCGCGAGACAGAACGCGCGGTGCGGCAATATCTTAATCCGCCCGAAGTGCTTGCGCGCGAAAAAGAGAAGAAGACGGCGGTCGCGAACGCGGAGCTCACCCGCTTTGTCGAGCGGATGCGCACGACCTTTCGGACCAAGGTCTCCCTCATCGGGACGGACAAAAAGGGACGGATCTATATCGATTATTATACGAGGGACGATCTTGACCGGATCTGCGAGATCCTCGATATCGTCGATCGGCAGGAATGATCGCAAATACACGGGAAAAAATTGCAAAATAACCAAAAAACGCGCGTACGTACGCGCGTTTTTTGGTATCCGGAACGGGCAGGATCGTCCGCGGGTTCGCCTTGCCGACGGAAAAGAGAGAGCGGCAACCGGACAGAAAAGAGAAAAGCGAGGGCGGCAAGCAAAAGACAGCCGAAAGCGGCAGATGTCCCGAGGAAAAAACGAAGCACAGAAAAGCTTGCTTGCGGACAGCAGGAAAGCGTCGCCTGACTGCCGGGCCGTCACAGGCATTTTTGGGCGCCGCCGGCAGGATCGTGTGACCGTTCGAAGGGAAAAACATCGGCTGAGCCGAGGGAGATTTCTCTGCCGTTCGCTGCGTTTCGGGGAAGGAAAGCCGTTTGCGGCCGCGGAGGGAACGATTTTAAGTTTACGGGGGTGTTAATTGGTGAAAACAAACAAAAAAAAGTAAAAAAAAGATGAAAATTTCACAAAAAAAATTTCTCGAATTACATTGACAAACGCGGCTTTGTGTGTTATAGTTATGTCAGTGTAGAAATGACGACAGGGGGAAAGTCATGATGCAAAGGGACATTCGTTAATTTTTTCGCGTTCTCTTTCGGCTCCGCGGTGCGGAAGCCGTAAGGAAAACCGAAGAGTTTGACGAATGTCTTTTTTCATCGGCAGACCGAAAAGAGTCATTTGATTGCTTTGTTCCGCCGGAACGGGAGAGGGCGCCGCATGACCCCCAACTTGCGGCGAAGTCTTTCGGTCCGAACGGGACAAGGCGCACGAGATTATTATAAGAGGTAAAGGAATGAAGAAAAAAGCATTGAGGAACGCTTCGCTTGTCGCTCTTTCGGCGGTCATGGTGTGCGGTTCGGCGGTCGCTTTCACGGGCTGCTCCGATTCGTCCAACACTCTCCGCGTCAGCATGTTCTGCAGCGAAGCGGACAAAGAACTTAACAAGTCGACTTGCGAGGCGTGGGCAGAGCGCTATACGCAGGAAATGATCGCGAGCGGCGCTTGGGAAGCGGATCATCCGACCATCAAGATCGAGTTCACGAGCGATTCCAAAACGGAGAGCTATTTCGAGACGCTGAACAGAGAGATTGCGGCGAACGCGCAGCCGGACGTCTTCTACGTTTCTCCCAAATATGTCAAGACCTGGCGTCACCTCGGCAGAATCCTTGACATCTCCGAATATCTGAAGGACGAGGAAAGCGTCGCTTCCGTGGCGGACATTTGGGACGACTCCATCGCGTTCTATGCATATTCGGACGACGAGTCCTTTACGCAGGGCGACCGCGTTTCCTACGATGCGACGAAAGATGCTTACGTGACCAAAAACACCGGTGCGGAGGTCGGCATCTATGCGCTTCCCAAGGACTATTCCAACTTCGGTCTCGGTTTCAACGAAGTGTTCTTTACGGATGAGATCCGCGAGGCACTTACGACGATGACGACGCAGGACCGCATGGGGGCGAAGGGTGCGGCGAACAACAGCGCAGCTCTCACCTACAACCCCGAAGGCGGCGTCGTGACGGGAACGGACGGTTCCGACGCTCCGCTGATTCAGATCGGCATTCCCACGACGTACAAGCCCTATAACTTCTATTCTTTTGCAAGCTATTCTCTTGCGGTCGCGGGCGGCGATCCCATGGCGTGCATGGTCGAAGAGTTTACGGACGGTCAGGGCTATACGGTGACCATTCCCGGCTTCCCCGGCGACACCTTCCAGGAAGCGGCGGAGTATTGGGGGGTCGATGCCGCGGATGTCGTGCTTTCCGGCTCCAATGCAAACCCCGAGGCGGAGTATGACGAATCGCAGGGCTATGTGACCTTCACGTATGCGGAATACAGCGCGCTGACCTGGGCGATCACCTATTATCTGAACACCTATTGCTGGGACGGCAATTCGAGCAACCTCGGCGGCGTGCAGACGGCGACCGCAAGAACGAATGTCTACGGCAACGACCAGTATGACGGAACGCTCTACCTGCTTCCTTGGCTTGCAGGCAACGACGCTTCTTACATCAATGAAGATTCCACTTCCATCATCAACAGCGGAGCCGAAGCGAACAAGATGGCGACGGACGCGGTGGCGGACACCTATACCGCGCAGGAGCTTCAGCTCGACGGCAGCTATAAAGAGGTAGAGATCCAGTACGGCGTCAACAGCGAGAGCTACATCGAGACGCTCGGCGCGTTCCACGCTTACGGATCCGACTGGAACGGCAACTCCAACAACGCGGGCGATACGACCGGCGAGAAAGACTCCGGATGGAACCTCTTCTGCGCGGGCTCCTGCGTGTTCTACGGCGTGGGTACCTGGAACAGCGGCGTCCTCAACGACACCGACCGTCAGTACCTCAAATACAGACTGATGCCCGAGCCCGTCTCCGAGAACTATGCGCTCTATTCGGAGATCAAGGACGCGGACTACGACATCGTCAGCTACGGCACGAAGAAAGATTCCTATACCGGCGAAGAGATCTTCCAGAACCAGATTTTGCGTCAGAATCAGTGGGGCGCTCGTATGGACTCCGTCGGTTACGGCGTGAGCGGATCGCTCGATGCGGACGACTGGAAGCGCGAGGCGGCGGTCGATCTCGTGAAATATCTTACGATCGACGAAGAGGTCCAGATCTCCCTCACCTATGCGGGTGCGCAGCTTCCCAACTTCAAGTCGCAGTGCGTGGAATACCTGAACAAAGAAGGCGCCTTTGCCGAGATGATCACGCCCGACGACGGCGAAGCATTCGACAACGCATATGCGATCGCAAAGGCGATGTACGCAAACGCGAACACCGCAACGGGAACGATCGGAAACTGGATGTCGACGAACTATCCCGATTTCACGACGTACGATGAGGCGTTTGCCAATGATTCGATGTCTTCCGTCACGTCGCTCGGCTTTGCGATGAAGGTCCTCCGCATGAGTTCCTATACGGTAGAAGACCGCGATCTGAGCCTGAGAATGCAGTTCGGTCTGAACGCGACGAGAGACTCCACGATGTACACCTATAACAGCAACTGGGTGAACAAGCTTGAGCCGAGAAGCCAGAACAAGGTCATGGCGTATCTCAACCAGGCGGCGTCTACCAACATGTTCAACATCCTTGCGAACATGCTCTATGCCGAGGACGTGAACGAGAACAACATCCCCGGTACTTCTTACGGTACGCCGGCTTGGTTCACGCTGAAATATGCGGCGGACGCGCAGGCGGAGCTGGATCTCGCGATCAAAGAAGAACAGGATATGCTCGGCCTTTAAGCCGCGCGCATTCGGGAATGCGGCGAAGGCTCCTCCTCCCCGGGAGGAGGAGCTTTTCGCTTCTGAAATATTATGAGAGGAGGAATTTCCATGCAAGAAAATTTCGCCGCAGCTTCGGAAGCCGTACCCGCGGAGACGGTTGCCGTTGAAGGATCGGTCAAACCGAAAAAAGCGAGGAAGCCGATCAACCAGCAGAAGCTGCAGGACAATCTTTGGGGCTGGGTGTTCTGTATTCCGCTGATCGTGGGCACGATTTGGTTTGTCTACATCGCCTTTATCATGGCGCTGTTGCTCTCCTTCACCGCGTATAACTCGATCAAGGGAGACATTTGGGAGACGCTCTTCCATCTCGGGGACAACATCCATCCGGACGGGGCGTTCTACTGGTACAAGTACGCGTTCACTTATGAGATCGGCGGCGATTTCAAGATGAACGAGATGGGCGCGTACCTCTTTAACACGGTGTTCTACATGATCGGAATTCCGATCGGCATGATTCTCGCGGTGTTCTTCGCGGTCTGCATGTCGCGCGACATCAAGGGCGGAAACGTGTTCCGCGTGCTCTACTATTTCCCCTGCGTCGCGAGCACGGTCTCCATCGTGTACACCTTCAAGCTCATGTTCTCGACGACGGGCGTGATGAACCAGCTGCTCGGGCTGGACGGCTTCCAGTGGCTGGATCTGACGGGCAACACGACGCTCACGTGGAACCAGTTGGCGGGAACGTCGACTCCGGGGGCATTCATGAACGATCCGTTCTGGTGTCAGGGCTTCTTCTCCAAACTCGTCATCATCATCATGTCGGTCTGGAAAGGCCTGGGCGGCACGATCATCCTGTACATAGCGGGTCTGTCCGGCGTCAACGCCGCGACGAAAGAGGCCGCGGAGATCGACGGGGCGAACGGATGGCAGATCTTCTGGAAGGTGACGATGCCCGATCTGTATCCCACAATCTTCTATAATATCGTCACTGCCGTCATCGGCGGCATGCAGATCTATATGGAACCCGTCTTGCTCGTCGGCGAGCGGTCGTCGACCTCCGGTTACGTCTCGCTCATCTGGGGCTACGGTGTCAATCAGAGCAAAGTTTCGCAGGGCGCCGCATACGGTATGATCTTGGCGATCATGATCTTTGTGCTGACGATGTTCCAGTTCTGGCTGGATTCGCGGAAATCTGACTGAGGAGGGGAGAGAGTATGAATAACAACGCTGAAAACATCAAAACCGCTCCCGAGGAAGAAAAACAGTATTCCGCATTCCGCTATGCGCTCGGCGCGATCCTTGCGTTCTTCGGATTTTCGAGCAAGACGCATCGCGCGAGTAAAAAGCGTGCGAAGATGGTGGGCGACATTGCGACGTACATCATCCTTTTGTTCGGATCCTTCCTCATGGTCTATCCCTTCTGGTGGATGATCGCCGGTTCCTTTGCGAATACGCATACGGGCGGCTCCACGGGCGACATTCTGCGCCGCATGGTCTGGTGGCCTTCGTTCAGCATGCTCGACGAGGGATCCAACGGCGGGCTCTTCCGCAACTACGACGTATTGCTGAATACGGCGTTCACCCGCGTGGTCACGGGATATTCCTTCTGGCGCGCGCTCATCAACAACCTCATCTATTCCATCGTTCCCGTCGTGGTCGGCGTCATCACATCTGCTTCCGCGGCATTTGCGTTCGCAAAGATAGAGTGGGTGGGCAGAAATGCGGTGTTCTATTTCCTGCTTGCGGCGATCATGGTTCCCGGACCTTCCATCATGACGACTCAATACGTCATGTACAACGATTTGGGCTGGCGCGACAACGGTCTCGTCCTGATCATTCCCGGCTTGTTCGGTTCGATCATGACGGCGTTCTTCATCCGTCAGTTCCTGTTCGGGCTTCCCACCTCCATCATTGAGGCGGCGAAGATCGACGGCGCGGGATATTTCCGCATCTTTGTCGGATTCATTCTGCCGCTCGCGATGCCGGCGATCATGGCACAGGGGCTGCTGTCCTTCATGGGATGCTGGAACAACTACATGGGTTCGTTCATCATGATCCCGCGCAGCAGTCTTTGGATCAACTTGCCGCATGCGCTCGCATTGCTCGAAAACGTCGATACGTATGCGCAGGATTATGCCGTCATCATTGCAGGCTCCGTGCTCTGCGTGCTGCCCGTCATGATCTTGTTCGCTTGCTTCCAGAAACTCATCATCGGATCGTTGATGCTTACCGGTTCCAAGGAGTAAAAGCGGAAAATACCCGCAAGCGGAGCGTTCTGTTCGCTCCGCTTGATTTTTCCGCATAAATTGTCTGAAAAAAGCTTTGAGGTATTGTATTGTATATGAAAAATAAAATCAAATGGACGGGGCTTTCGAGCCTTGCGCTCGCGGCGCTTTTGGTCGGGTGTCAGGGCGGAGGCAGCGTAAATTTTTACGGGTCGGAGGAATGGCTTGCAGCGGGGGAAAACGTTCCCGCGACCGCAGCGGTTCTGCCCGAGTCGGCAGACTACGGGACTCCCGTGGCGGTTCACGATCCTTCCGTTTTTTACGATGAGGACACGGAAAAATATTATGCGTTCGGTTCCCATTATGCGGTGGCTTCCTCGCCCGATCTCATTCAGTGGACGCAGGAAGTGAGCGACGGCGGATTCAGCATGCTCTATGAGACGGGAACATTCACACACAACGGCGTGACCTGGCCGACGGCGCTGCAGGACATTGTGGAGGCGGCGGATGCGCAGAGCAGCATCAACACAACCTGGGCGCCCGACGTGATGAAGATCAACGGACAATATTATATGTATGTATCCGTGACGAACGCGTTCGGGAGCGGGCAGTCGGCGATCGGACGGGTCTCCGCCCGCGACGTCATGGGACCGTATTCGGACGGAGAGCTGATCGTCAACAGCGTCGGCAGCAGCAGTTCGCAGCCCAACTGTATCGATCCCGAGTTGTTTTACGACAAAGAGGGGACGCTCTGGATGGTCTACGGATCTTTCTACGGCGGCATTTATATCAAGCAGCTCGATGAGACGGGGCTTCCCGTTGAAGAAGGGTTCGGCACCCTTCTCTGGAAGGGCGGCGGCGCCGGCGTCGAGGGTCCGTTCATCTTTTACAGCGCGGAGACGGATTACTACTATCTGATGGTCAGCGAAGGGTCGCTTTCTTCCAATTATAACATGAGGGTCGTGCGCAGCAAGAACCCCGACGGTCCCTATACGGATATTACGGGCGCAAACGTGGCGGAGAGCTACGGTCACGGCAACAAACTTGCGGGAAATTATCAATGGGCGGGGGAATCCATTTCCTATGCGGCGCAGGGCCACAATTCGGTCATCAAGACGGACGGAAAGTATTTTGTCGTCTATCATACGCGCTACACCGTGAACAGCGGACACAATCTGCAGGTCAATCAGCTTTATTTCAACGAGGCAGGCTGGCCGGTCCTTTCGCCCAATCGCTATGTCGGCGAGGAGAAGGGCACGGTGACGGCGGAAGAGCTGGCGGGAAATTACGATGTGATCGTCCACACCGAAGGCGCTTCGCAGGATTTTGCAAAATCGGTGCAGTATACGCTCGCTGCGGACGGAACGGTGACGGACGCCGAAGGTGCTTCGGCGGGCAGCTGGACGCTCAAACAGAACTATTATTTTGAGATCACGCTCAATTCCGTGACCTATCGCGGCGTTGTCGCACCCGCATGGTGCAAATACAGCGCCAAAGGGATCTATTGCATGACGGCGACTTCGGATACGGGGCGTGCCGTATGGCTTAACGCGGCGGACTGAGCTGCCGAATCGAACAAAAAGGTCTCCGTTTGTGTCGAAAACGGAGACCTTTTCCAATCTCTTTGCAAAATAAGAAAAAAAGACGTGAGAAGTCTTGAAAAAGAGAACGAAAAGGATTATAATGGAGAGGAAGAACAAACGCGGGCAGGACCGCGGAAGGGGAGAGAAGAGATGGCTCTGAAATATCCGAAAAATCCGCATTTCAACAAACTGCAGATGCGGACGTCCGATTATGAAAATTGGCAGGAGGGCTGTGCGCACGATCCTTCGCTGCTCGAATGGGAGGGAAAATATTACGCCTATTCCACCGATACTTTCGGCGCGCCTTCGGGTTGCCAGATCCGCAAGAGCGAAGATCTGTTTCACTGGGAGTATCTCGGCTCTGCGCTTCCCATGGAGGGTTCGGCGGCGCGTTACCGCGAAGGAAGCGGAGAAATGCAATCCGTCTATGACTGGTGCGTAACGGCGCAGGGAGACATCGGCTACGGGATTTGCACGCGGAAAGACGGCAACATGTCTTTTTGGGCGCCGCACTGCGTGCGCGGCGCGGACGGAAAGTTCTGGCTGTATTTCTGTCTGACCGGTTATTTCGGCGGCTCGAAGTCCTGCATTGCGCTTGCGAAGTCGGACACGCCGGAGGGAAATTTCAGACTCGTCTCTCTGATCGTGCAGTCCCCTTCCGGTTGGCGCACGCCGAATGCGATCGATCCGCAGTTTGTCGTTGCGGGGGAAAGGCGATATCTCGTATACGGCTCCTTCGGGTTGGGGATTTTCCTCCTCGAACTCGATCCCGCCACCGGCTTGCGCAAGGATAAGAGAAAATACGACGACTTTGCCAAGCACCGCTGTTCCTTTGAAGAGTATTACGGGATCCGTCTTGCCAGCGGCTCGCTCGAGGGTCCCGTGATCCGTTACCACGAGGGAGTCGACGTGCTGGAAAAGGGCAAGTGGGTGAAAAAGAACTACTACTATCTCATGTGTTCCTACGGTTCGCTCTCCTCCGTCTATCAGATGCGCTGCGGCAGGAGCGAACAGGTGGAAGGCCCCTATCTCGACATCAACGGAAATCCGCTCGTCTGCTCGTCGGACATCGGCACGGGGAACAAGATGCTCGGCTCCTTCCGTTGGGCGGATTCGGAAGTCGACTTCTTCTGTCCCGGCCATAACGACATGTTTGTCACGGAGAGCGGCGTAAAATTGATTTCTTATCATTGCCGCACCAATTATTTCATCGACAAAAAACTCAGCCGTTCCAACAACTTCCATTATCTCTATCTCGGACAGTACGACATCAATGCGGAGGGCTGGCCGGTCATGAACGCAAACCGTTATGCGGGAGAGGAGATTCAGGACGTTACGCCCGAGGAGCTGCTCAACATCACGGCGGGGAAATTCGAGGCGGTCATGTTTACGCAGCGGACGGATACCGTGGTTTCCCGACGGATCGTTCTGCATGCCGACGGAACGATCGCGGGAGGCTATCAGGGGCGCTGGAAGATGTTCGGCAGCCGCTATATTACGCTCGAGATCGGAAAAAACGTCTATTCCGGCGTCGTCATGCCCGCCTGGATGGATGGACAGCATGTGGCGGGGCTTACGGTGACCGCGATGGGCAGCCCGTGCGGAATGGCGCTGCATCTCAACAGCACATATAAGATCTGAAGCAATTTGCGGGAACGCCCGCGCCGCATGCCGTGCGGCGCGGGTATTTTTTGCAAACAGATTGTTTTGAAAACAATTTTCTAAAAAAAGCTTGTTTTCTTCAAAAAGAAAGAAAATTAGGCAAAAAGATAAAAATATTTTTCAAAAAGTCTTGACAAAAAGGGAATCCGGGTGTAATGTATAAATAAGAGCAAAAAGGGGTGGACCATGAAAAGAATCGCCTTGTCGTTTGTCTGTGCAGCCGCGATGTTCGGCTGCTGCTCCTGCGGCGGGAGCGGAGAGACGGCGTTCCGCGCAGAAGATTACAGCGGATTGCCCACGCTTCGCTTTGCGTCCTATTATGCGACGGAAGAGGGCGAAAGCTGCAAACTCAAGCTGTCTGTGCCCTACGACGACAGCTATACCGTCTCTTTTTCTCCGAAATTTGTCGAGAAAGTCGTGCTTTATTCACAGGAAGGAGAGCGGCTGATCTCTGCGGCGGAAAGTTTCGAGATCGAATTGGAAAAGGGAGCGCTGATCTATGCCGAGATCTTTCCGGCAGAGACCGTCGTTCGGGTCGAAGTCAGGGCAAAAGAGAACCTTTCGCAGCTTCCCTTCGATCCCGTAAACGCGCCGGACCCCGCGTCTTTTTCGACGGATTCCGATCCGGATACAGATCCGCTGACGGCGGCTTCCGTCGAATACGTTAAACGGGAGGGCGGGCTGTACGTCTATTCCAATACGCCGGAAGATCTTCTGCCCGAAGTCATCAATCATGCGCTCACGCGGGAAGATGTGTCCGATCGGGAAGTCTTCTTCACGTATGAACACTCCTCCAACAACATCAAAAACGGATGTTATTACGGATATCGCGTCCGCAATACGGGAGAGGGACCGCTCTATGTGACGGTAAAAAACATCGGCTACCAGCTTGCGGGACCGGGATCTTATTACGGGGAAAAGGAATGGACGGATTTTTACAATACCTCTTTCCGGCTTCCGGACATGAGCGGCTGGACGGAGTCGCAGAAAAAGAATTTTACCGCATATTTTAATTTCAGCGGGAAGTATGCGGTGAGCAACTTCCAGCCCGCGACCTACTGCATTCCTCCGGGGGAATATCTCTACGTGATCGGCGGAACGACGGCGGACGCCTATAACGGCTACGATGTCGCGGGGACGGCGGACAACAAGGTGAACGGAAACTGCCAGAACGGCGCCGTGCTGTTTGAGACGGTCGGGCAGGCGGAGGGCGCCTTCTATGTCTACGACGATCCGGCGGCGGTCAGCGAAGATACCGTTTCGCATCTCGGCATGGCGGGCGATCCGGAGAGCCGCTGTTATAACGGGACGGACGAAGGCATCGTCGTAGACGCAAGCGCGACGTGGACGTTCAACGATAAGACGCCTTCGCAGTCTCTGCCCGTGACGTTTGTCAACTATTACGACGAAGAAGCGGAGAGCGAGGGCGAGCCGCACGGATACATTGCGTCGTCTCCGCACACGCAGACGCTGACGGAGTGGTGGACGCACGGAAATCCCCAGACGGTCCGCAATGCCGTCGGAACGGACATGACGACCTTCCATACGGTCACGACGGACGGAAGGGAGATCGTCGTCGGGAACGATTACTACGACGGAACGGGAAAATTTTCCAATATCGGCAACTGGATGAAGGATTATATCGATACCTATACCTTCGTCAACAGCGGCGATCGGGATCGCACGGTGACGGTCATCCTCTATGCCGCGCGGTGCGGCGGTCTTGCGATCATGGCGCGCGACGCCGAAGGGAAGCTCATCGACGGCACGCAGATGTTTTCTCTTTACTATATAGAGACCTCTTACGGAGAGGAGGTCTACGAACCCTTTGTCTACACGGCGGAAGTTCCCGCGCACAGCGTGGTGCAATTCCACGTGGAATACAATCTGATGGCAAACTCCAACGGCGGCGTTTCCCATGAGGTCATCCTTACTTAATTCGATCACCCTCCTTGTTTCCCCCTGATTGAAAAGACAGCCCGCAAGGGCTGCCTTTTCACTGTTTCGGAGCGGAAGGAGGTTGTTCCCCGGAATTGTCCGGGTTGTCCATGTAATCCGCCTTTTTCTGCGGCGGTTCTTTGGCAAAGCGGAACATGAGGAACGCGCTCAGTGCGGCGCCCAACAGCAGGAACAGACAGGGAAGCAGCCCGAAAAAGGCGCCCACGGGCACCGCTGCGCACAGGCACGCGCAGGCGAGGATGCAGAAAATAATGCGAAAAGCTCCTTTCATTTTAACGGCTCCGAGTATAAACTTGCTAAAATTGTAGCATAATCGAAGCAAAAATACAACATGTTGCGGTCAAAAAAAGAAAAGAAATTTTTTGGAAAAAAAGAAAAAAAACCGCGAAAAACAGTTGACTTCCGAATTGCTTCGTGCTATTATGTTCAAGCTGTCTCGCAGGCGCGGGGTTCATCCGCAGCGGGTGCCTGAAAAAAATCATAAAAAATCCGAAAAAAGGCTGTAAAAACAGTTGACAAACGGATCGCGGTATGATAAGATATACAGGCTGTCCCAAAGGAAGCGCAGGTACAAAACAGATTTTTTGAAAAAAGCTAAATTTTTTTTGAGAAATTTGCGAAAAGTACTTGACACAGGGAAGCGGGCTGTGTTATAATTGACAAGCTCACTCCCGCGAGAGCGGAGACGGCACCGAACTGTCGTTCGGTTACGCAGATTAAAAATCGAATAAGAAAGAAACGATTTTTTGTAACACAAAAAGCAGTTTCTGTCAATTTTTTTGAGACAATAGTACTCAATACAAAGTCAGCAAAAAGATAACGAGAATTTATTCTAGTTAGAGCCGCTGATATGTGTAGCGCATATCGGCTTTAAACAATTAAACTCAAGAGTTTGATTCTGGCTCAGGATGAACGCTGGCGGCGTGCTTAACACATGCAAGTCGAACGGACGTAGGGAGCTTGCTCCTTGCGTTAGTGGCGGACGGG
>CALVZL010000022.1 GCA_944372525.1 uncultured Clostridia bacterium
GCTCATCCTCGGCGGG
Organism: uncultured Clostridia bacterium; assembly: GCA_944372525.1. Lineage (GTDB taxonomy): Bacteria > Bacillota > Clostridia > Christensenellales > Borkfalkiaceae > Gallimonas. Next base: position 17 of record CALVZL010000022.1, read on the forward strand.
CTCGTCCTCCGCGGGCTCGTCCTCGGCGGGCTCGTTCTCCGTGGGTTCGTCCTCGGCGGGCTCGTCCTCCGCGGGCTCGTCCTCGGCGGGCTCGCTCTCCGTGGGTTCGTCCTCGGCGGGCTTTTCGGAAATCGTCTCGTATGAGACGGAGACTTCATCGGTTCCGGAGATGCCCTCGTCTGTCTCTTCGGGGGAGGAGGAAGAGGGATTGTAAGGAGCTGCTGTTACCGCAGGTTCTTCGGGCGTATCGTGGTCATCGGGATATGTTGCGACGTCAAAAAAATCGTTTTCTTCACCGTCGTTGGGGGGGAAATGCTCGTTCATGAAAGCCTCCTGATATTGCTGACATAATTATACAAAATTCGACGAATTTTGTCAAGCATACAAAGTAATATGTCAGGCATAATTACAAAATATTTTTTGTTTTTGCATGAAAAGAGAATAATCGGAATATATAGAGTGGATGAATGAATTCAGAACGGCGCTGTTGATCGTGGGGGCCGTCATCGGCGCGGGTTTTTTTTCCGGCGCGGAACTGGTCGCTTTTTTCCGTGCGCAGTATTTTCTGCCTGCGCTTGTATTTTCCGGTGTACTTTTTTTCTGCGCCTGTTTTTTCCTTCTTTCTCTGGGGAAAAAATACGGGGGATATCGCGGATTTGTGTATGCGGGATTCGGCAGGGGGGCAGATGCGGTCTTTGTCTTTTTGTCGCTCACCGCGTTTCTTCCTTGCGCGGGCATGCTTGCGGGATTGGACGGATTATGCCCCTCTCTTTCGCCGCTCGGTTCGGTCGTGGGGCTGGCTCTCGTGCTTTTGTTTCTGAGAAAAAATTGGCAGGGGGCTTCCTCGCTCAATCTTCTGCTTGTGCCTTTTTTGCTTTGCGTTGTGTTCGTTTCGGCAGGAAAGGGGCTGTCTTTTTTTTATCCCGCGGCGGAGCGAAGCGGATTTTTGCGCGCCGCCCTGTATGCGGGCATGAATATGCTGCAGTCCGTCCCGTTGCTCACGGAATCGGGAAAGACGTTGAAGCGGCCTGCGGCTGCGGCGCTGGGCGGCACGCTTCCCGTTGTGCTCGGTGCGCTGTGCATTCTCGGAAGAGTTTACCGTGAGGGGGCGGGAGCCCTGAATGCACAGATGCCTTACCTCTATGCCTCCGACTCTTCCGTTCTGTGCACAGTTGCGGCGGGAGCGGCGATGCTTACCTCTTTGTCTGTCTCACTCTGTTCGCTCTTTGTTCTCTGCAAAGGGCTGAAAAGACCCGGCTTGCGTTACGCCGCCGAAGGATTTTTCCTTGCGGCGGCGTTTGCGCTTTCCCGTTTTGGGATAGGAAACATTGTTTTCCGTCTGTACCCCGTTCTCGGAGTCTGCGGGCTGAGTTTGTCAGTCTTCCTTGTTTTTCACGAGTATTTTTTCAAGAAGAACGATCAGAAAATACATTCCCGCCGCGAGCACGCACAGAATGCAGGTTGCCGTCATCACAAGATCGATTTTAAACACCTGCCCGCCGTACACGATCAGATAACCGAGGCCTGCTTTCGATACAATGTATTCTCCCATGATCGATCCGATCCAGCTCATTCCGACCGCAATTTTAAGAGTAGAAATAAACGCTGCGAGCGAAGAAGGTAACACGAGTTTGATCAGGATCTGTCCCTTTCCTGCGCCCATCGAACGCAGCAAAAGAACTTTGTTGCGGTCGGCGGCGAGAAAGGCAGAAAGCATATGCATGATGACGATGATGATGCCGACGAGTACCGCCATGAAGACGATTGCGCGGCTTCCTGTTCCGAACCAAATGATGATGAGCGGGCCCATCGCAATTTTGGGCAGTGCATTGAGAATGACGATATAGGGCTCGAGAACTCTTTGCAGGGTGTCGCTCCACCAGAGGAGAAGCGCAATCGAACAACCTGCAGCCACAGCGATCGCAAAGCCCGCAAGCGTCTCCCACAGGGTCACGCCGATGTGATAAAAGAGGGTGCCGTCCCGATAGAGGGAGAGCAGGGTCTTGATGATTCTCGAGGGGGAACTTGTCAAAAAAGAGTCTGCCCAGCCGAGCGCGGTGACGAGTTCCCACATGGCGAGAAGAAGAGCGAGAAGTCCGACGCGGAGAAGACGGATGAGCGTCTGCCGGCGTCTTCTTTTTTTGAGAAAGAGGGCATGCTCGGCGGAATAAGCAGCCTTGAGGTTTCTTTCGTGTTTCATCCGTTCAGCTCCTTCCAGAGGATTTCGAACCATTTGGAAAAGGCGCGGTTTTCCCGCCGTTTGAGCGGATCGATCTCACCGAAATCCATTTCGTGCATATGTGAAATGTGCGCGGGGCGTCCAGTCAGTACGATCACGCGATCGGCCAGCGAGATCGCCTCCGAGATATCGTGCGTGATGAGAAGCGCCGTCTTTTTTTCGCGGCGGATGATCGACGACACGTCTTGGGTAACGTTGAGGCGGGTCTGATAATCGAGCGCCGAAAAGGGTTCGTCGAGCAACAGAACGTCGGGGTCCGACGCGAGTGTGCGAATGAGGGCGGCCCGTTGCCGCATTCCTCCCGAGAGGCGGGAGGGATAACTCTGCAGGAATTCACCCAGTCCGTATTTTACCGCCAGCGCTTTCGCCTTGACGCGGTGGTCTGTGGTATCCTGCTTTTTGATTTCCAGCGGAAGACGGATGTTTTTTTCGATCGTCCGCCAGGGGAAGAGTTCGTCTCGTTGAAGCATATAGCCGACGGTCCCGTTACACACCACGTCTCCTGCCGAGGGGGAGAGCAGTCCTGCCGCGAGAGAGAGGATCGTGCTTTTTCCGCAGCCGGAGGGGCCGATCATGGCGACAAACTCACCTTCGCCGATCGAAAAGGTAAGGTTGTCGATCGCGGTGATCTCGCCGTCGGCGGTATGGTATGTATAGGTTACCGTTCGGAACGTAAGAATTTCTTTTTTCATTGGGATGCTTTTGTTGTTTTTCGCGGCTCTGCGCGGCAGAACCGCGCAGAGTTTTCAGCGGAGCGACTGACTGACGGCTGCGGCGTAGCTGTTGTCTACAAGGGCGCCGAAGTCGGCACGGGACGACAGTTCTCCGGCGCTTTCGATAATGTCCTGAAGCCGTGAAAAACTGCTTTCCGTCATCACCATGTCCGTTACCCATGCGTCGATGCTGCGGTAGCTCTCGATGCTCGTGGCGAGAGAGGAGAGGGAGGTGGAAGGAAACTGTTTCACAAGCAGTTCCGCAATGGCGTCTGCGCTTTGCGTCTGCGCATAGTCGATTGCTTTCATGATCGCTCTCAGAAAGCCCTTCGCGGTTTCTCCGTTCCGATCCAGCCAGGAACGTTTTGCGAGATAGGCGGTATAGGGGACTTCTCCCGACGCCTCGCCTACGGATGCGACGATATAGCCTTTCCCCGCCGCCTGGTATTCGGAAGCGACCGGCTCAAACATGGTGCAGTATTCGGCGACACCTCCTTCGAACGCGCTCGTCATCATGTCGAATGCCACGTCGAAATTCAGGACAATTTCTTCGGGGGAGAAACCGTTTTCCTTGAGGATATATTCGAAGGTCATCGCGGGGACGCCGCCCTTTCTTCCCGCCAGAATCTCCTTTCCTTTCAGATCGGTCCATTGAAAATTTTCTTCTTTATTGCGGGAGACGAGAAAGGAACCGTCCCGTTTGGTGAGCTGTCCGAAGACGGTGGGGACGTCCTGCGATCCGCCGAGCAGAACGTAGATTGCTGCTTCCGGTCCGCAGAAACCGATGTCGGCGTCGCCGGAGAGGACGGCTGCCATGACTTTATCTGCGCCGCCGCCGTTGGTCAATTCTATCTTAAGACCTTCCTCTTCGAAGTATCCGAGCGCGTCTGCAAGATACATGGGCGCATAAAAGACAGAATGGGTGACTTCGTTGACTTTGACCGTTTTAAGATCGCTCTGTTCTCCGCAGGCGGCGAGGGGAAGGAGGGCGAACAGCGCCGCTCCCAGAATTGCAAAGGTTTTTTTCATGCTTTTCTCCGAAAAATCAAGAATAATATATTCTATGTCGGTCTCGGAATAATTGACAATTGCGAAAAAGAAGTTTATAATCAAGATCGTATTACATTTTTCGGGTGAATCACATGAGAGAGATGAGCACGACTTATAATCCGAAGCAATTCGAAGATCGGATCTATGCGGAGTGGATGAAAGAGGGCTGTTTTCGCGCGGAGATCGACGAACAGAAGATTCCTTTCGCCATGATGATGCCGCCTCCCAATATCACGGGGCAGCTGCACATGGGACATGCGATGGACGAGACCATGCAGGATACCGTCGCTCGCTTCAAGCGCATGCAGGGTTATTCCGTGCTTTGGCTCCCCGGGACCGATCACGCTTCCATCGCCACGGAAGTGAAGATCGTCGATAAAATGCGACAGGAAGGGTTGAGTAAGGAGGAGGTCGGCAGAGAGGGCTTTCTCAAACGCGCATGGGAATGGAAGAACAACTACGGAGGAAGGATTGTCGAACAGCTGAAAAAGCTCGGCTCTTCCTGCGACTGGTCTCGCCTCGCATTTACCATGGACGAACGCTGTTCTGCAGCAGTACGGGAAGCGTTTTTCCGTCTTTACAAAAAGGGACTCGTCTATCGCGGGAGCCGCATGATCAACTGGTGCCCCGGTTGCAAAACGGCATTGTCCGATGCCGAAGTCGAATATTCGGAAGACGCGGGTTCGTTTTGGTATTTCCGCTATCCCGTCGAAAACTCAGAGGAATTCATAACGGTTGCGACGACCCGCCCCGAGACGATGCTCGGCGATACGGCGGTTGCCGTTCATCCCGAAGACAAGCGGTTTTCCGCTTTGGTCGGCAAGACGCTGCGTCTGCCGCTGACCGATCGATCCATTCCCGTTGTGGCGGACGAATATGTCGATCCGGAGTTCGGGACAGGCGCGGTGAAGATCACGCCCGCGCACGATCCTAACGACTATGAGGTCGGGAAGCGGCACTCGCTGCCCATGATCTGCGTCATGAACGCCGACGGCACGATGAACGAACGGGCAGGGAAGTTTGCCGGGTTGGATCGCTATGAGGCGAGAAAACGGGTCGTGGAGGAGATGAAGGCGCTTGGTTTGCTCGAAAAGACGGAGGCGCATACTCACAACGTCGGGCACTGCTACCGCTGTCATGCCGCGGTTGAACCGACGGTCTCCGAGCAATGGTTTGTCAAAATGGCTCCGCTCGCCAAACCGGCGATCGATGCTGTTGTCAAAAATAAAACAAAGTTTATTCCCGACCGGTTTGCCAAAATTTACTTCAACTGGCTGGAAAACATCCGCGATTGGTGCATATCCCGTCAGCTTTGGTGGGGGCATCGCATTCCGGTTTGGTATTGCGGCGGCTGCGGCGCGACGATCTGCGCCCGCGAGACGCCTGCTGTCTGTCCCGAATGCGGTTCGGCAGATCTGAAGCAGGACGAAGATGTGCTCGATACCTGGTTTTCTTCCGCCCTCTGGCCCTTCTCCACGCTTGGCTGGCCGGAGGAAACCAAGGACTTCAAGTATTTTTATCCGACGGACGTGCTCGTCACGGGTTACGATATCATTCCTTTCTGGGTCATGCGCATGATGTTTTCCGGGATCGAGCATACGGGAAAAGTTCCCTTCCGCGATGTGCTCATCCACGGGTTGGTGCGGGACGAGCAGGGACGCAAAATGTCCAAATCGCTCGGAAACGGAATCGATCCGCTCGATGTCATCGACCGCTACGGGGCAGATTCGCTTCGACTTTCTCTTCTGACCGGCGTTGCCCCGGGGAACGACACCCGTTATTCCGACGTGAAAGTGGAAGCGGCGCGCAACTTTCTCAATAAAGTTTGGAACGCGTCACGCTTTGTGCTCATGAATCTCGGCGACAGGAAGGTCCCTGCGCTTTTCGAGATCAGATTGCAGCCTGCCGACCGCTGGATCATCTCCCGCCTGATGGCGACCATTCGCGAGGTGACGCTTGCCATGCAGAAGTACGAGCTGGGCATTGCGGCGGACAAGGTTACGGATTTTGTTTGGAACGATTTCTGCGATTGGTATATCGAGCTCACCAAACCCGCGCTGTACGGCACGGACGAAGAGCGCAAAGACGGTGCGCTTGCCACACTGCTGTATGTGCTGGACAACATTCTCCGCCTGCTGCATCCGTTTGCTCCGTTTGTCACGGAGGAGATCTACGGCTGCCTTCCCAATTCGACGGGGAAGATCATCCGCGCGGAGTTTCCCCGTTACAACAGCAAGCTCGCTTACAGGAAGGAGGCGAAGGCGTTCGAGGATATCATCGAGCTCATCAAGGCGGTTCGCGCGGTCAAAGTTTCCGTCGGGTGTCCGCCTGCCCGCAAAGTTCGGCTCTTTCTTGTGACCGAGTCCAAACGGCTCGTCAATCTCAACAAGGGTTCCGTTCTCCGTCTCGCGGGAGCGAGTGAGATTGATTATGTGGAAAACGGCGCGGCAATCGGGGAGAAGACAGTTTCCCGCGTCTGCGATTTGGGACAGATGTTCATTCCTCTCGGAGAATTGGTCGATCTGGAAGCGGAGCGCAGCCGTCTCAGCAAAGAACTGGATCGGATCTCGGCGGAAATTTCCCGTGCGGGAGGAAAACTTGCGAACAACAATTTTGTTTCCAAGGCGCCCGCCCGTCTCGTAGAAGAGGAGCGTGCGAAACTGAATAAATTCCTGGATATGAAAAAGAAGGTCGAGCAGCAGCTTCGGGAGCTGGAAGAGACATGAAAAAAGTCATCGAAGTGGACGGGATGTGCTGCGAACGGTGCGCCTCCCGTGCAGAAAAAAAACTTCGCATTTTGGACGGCGTAACGGGAGCGAAAGCGAACTTCAAGAAGGGCATCATTTTTGTGGAAACCGATTTGCCAGACGAGACGCTTGCCGCCTGCGTGACGGATGCAGGGTTTACCGTAAAGGAGATCCGTCCGCGCAAAGGAATTTTCGGCTGATCGGCCGGGCGGCGGAGTAGACTGAGGAGACGAATATGTATAAGAAAGTAGACACCTCACTGGACTTTGTTTCGAGAGAGAAGGAAGTCATTTCTTTCTGGAAGGAGAACGAGGTCTTTGAAAAGAGCATCCAAAAGAACGAAGGGGGAGAAGAATTTTCTTTCTTCGACGGGCCGCCTACGGCGAACGGAAAGCCGCACATCGGTCATATCCTCACCCGCGTCATGAAGGACATCATTCCCCGTTATCAGACGATGAAGGGGAAACATGTCCTGCGCAAGGCGGGCTGGGATACGCACGGTCTTCCCGTCGAGCTGGAAGTGGAGCGCTCCCTCGGCATGGACGGAAAGCAGGATATTGAGAAATACGGGATCGAGCCGTTCATCCGTCAGTGCAAACAGTCGGTATGGAAATATCAGAGCGAATGGGAAAAGATGAGCGACCGCGTCGGGTATTGGGTGGATATGGAACATCCGTATGTCACGTATCACGACGACTATATCGAGTCGGAGTGGTGGGCGCTTAAAGAGATCCACAAAAAAGGGCTGCTGTACAAGGGGCATAAGATCGTGCCCTATTGTCCCCGCTGCGGAACGGCGCTCTCTTCGCATGAGGTTGCGCAGGGGTACAAGACGGTCAAAGAGACCTCTGCTGTTGCGCGTTTCCGGGTCGAAGGACGGGAGAATGTTTACATTCTCGCATGGACGACTACGCCCTGGACGCTTCCTTCCAACGTCGCACTCTGCATGAACCCGGAAGAAAGTTACGTTGAGATCGAGACGGAGGACGGCGTTCGCTATATTTTGGCAGAAGCTCTGGTCTCCGCCTTCTTTGAAAACGCAAAGATCGTGACGCGCCGCAAGGGCAAGGAGTACGAGGGGACGCGCTATGAGCCGCTCTTTCCCTATGCCGGCGGAGAGCTTGCCGCGACCAAAAATGAGTGGAAGCGGGTATATGAGGTCGTCTGCGACGGATATGTCACGCTGACCGACGGCACGGGAGTCGTGCACATCGCGCCCGCGTTCGGACAGGACGACTATAACGTCGGGATGCGTTACGGCCTTCCCGTTGTCTCGCTTGTGAACGAACAGGGGAAATTTGACTCCCGCTGTCCCGAACTGGACGGATTGTTCATCAAGAAGGCGGATAAAGTTGTGTTGGAATTGCTGAAGGCGCAGGGAAAGCTCTTCCGCGCCCTTCCCTTCGAGCATGAATACCCGCACTGCTGGCGATGCGATACGCCGCTGATGTACTACGCCCGTTCGAGCTGGTTCATTAAAGTGACGCAGATCAAGGACAGGCTGATCGCCAACAACCGCAGCGTCAACTGGATGCCGGATACGATCAAGGAAGGACGCATGGGGAATTTCCTTGAAAACGTCATCGATTGGGGGCTCTCCCGCGACCGATATTGGGGAACTCCGCTGCCCGTTTGGGTCTGTCCGGACTGCGGAGAGATCGAGGTGATCGGCTCCAAGGCGGAACTTCGGGAAAAGTGCGGCGTAACAGGAGAGATCGAGCTGCACCGCCCTTATTTGGATGAACTTGTCTGCAAATGTCCCCGCTGCGGGGGAGCGATGCGGCGCACGCCGGAAGTCATCGACTGTTGGTTTGATTCCGGAAGCATGCCTTTTGCGCAATATCACTATCCTTTTGAAAATGAATCGCTGTTCCGCGAAACCTTTCCCGCAGATTTCATTTCGGAAGCGGTCGATCAGACGCGCGGCTGGTTCTATACATTGCTCGTCATTTCGACGATCCTCTTTGATCGGACGCCTTTCAGGAATTGTATCGTGCTGGGGCACGTCAACGATCAGAACGGGGTGAAAATGAGCAAGCACAAAGGGAACGTCGTCGATCCCTGGACCGTCCTCGACAAACAGGGCGCCGACGCGGTGCGCTGGTATTTCTATACGAACAGCGCGCCGTGGATCCCTTCGCGGTTCGGCACGGAAGCGGTTTCGGAAACACAGCGGAAATTTCAGGGTACGCTCTGGAACACCTATGCGTTTTTTGCGCTCTACGCGGAGATCGACGGATACGATCCGTCCGAATATTCCCTCGGCACCTGCAAACTTTCCCTCATGGACCGTTGGGTGCTGAGCAAGCTCAACACATTGGTCAAGGACGTCGACAGAATGCTCGCACAGTACAATATCACGGACAGCGCAAGGGAGATCCAGGAATTTGTCGACGAGCTTTCCAACTGGTATGTCCGCCGCGGCAGAGACCGCTATTGGGGGAGCCGCATGACGGAGGATAAGGCCGCCGCTTATACGACACTCTATACCGTGCTCGTGACCCTCAGCAAGGTGATCGCGCCCTACACGCCTTTTATGGCGGAGATGATCTACCGCAATCTCGTGCCCGCCTTCTTCCCCGACGCGCCGATCTCGGTGCATCTGTGCGATTTCCCCGTCTGCGACGAGGCGGCGATCGATGCGGAGCTGGAGAAGGGAATGGAGGACGTGCTTGCCGTGGTCGCGCTCGGCAGAGCGGCGCGCAACGCGCAGAACATCAAAAACCGTCAGCCGTTGTCGGAAATGATCGTGGCTTCCGATCGTCCGCTCGCCATCCGCGGAGAGCTGGAGGCGGTCACGCTGGACGAACTGAACGTAAAGAGCTATCGTGCGGTCGGCAGTGCGGACGAACTGATCCGCTACACCGTCAAGCCGCAGCTCAAAACCCTCGGTCCCAAATACGGAAAACAGCTTCGGGAGATCTCCCGCTTCCTTGCGGAGTGCGACGCGGGCGCGCTCGTTCGGACGATCCGGACGGAGGGTGCCTGCACGATCGGATTGGAGAGCGGTTCCGTTGTCTTGCTGGAGGAGGATCTGCAGATCTTTACGGAAGGGGCGGCGGGATATGCGACCGCTTCCGACCGCGGAATTACCGTGGCGTTGAATACGGTGTTGAACGAGGCGCTTTTGGACGAAGGATGTGAACGGGAGCTGGTCTCCAAGATCCAGACGATGCGGAAAGAGGCGGGATTCGAGGTGACGGATCGCATTGCGATATATTATACTGCGCGGGGCAGGGCGGAAAAGGCGCTTCGCCGCGGCGCGTTGGGCGCCGACGTGCTTGCCGAAACAATTCAGGAAGGCAGCGCGGAGGGATTTACCCGCGAACAGGATATCAACGGCGAAAAAGTGACGCTTACCCTGGTCCGGCTCTGAAAGAGGCGGCAGAACAGAAGCAGGCGACGCGCCGTCCCCGACTGATCGGGGACGGCGTTTTTGTATGTCTTTGAGGGAAAATTTGCCGCAAAAGGTTTACAAATTTTCTGCGGAATGTTATAATAGCTATAAATAAAAGTTATACTTCGAGACCGTCTTATGCAGTTGCCGAAGGCGTCGGGAGGAGAAATGGAGCTGATATCCGCCGTTGCAACGGCGTCCGGAGCGGGCGGGGTCGCAATCGTCCGCGTCAGCGGAGAGGGCGCGCTTGCGCTCGCACAGCAGATGTTTTCGCATAAAGGAGAATTTGAGCCGAATCGGCTTTATCCCGGAAAGATCGACTGCGGTCCGTTTTCCGATTACGGAATGTGCGTATATTTTCGTGCGCCCCGTTCCTTTACGGGAGAAGATACGGTGGAATTTCACTGTCACGGCGGGACGGAGATCGCCCGCGGCGTATGGAAGCGGACGATCGAGTTGGGGGCGCGGGCGGCGGAGCGGGGAGAATTCACCCGCCGCGCCTTTCTGAACGGAAAACTTTCTCTCTCCGCGGCGGAGGGAATGGCGGAGATGATCTCCGCGCAATCGGAAGCGCAGGTAAGGGCAGGATTTCTGCTTTACGGAGAGACGCTGACGCGGGAGGGAAAACGGCTTCAGACGGAGATTCGGGAATGCCTCGCCTACGCGGATGCAGATGTAGACTATCCCGAGGAAGATCTTTCCGCGGATGCCCGCAGAGAAGTTGCCGTTCGGTTGCGGAAGATCAAAGAAGCGCTCGGAGGGCTGCTTTCGCAATATCGCGTCGGGAAAAAGATCCGTTCCGGAGTCAACGTCGTGATCTGCGGCGAGCCGAACGCGGGGAAAAGTTCATTGCTCAACGCCCTGCTCGGCTATGAGCGCGCGATCGTATCTCAGATTCCCGGAACGACAAGGGATGCCGTAGAGGGGACGTTGGAGATCGGAGGCGTGCTTTTTCGCCTGACGGATACCGCGGGTCTCAGGGAGAGTCAAGACGCGCTCGAACAGGAGGGCATCCGCAGGGCAAAGAACGCGATTGCGGCGGCGGATGTCGTCGTACTGGTGCGGGAAGGGGGCGCAGAAGGACACGACATGCCAAAGCTTTCTCCCGGAACGGCGCTCATCACGATCTCCTCCAAGAGCGATCTCGTGCGGTCGGAAAAATGCGATCTTTGCGTCTCCGCTCTGACGGGAGAGGGGATCGAGGCGCTGAAAGAGCTGCTCTACGAGCGAGGATTCGGCAGAGAGAACGGGGAGGCCTACCTGCTTGAGGAACGGCATTACGGCGCGGTGCGGGAGGCTGCGGAGGCGGTCGATCGGGCGCTTGAAGGGACAGAGAAGGGAGCGTTTGCGGAACTGTATGCGGAAGATCTCCGGCGCGCCTATGTTGCGCTCGGGCTTCTGAGCGGCGAAACCGCAACGGAGGAGATCATCGCGGAAATTTTTTCCAAATTCTGCGTGGGGAAATAAGGCGGAAGTTCGGAGGAAAAAAATGGTCAATCTGGAGCTCTATAGGATTTTTTATGTGGTGGCGCGCACGGGAAGTCTGACAAAAGCGGCGGAGGAGCTGTATATATCGCAACCTGCCGTTTCTCAGGCAATCAAGCAGCTTGAAAATCAGCTCGGAACACAGCTTTTCAAGCGGGTTCACCGCGGCATGGAACTGACCGCGCAGGGCGGAGAGCTGATTTTCGGAGACATCGAAACGGCGCTCCGGCTTCTCAACGGCGTGGAAGACAAATTATCCGAACTCAATCGGACCGCGACGGGAACGCTTCGCATCGGCGCGTCCGAGACGATCTTTCAGTATGTGCTTGCCGATAAGCTGGTCCAATATCGCCAGGCTTATCCGCAGGTTAAGTTTGAATTATATTCGGACCTGTCGCCCGTCACCATTGAACAGCTTAAGACGGACCGCTGCGACATCGGATTTCTCAATCTTCCCATCGAGGAGGACGACGGGATCGAGATCATCGACTCGGTGCGGCTGCTCCACGACGTCTTTCTTGCGGGCGAGGCGTATTCCGAGCTCAAGGGAAGGCCGCTTTCCGTGTGGGATCTTCGTCAGGTCCCGCTGCTTCTCATGGAGAAGAGCACGGTCGCGCGTGCGTCCTTCGATCATTTCTGTCAAAGTCTCGGGGTTGACCTGCATCCGACGATCGAGGTGGACAGCTGGGGATTTATGAAGACCTTGATGGTATCGGGCATGGGGGTCGGCTGTATTCCGCGGGAATACAGCCTGAACAAACTTTCAGACGGTTCTCTGTTTGAGCTGGACGTCTCGCCTGCCATGCCTTCCCGTTCGGTGGGAATGGCGGTCCCGAAGGGCGCGAAGATCTCCTTTGCGCTTCGCGCCTTCATTCATCTCTTCCGCAACGGAAAAAACTGATCGTATCAAGTAAAACAAGCCGCCCCGCGCAACTGACGGGACGGCTTGTTTTTAAGCGAATTTTATACGTTGAAACGGAAGAGAACGACGTCGCCGTCCTTCATCACATAGTCCTTGCCTTCAGATCGCACTTTTCCCTTTTCCCGTGCGCCGTTCAAACCGCCGCACTCCAGCAAGGTCTCCCAGTCCACGACTTCCGCCCGAATAAATCCTTTTTCAAAATCGGAATGGATTTTTCCCGCCGCCTGGGGAGCCTTGGTCCCTTTTACGATCGTCCATGCCCGCGTTTCTTTTTCTCCGGCGGTGAGATAGGAGATGAGTCCGAGCAGAGAATACGACGCGCGCACCAGTTTGTCCAGCCCGCTCTCTTTGAGCCCGAATTCTTCGAGGAAGAGGGCGCGGTCTTCTTCGTCCATCGCAGACAGTTCTTCCTCCGTCTTTGCACAGATGACAATGGTCTCTGCATGGTGTCTGTGCGCGTATTCTTTAACCTTCAGCACGAGAGGAGTGCGCTCTCCCGCTTCTCCCATGTCTTTTTCCGCAATGTTGGCGCAGTAGATGACGGGCTTGGCGGAGAGGAGAAAGAGGGCTTGCATCAGCGGAGCCTCTTCTTCGGTCAGCGGATAGCTCCCTGCGGGCTGTTCCGCCTCGAGATGGGCGAGCAGCTTTTCGAGGAAGGAAAATTCACGGGCAGCGCCTTTGTCCGAGCCCCCGCGTGCGGCGTTCCGCGTCCGGTCCATGCGTTTTTGCACCGCTTCGATATCCGCGAGAATGAGTTCGAGATTGATCGTCTCGATGTCCCGGATGGGGTCGATTGTATTTTCGACATGGGTCACGTTCTCGTCCTCGAAACAGCGCACGACGTGGACAATGGCGTCCACTTCGCGGATGTGGGAGAGAAATTTGTTCCCGAGGCCTTCGCCGCGGCTTGCGCCTTTCACGAGTCCCGCGATATCCACAAATTCCACGACGGCCGGGGTGACTTTTTTGCTGTTGTAGAGGGCGGCGAGTTTATCCAGACGTTCGTCGGGAACGGCAACGACGCCGACGTTCGGCTCGATCGTGCAGAAGGGATAGTTCGCCGCTTCCGCGCCCGCATGCGTGATTGCATTAAAGAGGGTGGATTTTCCTACGTTGGGCAATCCCACAACGCCTAATTTCATATCGTTCTCCTGTCGCAAAGAAAATTCCGAATTGCTCCGTTGCTCGCATAATTATATAATATTTCCTGAAAACGGGCAAGTCTTTCGTTTGCCAAAAAACAAAAATTGTGCTAAACTTTTGGCAAAGGACAGAAAAGGATGGCGATATGGATTATCGGAAGTACATTGCGCACAGGCTGGCGGCGGAGGGGATGACGGAGGAAGAGGTCGCGGAGGCGATTGCCGTTCCGCCCGATCCGTCGCTTGGGGATTATGCGCTCCCCTGTTTCAAATTTTCTAAAGTGTTGCGGAAAAGTCCGGTCGCCGTTGCGGAGACGCTGAAAGAACGGTTTCCGGCAGACGACGTGATCGAAGAAGTTTCCGCCGTGAACGGATATCTCAATTTCAAGGTGAACAAACGGGGGCTTGCCGCGGAGACGCTCTCGCGGATCCTGCGTGAGGGGGAACAGTACGGCGGCTCCGACTGCGGCACGGGAAAGACGATCTGCATCGATTATTCTTCGGTCAACATTGCCAAGCCCTTTCATATCGGACATCTGTCCACGACGGTGATCGGCGGGGCGCTGTACCGCATCTTCCGCTTCCTCGGCTATCACGCGGTCGGCATCAACCATCTGGGAGATTACGGTACACAGTTTGGAAAACTCATCTCTGCTTATCGCCGCTGGGGGGATCGGGAATTGGTCGAGAAGGGCGGGATCCGCGCTCTCAACGAGCTGTATGTGCGCTTCCATCGGGAAGCGGAAAAGGATCCCGCACTCGAAGACGAGGCACGCGCCTATTTCAAGAAGATCGAAGAAGGGGATGCAGAATGCCGTTCCCTGTTCGAGTGGTTCAAACAGCTCACGCTCAAGGAGGTCTCGAAGATCTATGACCTTCTCGACATCCGCTTTGATTCCTATGCGGGAGAGAGCTTTTATCAGGACAAGATGCAGCCGGTCATCGACGAATTGCGGGAGAAAGGGCTTCTTGTCGAGAGCCGCGGCGCGCAGGTCGTCGATCTGGAGGCATACGGCATGCCGCCCTGCATCATTCTCAAGTCGGACGGCTCCTCGCTCTACGCCACGCGGGATATGGCGGCGGCGATCTATCGCAAACAGACGTATGATTTCGACAAGTGCCTCTACGTTGTCGCATATCAGCAGAATCTGCATTTCCGGCAGTTTTTCAAGGTGCTCGAGCTCATGGGGAAAGAGTGGGCGAAAGATCTCGTGCATGTGGCTTACGGCATGGTGTCGCTGGAGGAGGGCGCCATGTCCACCCGCAAGGGAAACGTCGTGTTCTTGGAGGATATTCTCGAAAAATCCGTCAAGAAGGCATATGAGATCATCGACATGAAAAATCCCTCGCTTTCCGGCAAAGAGGAAATTGCCGGGAAAGTGGGCGTGGGCGCCGTGATCTTCGGCGCGCTCTATAACAACAAGATCAAGGACATCGTCTTTTCTTACGATAAGGCACTGAATTTCGACGGGGAGACCAGCGTGTACGTACAATATACCTGTGCCCGCGCATCGTCCGTGCTCTCCAAGGCGAACGAGAGCGGTTTTTGCGCAAGTTCCGATTTTTCCGAACTTCCCCCGCTCTGTTCTCAGGAATTTGAACTCGTCAAATCGCTGGCGGAATTTCCCGATGTCGTGCGGTCTGCCGCGGAGAAATATGAGCCGAGCTTTGTCGCCCGCTACAGCGTGGACGTCGCGCAAAGATTCAACAAGTTCTATTTTGATTGCAAAATTCTACAGGAGGAGGAAACGCGTGCCTTTCGTCTTGCGCTCACGCAGGCGACGCTCACTGTGCTGAAGAATGCTTTGGGACTGCTCGGCATCGGCGTTCCGGAAAAGATGTGATGATCAGGGCGGTTCTTTTTGATCTCGACGGGACAATCCTTGATACGCTTTCGGATATCCGCCGATATGTCAACGACATGCTCCGTGCCCGTTCTTATCCCGAAATATCCCTTGAACAGACGCGGCGGTATGTGGGAGACGGGGCGAGGCAGCTGATCGATCGGGCGCTGCCGAAGGATGCGCCCGATGCCGAGGCGTGTTTTGAAGCGTTCCGCTCGGCGTTTGCGCACAACGATCAGTCGGAGACCCGCCTTTATCCCGGAGAACTTGCCGTGCTGAAAAGGCTCAAAGCGACGAAAAAACTTGCGGTCGTGACGAACAAACCGCAGGATGCGGCGGAGGGCTGCATCCGCCATTTCTTCCCGGAAGGACTGTTCGATTTTGTCGGAGGGGATATGGGGATGTTTCCCTGTAAACCGGATCCCTCGCTGGCTCGCTATTGTGCGCTCTCGTTGCGCGTGTCTCCCGCCGAATGCGTCTTCGTTGGCGACGGGGAGACGGACGTTCTGACCGCGCGGCGTGCCGGGATGCGCGGCGTCTCCGTCCTGTGGGGGTATCGTTCGAAAGAGCGGCTCGAGGAGGCGGGAGCGGAGCTGTTTGCACAGAATTTTTCTGAACTTGAAAAAATATTGGAAAATATGGATATAATTTATTGAAAAGTTATTGATAATTAATCTTATTTGTGTTATACTGAAATCAGAACAAATCAAGGAAGGAGATTGTATTATGAAGAGATGTGTGATTTGCGGTGAAGTGGTTGCGGATGATGTGACGGAGTGCCCTGTCTGCCATGCGAAGAAGTTTGTTCCCGTGGAAGAAGAGAAGGGGTTTGCGTGCGAACATCATGTCGGCGACGGCGTCGTGGAAGACAAAGAGGTGATGGACGGACTCCGCGCGAATTTCGAGGGGGAGTGCACCGAAGTCGGAATGTATCTTGCGATGGCGCGGGTTGCCGAACGGGAAGGCTATCCCGAGGTTGCGGAAGCGTATAAGCGCTACGCGTTTGAAGAGGCGGAGCATGCGAGCAAATTTGCCGAATTGCTGGGCGAAGTCGTGACCGATTCGACCAAAAAGAATTTGGAGCTGCGCGTCGCTGCGGAGACGGGGGCTTGCGAAGGCAAGCTGATGCTGGCAAAGCGCGCCAAAGAGCTCGGGTACGATGCGATCCATGATACCGTGCACGAAATGGCGAAAGATGAGGCCCGTCACGGTGCGGGATTCAAGGGACTTCTGAAGAGATATTTCAACTGAACGAATCGCATTCGGCCCTTCGGAACTTTTTCCGAGGGGCTTTTTTGTATACTAAAACCCGCGGATCGTCCGCGGGGAACAGAGAGCTTTAGCGATGAGGCTTAAAATAAAAACTCCTTTTGATATCATGAGGTTGCGACCTGGCAGTTGCAATAAAAAAATCAAAAGGAGGACATCCAAATGGATGACGTAAAAAGTTTAACACATACGAAATGGAATTGCAAGTATCATATCGTGTTTGCGCCAAAATACAGGCGGAAAGTGTTTGATGAAGAGAAGCGGTTGGAGATCGGGGCAGTACTTCGGGAATTGTGCCGATGGAAAGGGGTGGAAATCATAGAAGCCGAAGTATGCCCCGATCATATCCATATGTTGATATCGATACCGCCCAAGATGAGTGTATCAGGGTTCATGGGTTTTCTGAAAGGAAAGAGCAGTCTTATGATATATCAGAGATGGGGCAACATGAAATTCAAGTACAGGAACAGGCAATTTTGGTGTCGCGGTTACTATGTGGATACGGTAGGGAAAAATACGAAAGCAATAAAAGAATACATAGCCACACAATTAAAACAAGATAAAGAGATGAGTCAGATGAGCATAGACGATTTGGACGACCCGTTGACGGGTGGCAAGTAACGATCGCATGACTGCCAGGTCGTCCCACGCGCGGCTTGCGCGCTGCTGGTAGTATTAGGGCTAATAGCCCGAAACTGAGAAACTACCGGCTTAGCCGGTAGATATTTATTGATTAAAAATAAGTTCTCCCGCTCTAAAACGGGAGAACTTATTCATATTGGAGAGTAAAAAGCGTATGCGGCTGGGACCGCATTCGTTTTTATCGCAGACAAAACGGATCATTTCCGTCTCACAATTGCATTTTACCTTTTTCAGGACAGAAAAGCAACCTACTCTTTGCGTTTTCGCCTCCATTCGTCGGATTTTGCGCAGTAGAGGAAAGAATTGGCGCTCTACTCACAGTAGAACGGTTGACAGCCGTTGATTTTTGGGTTATAATGGAGGTATGGAAGAGCAAGATGTTTTAGCGGTAACCATAGGAAAAAATATCATGCGGCTGCGGAAGATGGCGAATATGACCCAGCTTGAGCTTGCCGAAAAGCTCAATTA
Source organism: uncultured Clostridia bacterium (assembly GCA_944372525.1). Lineage (GTDB taxonomy): Bacteria > Bacillota > Clostridia > Christensenellales > Borkfalkiaceae > Gallimonas. Next base: position 17,935 of record CALVZL010000022.1, read on the forward strand.
TTCCGACAAGTCCGTCTCCAAATGGGAGCAGGGGAACGGTGTGCCCGATATCCGCATTCTCATTCAGCTTGCGGATATGTTTGAGGTGACGCTGGACGATCTTGTGCACGATCATGCGGAGGAAGGGCGTGGGATCATGCCCCGCCGCGCAAGAAAAATGAATCGTCTGATCACGGTACTGCTCTCTGGCGGACTGTGCTGGCTGGTCGCCGTAGTGGTTTTCGTCTTGATCGGGATTTTTGCGCCCGAACTTCCTTATTCCTGGCTTACTTATGTCTATGCCGTGCCCGCGACCGCGACCGTGGTGCTCGTGTTCAGTTGCGTATGGCATTGGAAGTGGGTGCGCATTCTGAGTGTTTCCGTCCTTGTTTGGACGGTGCTCGTCTGTATTTATCTCACGGGAATGGCGGCAGGAAAAAATCTGTGGCTGTTCTTTCTCATCGGGATTCCTCTTCAGATCCTGGCGCTGTTCTTTTTCGTGTGGCGCAAAGGAGTGTGGATCAGAAAATGAAAAAAAACGCAAAGGACAGAACGCTTGCGGAAGAACTGAATGCACAGCGCAGACAGTGTGTCGTGCGCAAAAGGGTCACAAACATCTTCGGTTGGGCGGCGGTTGTGCTTGCCATTTCCTGCATGATCGGACTCATCGTCTGTATCGTCATGCTGGGCGTGGGAGAAAGCGAACCCGAACGGGATACGAAACTTGCCTTTTGCTGTCTTGGGACCTTGATCGGCATGGCAGTCTTCTGGGGCTCGGCACTGGCGCTCTTCGGTGCGGGAGTGCGAGCTGCCCAAGCCGAACGGGACTTGGTGGAGCGGCTCAACGGCGAAGATTGTTTTTTTGTGGGAGAAGGGACGATCGCAACCTTTTCCGAAAAGGGGATTCTTTTGCACGGCGAGAGCGGGAAGAGAAGGGTGGAGATCCCCATTCCCTATGCGGAAATGCGTTTTTTTACGGTCTGTACTCGACATGAACCCAAGGAAAAGGGGGAGTGGAGCGTCGTGATGGAAATTCCGGCGCATTATCTTATCAAAAAGGGAAAGACCAAGCCGG
>CALVZL010000023.1 GCA_944372525.1 uncultured Clostridia bacterium
CTCCCTTCCCCCTCCTGTCTGTATTCAAAATTATATTCTTCCTCCCTCAAATTGTAAAGCCTTTTTTGTACATAAATCGATGATTTCTGTAAAAATATTGTTGCTTTTTGTTGTAAATTGTCGAATTCAACCCGAGGAAGACAGGGAAAAATCAGACTGTATATTTGTGTTTCAAGGCGTGTGTACGCGAACACGCCCGACGTCGGAAGACCGCCGTTTCGACTGAAAAACGGCAGACCCATTGACAAACTCGTTCGGACTGATATAATGATATCGGAATCGTTTCCGAAAATTCTGTTTGATCGGGAATGCGCTTGAAAACAGCGCATGAAATAAGAGGCGCATCATGATCTTATATTTTTCAGCGACGGGCAACAGCCGTCATCTTGCCGAGCGGCTCGCCGAACAAACAGGCGACGCCGTCCTCGACATGGGAAAACGGATCAAATCGAACGACATCACGCCGATCGAGGCGGACGGCAGACTGATTTTTGTCACGCCGACGTATGCCTGGCGCATTCCGCGCATCGCGGAAACCTGGATCCGCGCAATCGATTTCCGCCATGCGGACAGGGCGTGGTTCGTCATGACCTGCGGCAGCGAAATCGGAAACGCCGCAAAATACAATGCACGCCTCTGCTCCGAAAAAGGAATGAGTTACATGGGAACGGCGCAAGTGATCATGCCCGAAAACTACATCGCCATGTTTCGCGTTCCGGGGAAAGAAGAAGCGGCGGAGATCGTCGAAAGAGCCGAACTCAAACTTGCGGACCTCGGAAGCACCGTTTCCGCAGGCATACCCTTCCGTACACCGCGAAAAAACCTGTACGATCGGTTCATGAGCAGTTCCGTGAATCCCCTTTTTTATCGTTTCGTCATAAAAACCGACGCGTTCCGCGCCGACGAACGCTGCGTTTCCTGCGGAAAATGCGCCGCACTCTGTCTTGAACAACATCCGCATCGAAAACGGAACACCGATCTGGGGAAAGCAATGCACGCACTGCATGGCCTGCATCGCGCACTGTCCGACGCAGGCGATCGAATACGGAAAAAAAAGCGCGGGAAAACCCCGCTACCATTTGGACTGAAAGAATATGATTGAAGTCGTGGCAGCCCTGATTCGGGAAGGAAACAAATTTATGATCTGTCAACGTCCCGCCCACAAAGCGCGGGGGCTGCTTTGGGAATTTGTCGGCGGAAAAGTCGAAGCGGGAGAAAGCGACAAAGAGGCGCTCGTTCGGGAATGCCGCGAAGAGCTCGGCGTTACGCTTTCGGTGGGAGACCGCTTTGCGGACGTCGTCCATGCCTATCCCGATCTGACGGTACACCTCACGCTATACTGTGCAACGATCGCGGAAGGAACGCCGCAGAAACTGGAACACAACGACATCCGATGGATCACGCCGCAAGAAATCCCGAAATACTCTTTCTGCCCCGCAGATCGGACAATTCTCAGCGAAATCCCAAAGAGAATGAAATAGAGGAGCTTTTATGGAATATGTACTTGTGACGGGCGCATACGGCGGAATGGGACGGGAAACCGTAAAACTCTTACGCGAACAGGGCTACGGCGTATTCGCACTCGACAGGAACGTCGGGGAGGCGGAGGAATCTCTTTTTCCCCTCAAGGCAGATCTGACAGACGAATCCGACCTCCGTCTTGCCTTCGAAGAGGTGAAAAAGAGAACGGATTCACTCTGTGCAATCGTTCACTTCGCCGGGATCTACCTGTTGGACTCTCTCGTCGAAATGGAACGCGAAGCATTCGAAACGATCTTTCGGGTCAATCTGTTCGGTGCCTTCCTCGTCAACAAATTCTTTCTCCCCCTTCTCGGCAACGGGGGGAAAATCCTGATCACCACGAGCGAACTCGCCCCGCTCGACCCTCTCCCCTTCACGGGCGTTTACGCCGTCTCCAAGGGCGCCCTCGACCGATACGCCTATTCCCTTCGGATGGAACTGCAATTGCTCGGGATCTCCGTCTCCGTGCTTCGTGCGGGCGCCGTCAAAACGGACATGCTCGGCGTTTCCACGACCGCGCTCGATCGGTTCTGCAGCAAGACAAAACGATATCGGTGCAACGCGGCGCGATTCAAACGAATCGTCGACCGCGTAGAGGCGAAATGCGTGCCGCCCGCCCGAATCGCAAAAAAAACGCTCGGAATCCTGCGAAAAAAACGACCCGCGTTTGCCTATTCCGTCAACCGCAATCCTCTGCTTCTCCTTCTCGATTTGCTGCCGAAGCGCATACAGTTCTGGGCAATTCGCAACGTGCTCAAATAGCCCCCTTCTGTTTTCCGCAACGGCCCGGCTTCTCCCGATCGCTCTTTTGATCCCGTTACGGCAAAGAAAGCGCCTGTCCTGCGATTTCGGGAACTTCCGCGGGAACACGCTGCGCGCCTTGCATTCTCCCGATGATTTGAACCGCACGGAAAAGGCGAACCCGTCTCCTCAAGGAAACGGGTTCGCCTTTTACTTGTTTGGTGACCTTGCCGGGAATCGAACCCGGGATTGCGCCGTGAGAGGGCGCCGTCTTAACCGCTTGACCACAAGGCCGTTTTTGCAGAACGCTTTGTGATTATATCATATTCGAAGCGTTCATGCAACCGATTTTACGCGTTGTTTAAAAAATTTTTCCCTTTCGAAAAGAAATGACATCCGCCTGTGCCGCAAAACGAAACCTGTGAACCCGCTTCTCGCAGGTGGGTGCGCAGCGCTCGAGTTCAGACTTTCCGTTTGCACATCGGCACATATGTCCGATACAGACCTTGCCTACCCCGCCCGACAAACGCTCCCGATTTTACTATGTGGATTACGCGTATCTCGAATTCCGTACACTGCAGGTGTCGCCAATGATTATAGCAGAATCCGCAAAAAAATGCAACCGAATGAGCGGCGTTTCCTGAGGAAATTTTTTCCGTCCCCTTTCATACCCCCTTGATCACCGGAAATTTCAACGTAAGCAAGTTGCGGTTTTCTTTCGTGCGATAATAGATCTCTCCCGCAATCTGACGAATGATCGCCATTCCCATTCCTCCTTCGCCATAGGAACGAACTCCCTGCCCGCCTGCCTGAACAGAAAGCGGGTTAAACGGTTCGCCGTCGTCGGTGAAACACAGAACGAGACTGTTCCCCTCTCTTCGACAGTTGAGCTGCACGGAGGACGCGCCGGAATAGTTGACAATGTTGGTAAAGACCTCCTCGCAGGCAAGATAGATCTTGCTCCTGCGGGGATCGTTTTTCAGCCAGTCGTAGAGAAGATCGCGCATCCGCTCCAATTCCGCGGTGATGGGACGCATCGTCACCTGCAGACCGTTGGGGAAATAAATGCACAGCAGGGCAAAATCATCTTCCCGCTCCGTTCCTTCCGAAAAAGCAAGCACGGAATCACGCACCGAAGTCACGATATGTTCCGCTCCGAGAGAGGCATCCCATGCGGTATGCGCCGCGGCCATCAGACGATCGTAGCCGTACCGTTCTCCGCTTCGTCCTTTCGCATCGATCACGCCGTTCGTATAGAGCACAACCGTTCTTCCGGGCGGCAGCGTCGTGCGCATTTCCTCCGCCGAAAAATCCGAATAGATCCCCAGCGGCGTGCCCGCTCTCACATTGAGAAATCCCCACTGTTCTCCGATGAGCAGCGGCGGCGTCTGTCCGGCGTTGACATAGCAGAGTTCTCCCGTAAGCGGATCGAATGCCCCCACAAACAGTGTGATCGCGACTCCCTCGGGATTGTTTGAAAGAAGCGCCGCATTGAGCGCCTCCACCGTCTCTTTGAGCGTGGGCATGGTCGTGAGATATTCCCTCAGCAGCGTCTTGACGCGCAGAGAAAAGAGTGCCGCCTCCATTCCCTCTCCCCAAATGTCGCCGAGCGCAAAACAGACTCTCCTGCGATGGAAGAACACATAGTCGTAAAAATCTCCGCGCGCAGAAAGAACGGGGCAGACGCACCCGCCGATCCCGAAATCCGCCTCGCCGTCAAATCGTTTTTCGGGCACGATCGCCCGCTCCAACCTGTTGGCAAGCATGCGCTCCCGCTCCGCGGCAGCACGCTCCTCCGCCTGTTTTTCGCGGCGGACGGTGCATGCTTTCAGCTCCTCCGCCGCACGAAAAAGAGCGCTGCCGACGGGCGCCCACTCTCCGGACGCTGCATATTCCGCCTCTTTCCCTTCCAACACGGCATCGGGCAACGAAAGAATCTTGCGCGCCGTCTCCCGGGAGGGCAGCTCGATTTTTTTACGATAGAACACGCCGAAGCAGATTGCGCCCGTCAGCGTAAGGAGGATCGCGGGAACCGTTTCCCAAAGCGTTCGGATGAGAATGTCTCGCGAAAACGCAAATCCCGCCTCCGTCAGATAGCGAGCTGCGCCGTACAGAAGCGCGGCAATACACAGAAGGGAAAAGACAAGCGCCATTTTCCCGGACAGTTTTTTGCCTTTGGAGGCGGATTTTTTCTTTGGATTATCTTTTGCTTTCATGACAGTATGTTCAACCTCTCGGAAAGTCCGGTCATCAGAAACACGTCCATTACATCCTCCCGAACGCGGACCAACATAAAATTTCCTCTGTTTTTCATTCGCTTTTGAGCACGAACGATCTGCCGCAGCCCCGCCGAAGAAAGATACTCCACTCCCTGAAAATCGAGAACGAGATCGGTGATCTCCTCCTCCAGCGCGGAAACTTCCTTCTCCAATTCGGGTGCGGTGAGAGCGTCCAAGCTGCCGCTCAACGAAAGCATGACGGCAGAGCCTTCCTGCGTCTTTTCGATGCTCATGAAACACCTCTCGGAAAATATTTCTTCCATTATATCACAGACCGCGGCAAAAGAAAAGCCCCTTTTTCTCGTTTCTGCATGAAAAAGACGGGATCGCACGATCCCGCCCTCTTTTCTGTCTTTTCCAAAACTTTTTAGACGCGGACGGTCTTTCTCCAACCGCGGGGATCGGGCAATTCCCCGTACTGAATCCCCGTGATCTCGTCGTAGAGCATCTGCGTGATCTCTCCCATTTTTCCGCCGCCGATCTGATAATCTTTTTCTCGATAACGGATCAGCCCGACGGGAGAGATGACCGCCGCCGTCCCCGTGCCGAACGCCTCGCTCAGGGTACCGTCCTCGATCGCAGAGATCACTTCGCCGACGGAGATCCTCCGCTCGCTCATCCGATACCCCTTTTCGCGCAGAATGGTAAGACAACTTTTGCGCGTGATCCCGGGCAAAATCGATCCGACAAGCGCGGGCGTAACAACTTCTCCTCCCAGCACGAAAAAGATATTCATGCTGCCGACTTCCTCAACATACTTCTTTTCGGCGGCATCCAGCCAGAGCACCTGATCGAACCCCTTGCGCTCGGCAAGCTCTCCCGCCTTCATGGATGCGGCATAATTGCCGATGCACTTCGCCTCCCCCGTCCCTCCGATCGCAGAGCGCACAAAAAAATCCTCCACGAGCAGTTTGGTCGGCTCCAGTCCGTGCGCATAATAGCTCCCGACGGGAGAGAGGATGATGAAAAAGAGGTATTCCGCCGAGGCATGCACGCCGAGCATGACCTGCGTCGCCACGATGGTCGGACGGATATAGAGCGCCGTCCCCCGTTCCTTCGGGATCCAGTCCTTTTCGATGCGGAGCAACTCTTCCAATCCCTCCTGTGCCAGTTCGGCGGGGAAGGTCGGGATGCACATCCGTTCTGCAGAACGGTTCATCCGCGCCCAATTTTCCTCGGGACGGAAGACGCAGACCGAACCGTCGGGCTGCCGAAACGCCTTCATGCCCTCAAAGATCCCCTGCGCATAATGAAAAATACTGGTGCCCAAGTCAAAACTCTGCGGCTCGTTCGGCACGATCTTTGCGCCGTGCCATCCCTCCGCCGCCGTATACTTCATCGTAAACATGTAGTCGGTAAAATATCTGCCGAATCCGAGCGCCGCGCCCTCCTTCGGTTTCTCTTTGAGCGTCTTTCTCTGAACAATTTCCATTATCTCACCTCTTTCCTTCCGACCCTTCCGCAGGGAAGGGATAAAACCGTTTTCTTCCGACGGTAATCTTCACTTTTCCGTTAAAATAATCCCGTGCCTTCGCCGCAAAGGCTTCCCGTTCCGTCTCCCGCACCGCAACGAGATAGCGCGCCAGCTCGCCGTAGTCCTGCGAAATCACCTCCGCGCCGTTCAAAAAACGCAGCATGGCGTCGATCTCCGCATAACCGACCTCGAGCAGGCATTCCGCACACATTTCAAAAGTGCGGAGCGGCGCCGCCGCAAGCGCTTCCGCCGCGGAAGACGCATAGGCGCGCGTAAGCCCGCCCGCGCCCAGCTTGATCCCGCCGAAATAGCGCACGACGGCAACCGCGGTCTCCCGCAGGTTTTTTGCCTTGATCACGCCGAGGATCGGCATTCCCGCCGTTCCCTGCGGCTCTCCGTCGTCCGAAAAGCGCTGACAGTTTCCCGCTTTGTCCGCAATGAAGGCATAGCAGACGTGCGTCGCAAGCGGATGGCGCGACCGAACATCGGCAAGAAAGTTCCGCGCCTCCTCTTCCCCCTCCGTATGCGCGGCAAAGGTGAGAAAGCGGGACTTTTCGATCGTCTTTTCCGTCGATGTCTCGCCGACGACGCTCGTGTAGATCATGATTCCAAACGCACCCGAATATGCACTTTCTTGCCCTTGTGTAGGACAAACCCTCCCGAAGGAAGCGGCATGTTCGGATCTGTCGCGCGGAAATCGTCCACCGACACTCCTCCCTGTTCGATGAGTCTGCGCGCCTCTCCGTTGGATTTGCAAAGTCCGCATCGGACAAGCGCCGCCGTCAGGTTGGCGGTATCCGCGGGGAGGACCTTTTCCGGCATTTCGCCCGTTCCGCCGAATGCGGCGCGCGCCTGATTCTGCGCGAGGAGCGCCTGTTCTTCTCCGTGGACCATCTTCGTCAGCTCGAACGCGAGACGCTCTTTTGCCGCGTTGATCCTCTCGTCCCGATGAGCGCAGAGTGCGGCGATCTCCTCCATGGGAAGAAAGGTGAGCAGCCGAAAGCACTTTTCCACGTCCGAATCTGCGGTATTGCGCCAATACTGATAAAACTCGTAAGGACTCGTCTTGGTCTCATCCAGCCAGACGGCGCCCTTTTGCGTCTTGCCCATCTTTCTGCCGTCGCTGGTAGTGAGCAGCGTAAAAGTCATCGCAAACGCCGATTTCTGTTCCTTCCGACGGATGAGATCTGCGCCGGCAAGAATGTTGCTCCACTGATCGTCTCCGCCCAATTCCAGCAGACATCCGTATTTGCGGAACAGAACAAGGAAATCGTATGCCTGCATGAGCATATAATTAAATTCCAGAAAAGAGAGCCCCCGCTCCATGCGCGAACGGAAACACTCCGCCGTGAGCATCTTGTTGACGGAAAAATGCACGCCGATCTCGCGCAGAAAATCGATATAATTGAGATTGAGCAGCCAATCTGCATTGTTGACGATCATCGCGCCATGCTCGCCTTCGAAATCGACAAATTTCGACATCTGCTTTTTGAAACACTCGACATGATAGGCGATCGTCTCCTTCGTCATCATGGAACGCATGTCCGTCCTGCCCGAAGGATCGCCGATCATCGCGGTCCCGCCGCCGATGAGTACAATGGGTCTGTGTCCCGCGAGCTGCATATGCCGCATGGCAACCAGCTGCATGAAATGCCCGACATGCAAGCTGTCCGCCGTGGGATCGAATCCGATATAAAAGGGCACACTTCCCTTTCCGAGTTTTTCGTACAACTCGTCCTCATACACCGTCTGTTTGATAAATCCCCGCTCGCGCAGAATATCCATCACGTTTTTCATCTTTCTTCTCCTTGTTCGAGATATAAAAAAACGGTCTGCGTCTCTTCACGCAAACCGCTCGGATGCGGCATTGCCCGCCATTCTCCGATATTATACCGTTCTCCTCCCCCATTGTCAACCGATCAAACCGCCGCTGCAAAAATTTTTTATGACGACAACGGCGCGGCCCGACGTTCCGCCGCCTCTTTTCCGTTCGCTTTTTCCCAAACGCCGCCCGTGCCGAGCGCGCGAAGTGCGCGGAGCTGTTCTTCAAATGTGGGAGCAGAAGCAAGTCTGCGGGCGAGCAGACGATTCTCCCTTTCGAGAATGCGCCGTCTTGCACATTCCAATACGATGTCCATATCTTTCTTCATGTTTCACCTTCCGCTCCTCATTATAGCCACATTACTTGACAATATCTGTCATATATGCTAAAATATTTCCCGAAAAAGAAAAAAAATGTCGTACGGGAGCCGTACGAAAGGAGCGGCACGATGAAATTTCAGATCATGACGGGCATACTCTTTACTTTGCTTGCAAAGCGCAAGGTGAGCGCGGGCGAACTTGCGGCAAAGTACGACTGCTCGCCGCGCACGATCTATCGCTATATCGACGAAATGACGGTTTCCGGGATCCCCATCGACGTTCTGCGCGGTTCGAAGGGCGGGATCTGCATTTCGGACGCCTACAAACTGCCCAAAGGCATGATGACGCGGGAAGAATACACCAAAGCAATGGAGGCGATGCTCGCCATGAACGAACAACTCTCCGATCCCGTGCTCTCCTCGGCGATCGAAAAGCTGTCCGCGCAGATCAAATCCGAACGGCTCGATCTCACGCTGTCGGGCAACATCCTGGTCGACAGCGGTTCGTGGGGAGACGAACACCGCTTCTCGGAAAAGCTCTCCCTCGTTGAACGCGCCGCGGAAGAGCACGAGGCGCTGGACATCGACTATCTCTCCCGCGAAGGCGAGCACACCCAGCGAAGAATCCTGCCTCATCTGCTTGTATACAAACAAAACATCTGGTATGTGTATGCGTTCTGCCGAAAAAGAGAAGCCTTTCGCCTGTTTAAGTTGGGCCGCATGCGTTCTCTCGTAAAGACGGGAGAGATCTTCGAACCCATCCCCTTTGCACGGGAAGACCTTCCTCTCACCTTTTGGCACGACGGAGACCGCGCCGTAGACGCGATCTTTGAGATCTCGCCCGAAGCTCTGCCCTATGCGGAAGAATGGCTGGGCGTCGAAAACATTGTCTGCCGAGACGGAAGACGGATCGCCGAAGTGTCTTTGCCCGACGATGAAGCGCTCGTGGGGAAAATCCTCTCGGCAGGCGCGGGTTTTCGCGTCCTCTCTCCCGATTCCCTGCGGGAACGCATTCGAAATGCGGCGGAAAAAATTGCCGCGTCCTATTGATCAATAAAAAAGCAAATCCGGAATATACTGAAAGAAAAACCCGCCTGCGGGCGGAAAAGGAACGGATTTGAAACATATTCTCTTTTGCGGGGGCGGGAGCGCGGGACACGTTCTGCCCAATCTGGCGATCATGCGTGAGATCAGATATTCCTGCCGACTCTCCTATGTGGGCACAGGGGGAATCGAACGGGATCTCGTGATCTCCGCCGGCTATCCCTTTTATGAAATCGACTGTCCCAAACTTGTGCGCGCATTCACTTTGAAGAATTTACTGCTTCCCCTCCGATTGCCCGGGGCTGTCCGCAGGGCAGAACATCTTCTCGCACAACTTGCGCCCGATCTCGTCTTTTCCAAAGGAGGATTCGCAAGCTATCCCGCAGTGCGGGCGGCGCAGAAACTGGGGATCCCGGTGTTCACTCATGAAAGCGATCTCTCCCCGGGGCTCTGCACCCGTCTGATCGCAAAACGCTGCCGTCTGGTTCTGACGGCGTTCCCCGAGACGGCGGCGCGCTTCCCCAACGGAAGGCAGGTCGGCTCTCCCATGCGCAAGGAGCTGTTCGAAGGAGATCGCACGCGCGCCCTGCACAAATATTCCTTCTCCGAAGAAAAACCGATCCTGCTCGTGCTCGGCGGCGGGAGCGGCAGCCGCACACTCAACCAGGCGGTGCGCGGTTCGCTGAAAAAATTACTGCGGCGCTGGCAGGTGCTCCACCTGTGCGGCAAGGGAAACCTGTTTGCACAGCCGCCCGCGGGCTGCGTGCAGAAGGAGTTCGAAACGGATATGGGCAGTGCATACGCCGCCGCGGACGCCGTGCTCTGTCGGGCGGGAAGCAATACGCTGTTCGAAGCGCTCGCGCTCAAAAAGCCCGTGCTCGCCGTCCCCCTCGAGAAGAGCTCACGCGGAGACCAGCTGCAGAACGCCGAATACTTCCGCTCCAAAGGGCTCTGCCGCGTCTTGCGGGAACAGGAGCTCGATCGGCTTCCCGCCGCACTTTCCGAATTGCGGGAAGACGGCACGCTCCGCGCCGCGCTCGCCCGATCGGACCTCAAAAACGGCACGCCCGCCATTTTAGAACTTCTGCGCGAAGGCTGAGCCGCTCCCCTGCAGATAGATCTCGGGGACCTTCCCCACGATCACGCTCTCGCAGACGAGGACCTGAGAGGCGCACGACAACGTCCTCGTCCCCGAAGGCAGCACGACAGACAGTTCCGAAGTGATCTCGAAATAGATCGCATGTCGGGTCTGATTGATCCCCGCCCCCTCGAACACGGAAAAAAAACGGCTCTCCACCCCCGCCACGGAGATCGTGCGGAAGCGCACGGAGGGCCCGAATCCCGCGAGCGACTCCAGCCCGGTAAAGACTCCGAGCGGGACTTCGATCCCCTCTTCGCCGCGTTCGGCAAGTTCTTTCCGCGTCAGATAGACACAATCCTGCGCCAGACGATTGATGCGGGCGGAATCCGCGGTGATCGCCGCGATCTCCCCCGCCCCGTCCCGTTCGATCGCGACCAGATCGCCATAGGAAGCCTCTCCGTAGACCGTGCGCACCGCATCGTTGGCGGCAACAGACGCCATGGCGCGCAGTTTGCTCTCCGAAACGGAGACGAGCAGAGCGGTCACCCTCGAATGAAGAAGAATGACCAGGAAAAGAAATCCCGCCAAAAACAGCGCGGTCAGCACGCGGCGGACGCGTTTTTGGCGCACGGTTCGGTAACGTCGCATGGTTTAATCTATGCGCGCCGCATTCCGAATTATTTCTCGCACGAAAAAACCGCATGCGGATTCGCATGCGGTTTCTGTTCACTTATTCAAAAATTCGCTTAGGGAGTAGCTTCTTCAACGGTAACATTCCAGGTAACCGCCGCGTCTCCCGCATCGCCTACCGTCGCCGTGACATTTACAGAGCCTGCTGACGTTCCCGCCGTCACCGTGATCTCTGTGACGCCTGCCGCAGACACTGTCGCGAGCGAAACCGTAACCAGGCTACTGCTGTCAGCAACCGCCAAAGCCACCGTGACCCCTTCGGGCACGGCCAGATACAAAGTTCCCTGCTCTCCTGCCGTAAGCGTGATCGTCAAGTTTGCGGGAGCATAGACTTTGACGTCGCCGAGCTCAAAGCCCTCCAACGCGGCATAGGTCTCGGTCTTGTCGTAAACGGCGGCAACCGCATTAACTTGCTGGAGCTGCCCGTTCTTGAACTGATAGGTATAGTCTCCCGAAACAAAACAATACCCCTCGATGTCTCCGCCTTCCTCCAGCTCATAAGAAAGCACCTGCGTGGAAACGTTTTTGCATGCCTGCATCGCCGCACTCTCGCGCGCTTTGTTCACGACATAGGTGAACGTCGGAATCAAGACCGCAGCCAAAATCGCGATCACGGCAATCACGATGACAAGCTCGGTGATCGTAAATGCCTTTTTCGCATTGCGTTTGAATTGCTTCATCTTTTTTCTCCTTTTCTCATATTTTATCCGCGCCGTTCGGACCCCGCGCAGACAGCCAAGTTGTTTTCATTATACTTGTCACAGCCCCGTCTGTCAAGTAGCTTGAAAAAGAATTTTCAATATTTTTTTCCTCCCGATTCACCCCTTTCGGGGCCGCGGCATAGGATGGAGCATGGAAGAAAACGGATGGATCAATTTGGATTACGACAGAGCCGCCGCCCTCGCATATGCAAAAAAATGGGCTTACGGCAGAAACCCCGCCTATTACGATTTCAGCCGGATCGGCGGGGACTGCACGAACTTCGCTTCGCAATGTCTCTTTGCGGGAGCGGGCGTCATGAATTACACTCCTGTTTTCGGATGGTTCTATCGTTCCGCCGAAGACAGAACAGCCTCCTGGACGGGCGTGGAATATTTGTACAATTTCCTCACGACCAATACGGAAGAAGGGCCGTATGCCGAGGTCGTTCCCCTCGAAAAACTCGAGATCGGCGACCTCGTACAGCTCGGAAGAGCGACGGGTGACTTTTATCATACCCCCGTCGTCGTAGGGTTCAAAAACGGAGAGATCCTCGTGGCGGCGCATTCCTACGACGCCTATAATCGCCTGCTCTCCAGCTACAATGCCGCTCAGACGCGCGGATTGCACATTCTCGGCGTACGGAAACGAAAGGGAAGCTGACGAAGTATGCAGGCGCCCGCCGCAGATCTGCGGCGGGCGCCTGTCGTCCTCCTCTGCCTCATTCTTTGCTCTGTCCCTTGCGTACACGCGTACGCTTCACCTGTTTCTCGAATCCAAAGTCGGAGGGCTCGTAGTACACCCTGTCTTTGAGTGCATCGGGCAAATATTGCTGTTTCACCCAGCCCCCGAAATCATGCGGAAACAAATAATTTGCGCTTTCTTGTTTCCGCTCTTTGCTCCCGTAGGAATTGTCGCGCAGATAGGCGGGAATATCGACGTCGTCGCGAACGGTGACCGCGTCCTTCTTTGCCGCCAGCATGGCGTTTTTGACCGAATAACTTTTCTCCGCTTCGCACACATATATGATCGCCTCGGAGAGCGGGATCAGCCCCTCCGGATATCCCATGTTCTGATAGGCGACGAGCGCGCTCGTCGCAACGACGAGGGCATTCGGATCCGCCATGCCCACGTCCTCGGCGGAATGCGCGATGAGCCGCCGCAGCACGAGCAGCGGATCGCAGCCCCCTTCGATGAGGCGCATGGCGTAATACAGCGCCGCATTGGAATCGCTTCCGCGCAGCGACTTGCAGAAGGCGGACAAAATATCGTAGTACAAGTCCTCGTTGTAGGAGAGCGCCTTGCGCTGAATGGACTGCTCCGCATCCGCAAGGGTCACGACGATCTTTCCGTCCTCACCGGGCGGCGTCGTAAGAACGGCGAGCTCCAGGGCGTTATAAGCCGTGCGAAGATCCCCTCCCGCCATTTCGGCAATGTGATCGAGCGCGCACGCCTCCGCCTCTGCGCAATATTCCCCGAGCCCCTTGCGCTTGTCCTTCAGCGCACGCACGAGCGCGGCACGGATCTGCGCCGCGGTCAACGGTTTGAATTCAAACACGCGGCAGCGGGATACGATCGCGGGAGTCATGGCGGCATAGGGATTTTCCGTCGTCGAACCGATAAAAATGATCGTCCCCTGTTCGATCGCGGGAAGCAGAGAGTCCGACTGCGTCTTGTTGAACCGATGGCACTCGTCCAGCATGAGATAGGTGCGCTTGCCGTACAGCTTGAGATTCTCCCGCGCCGTATCCACGGCTTTCTTGACGTCGGCAACCCCGGCGTTGACCGCATTGAGTTTGAGAAATTCCCCGTTTGTCTGTGCGGCGATGATATTGGCGAGCGTCGTCTTTCCGCATCCCGGAGGTCCCCAGAAAATGCAGCTTCCCAGCCGATCGAGCGAAATGGCGCGGCGCAGAAGGCTTCCCTCCGCCACTAACTGCTCCTGCCCCACAAATTCGCCGAACGTCGAAGCGCGCATCCGTTCTGCCAGCGGCTTCGCCCGCTCTACGTTGTCGTTGAAATCGAATAAGTCCATTTATTCCTCGACCGCCGCGTCCGATTCGAGCAGCGCGCGGATCTTTTCCACGTTTTCTTTCCCCGTTTCATACCCCTTTTCATAGGCAGTCGCAAGGTTTTTTACCTGATACTGATCCATTGTCCCGAGATCCGGCTCCAGCCACAGGTCAATGTGCCCCATGCGGGAACGCCGCTTGCTGCGCGTCGTCTGTGTGTCGATCGTGTCGATATACCGCAAAAATGTCTCAATGAGATTCTTCGGAGCGGGGCGGCTCCCGACGAGATCGCCAAGCACATCGACCGCGACCACCACATCTGCCCCCATCCGTTTGACAACTTTAGCGGGAACCCGCTCCAAAACGCCGCCGTCGAGCAGCATCATGTCCCCCATCGTAACGGGCGTAAACACCCCGGGAACAGAGCTCGACGCAACGATGCTGTCCAACACGTTCCCCTCGGAGAGCACGACCGTGCCCTTACCGTTGAGATCGGTCGCCACGCAGCGGAAAGGCGTCTTCAGATCTTGAAACCTCGTCTCCGCGCCGATGTATTCCGCGAGCAATTTCCGCGCCTTGTTCATATTGAACACGCCGTTTTGACGCATTGCGTTTATATTGAGAGAAGCGATCTGAGAAAGCCGCAGTTTCAGCACGCGTTCTCGCACCTCTTCCATGGAGATTCCCGCGCAATACAGCGCGCCGACGATCGACCCCATCGAACAGCCCGCGACAAAATCGGCTTGAATCCCCGCTTCCTCCAGCGCCCGCAGAAATCCGACGTGCGCGACGCCTCGCGATCCTCCCGCTCCCAACGCAATTCCAAGTGTTTTACGCATAAATTACTCCTCGTCACCGTACTTTGAACTATGTGTCTGGCTAAAAAATTGGTTCCCCTTCTGCCTTGTTTCGCGCTCGCCGCCGCCGCTGTCCTCTTCCTCTCGGCTCCCGCGCACTACGCCGAAACCATCCGCAAAGGAATTTCTCTTTGGGCGGTCAACGTGCTCCCCGTCCTCTTTCCCTTCCTCGTTTTTTCTCCGCTGTTCGCCGATGCGACGCGTCGCCTTCCGCGACGCCTCTTCTTCCCCGCGCAAAAGATCTTCCGCCTTTCGCCGCGAGCCGCCGCCGTTCTTCCCGTCTCCGCCCTGTCCGGCTATCCCGTCGGCGCACGGCTCACGGCGGAACTTGCCCCTTCGCTGTCTGCCGGCGAACGACTGCGGCTCGCCTGTCTCAGCTCGACCGCCGGCCCCGTCTTCCTCGTCGGAACGGTGGGCGGCGTCCTGTTCAAAAGCACGGCGGCAGGGGTCGTCCTTCTCTTTTCGCATTTTGCCGCCGTCCGTCTGAGCGGGATCCTGCTCGCCCTGCGCGCTCCCGCGCCGATCTGCCCGCCGCTTCAGACGTCCGAACCGACTCCGTTCTCCCGCTCCTCCGACGGCATGGCACAGGCGATCCTCTCCGTCCTTTGCATCGGCGGCACGATCGCGCTTTTTTACTGCCTCGGGGAAATGCTCTCCGATCTCGGACTGTTTTCCCTGCCCGTCTTTCGGCTCTGTCCCTATGCGGAAGGGATCGTACGCGGCGCAATCGAAATGACAACGGGCTGTGCGGTGCTCGCCGCGCATCCTTCTCCGATCTCCCTTGCCCTCTGCTGTGCGCTTGTCACGGCGGGCGGAGGCTGCGTACTTCTTCAGCAAACGGCATATCTCAAAGGGATCCTGCCGCTGAAACGGTTTTTTGCGGTCAAACTTCTGCAAGCCGCGGCAGCCTTTTTCCTCTGCCTTTTGCTTGCCAACCTCTTTCTCTTTCAATAGGCGCCGAGCACGCGGAACCGAACACAGTGTTCCCGCGCTTCCGTCAGCGCGCTTTTCACCCGTTCCTCGCCGAAATCCCCTTCGAACTCGATAAAGAAATTATATTCTCCGACGCAATCCCGCACGGGACGGCTCTCGATCTTGGTGAGATTCAAATCGTAACGAGCAAAGATCTTCAAAAAAGAGAGCAACGATCCCGCACGGTGCCTCAACCGCGCGCAAAGAAAGATCTTCTCCGTCGGCGGGTGCGGCGTTCCGTCTGCAACCGCAAGCAAAAAATGCGTGACGTTGTTTTTTTCGTCTGCAATGTTTTCTTCGGACAAGACCACCCCTTCCGCATGCAGGTGCGCGCCCACAATGCCCGCCGAATGCTCATCCAGACGAGAGAGGCTCTCCGCCGTAGACTCGGTGTAGACGATCTGCGCATCGGGAAAGCATCTGCGCAAGTATTCGGAGCACTGCCCGATCGCCTGTTCATGCGAAAAAATACGCGTGATGCGGGAAATCGGCACTCCTTCCCTGCGGGCAAGCCGATGATCGATCGGCAGAATCAGCTCCCGCTCCGCAAACAGGCGGGGATTGCGTTCAAACAAGTCGAGATTGGCGAGCACGCCCCCGTGAATGCTGTTCTCGATGGGAAAGACGGCGGCGTCCGCATCGCCGCGCAACAATACTTCGCAGCATACGGAAAAAGTCCGGCAGAGAACGATCTCGCTTTCCGGACAGAATTTTTCCGCCGCCAATGCCGACCAGCTTCCCGACGGTCCGAGACAGCAGACGCGATGCGCCGCCATCTTACGCCCTCTCCGCGATCTCGCAGATGAGCCGCTCGGTATCGTCCCATCCCAGGCAGGGATCGGTGATCGATTTGCCGAAAACTACGTCGTGGGGCTGATTTCCCTCTTCGAGAAAACTTTCGATCATGAATCCGCGCACGATCTTTTTGAATTCACGATCATAAAGGCGGTTCTGCAGCACTTCGTTGACGATACGGATCTGCTGACGGAACCGTTTGCCCGAATTGGAGTGATTCGCATCGATGATGACGGCAGGATTCTTCAGTTCTTCGTCACATTCCCGATACCGCTGCAAGACCTGCATCACCGTCTCGTAATGATAATTCGGAATGTCGTTTCCGTAGTTGTCGACCATCCCCCGCAATACCGCATGGGCGTACTCGTTCCCCTTTGTCGCCACTTGCCAGCCGTGATATTTGAAAATCTGCGGACGCTGCGCCGCATAAATGGAATTGAGAAGAACGGGAATGCTTCCGCTCATCGGATTTTTGATCCCTACGGGCTGATCGATCCCGCTCGAGACAAGACGGTGCATCTGATTTTCGCTCGAACGCGCACCGACGGCGATGTAGGTGATCAGATCTTCGACGTAGGCATAGTTTTCGGGATAGAGCATTTCGTCGGCGGCAGACAGTCCCGACTCTTCGATCGCCCGCAAATGCAGTTCGCGGATCGCGCGGATCCCCTTTAAGATATTCTCCTTATTTTCGGGATCGGGCTGAGAAAACATGCCCTTGTACCCCACTCCCTTGCTTCGCGGTTTGTTTGTATAAATGCGCGGCACCAGAACGAGCCGATCCTTTACTTTCTCGCTGAGTCTGCCCAGCCTTCTTACATATTCGAGCACGGGCCGCTGCTCATGTGCGCTGCAGGGACCTACGATGACGAGCAGCTTTTCCGTTCTGCCCGCGATGACGTTTTTACACAGCTTGTCCCGCTCCGCCTTGACCGCCGCAAGCGCGGGCGGAAGAGGCTGTGCCCGAATGATCTCCTCTGCGGAGGGAATGGCGATCTGTTTCTCAAACATGGCAGTAACCTCCTTTCACGATCTCGTCGTAGACTGCCGCGGGAACATATGCCGCGAATGGCTTGGAAAACGAAATACAATTCTTGACCAGCGTAGAGCTGATGTGAAGATGCTCTCTCTCGGAGGGGAGATAGATTGTGATCATATCGGGATCGAGATCTCTGCTGGCGTAAAAATCCGCATTTTCATATTCAAAATCAACGGTATTGCGCAATCCTCTCACATAAAAAGGCGTCTTCTCCCTTTTAAGAAGGTCGACGATGACGCCGTCCCAGACGACCGTTTTCACCCGCTGTTCGCCGCAGAACACCGCACGGATCATTTTCTCCCGCAACGCGAGCGAAAACATACACTGTTTGCGCTTATTTTCCGCAATGGCAACAATCACTTCATCAAATATTTTCAGACTTTTCTGCACCGTGTCGAGGTGCCCGATCGTAAAAGGATCGAACGTTCCCGCAAAAACACACGATTTCATGTCATGTCCTCCGAAAAAAACAAACTTTTGTCCTGCCGTACCGACGCAGATCGGCAAGTTCCCATCCGTCCGTCGCGGCTTCCTCCTTTTCGCTCTCATAGACGACCAATCCGTCTTTCTCGAGCAGATCTCTTTTCGCCGTAAGGGAAAGGAGCTCTCCGAGCACGTCTTCCCGATACGGGGGATCCGCAAAAATGATCCCGAACTTTCCGGACACGGAGGCGAGGCAGGCACGGAAATCCAGATTGGTACAACTTGCGCTTTCCTTCAGCAAGGCGAGATTTTTCTTTACGATCGCAAGGCTTTCCGCAGAGAAATCATTGAAAACGACCTCTTTCGCGCCGCGGGAAAGACTCTCGAGCCCAAGTGCGCCGCTTCCGCAAAACAGATCGAGCACCCGCACACCCGGAAGACGGACGGACAGGATCTGAAAGACAGATTCTTTGACCCGATCCGCCGTAGGACGCACGTCCTGTCCTTGAAAGGGAACGAGTTTTCTTCCCCGATGTTTTCCGGCAATGATTCTCATGTCAGCGCTTCTTTTTTTTGGACTGCAGCGTCTTGCGGCGCTGCTCCTCCGTCTGTACGCGAGGCTGTTTCTCCGCCTTTCCCGCTTCTTCGATCCGACGGGCGCGTTCCGCCTGCCGCTCCCGGCGGCTCCGATTGACCGCCGCTCCGACAAGATACATCACGCCGCTCACGGCAATCGGAAGCAACAGAAAGAGCAGCGTCCACCAGACACTAATCGAAGCTCCGGTCGCATTGGCGACCCAGCGGACGGGAATGATCGCCCAACCCGCAAACATGACATAGGCGTAATAGGCATACCCTCCGTATGTCTGTGAACCGGTTGCGGCGGCGATGATCGTACACAAGAGGACGGGAACGCCGACAAGCAACCCGATATAAAACCCCTTCCACGGGCGGTATTCCCGTTCGACGTGATGATCTCCGCCCGACGGAATCCCCTCCGTCTCATTCCTGCGGTGCAGACAGCCCGCACAATAGGCATCGTAATGCAGGCTCCCGTAATGATAGCACAGATGACCGTTATAACAAGCTCCTCCCACGATGCAGGCGATGCCGAGCGCGATCTCGAGCGGAGTATCGTTCTGCAGATCGATTGCCTGACAGGCGAGCATCAGAAGGCTCATGAAAAAGTACATCAGATAGGGCGTCACCATTCGCCGCCAGCATTCCTTCTGGATTCGCCAAAAGAGCTGCGACTTCGTCGGATGTGCATAATCCACAAACTTTTTTTCTTTTTTGGGAGTTTCGTTCAGCATTGTTCCGATCCTTATTTGTTTTGATCTATTATATCCGCTCTCGGGTCAACTGTCAAGCAAACCGATCGGATCCCCGCTTTGAAAAACACAGAATCCCTCGTTCCGTAAAAACTCCGTCGAGCGGGACATCGGTCTCTTCCCGGGGAAGCCGTTCGGTCAGCTGCCCGAAATAGACGATCCCGATGCGGAGAAGGTGCGGATGCGATGCAAAATAGCGATCGTAATATCCTCCGCCATAGCCGAGACGATACCCCTCCCGGTCTACGGCGAGCGCAGGCACAAGCGCGACGTCGCATGTCGTCTCCTCTCCCGCTTCGGGCTGCGGAATCCCGTATTTGTTCAAAACCAACCGCTCTGTGATCGGAACGCAGCGCATTCGCCCGTCCTCGACAAGGGGAACGCAGACGAGCTTGTCCCGCGCCGACAGCCCGCGCACGATCGCACGGGTATCCGCTTCCGTGCCGCAGGACAGATAGATAAAAAATCGCTCCGCCCGCTCCGCCAGACGGCATAGGACCGTCTTTGCGATCTCCTCGTCTGCCTCTTTGCTCCCGCAATGTTTACGCAAGGCGAGAAACCGTTTCCTCATCTCCGCTTTGTTTTCCCTTCCGTTCTCAAACGTATTCGATCACCGCCCTCTTCGTCACCCGCACAAGCGCTTCATATTCCGTCGTCCCGTTCCGTTGTGCATATTCCGTCATATCGCGCAGAATACAACGCATCTCTCCTTCCCGCGCCGCTCCCGCGCAGACGCAGGCATCCATGCAGAGTTCCCCCTCCGCGCCGAGTCCGCCCGCACGGAAAAAGCCGTCTCCGTAACCGGCACGCAGGGTATACAGCCTCCCGAACGCCCGTTCCGCCCGACGGTATCCGATCCCCCCGCCGAACTGTTCTCCGCTCCCCGCCACTGCGGCATAGAGGCTGAGCGCAGGCTGTACGGCGAGCGCTCCGCGGAATGCGTCGGGCAAATAGCCGTACAGCGCAATTCCGCAGCGCACGGCGTCGAAATTATATTTTCTGCCCGCAAGCATTCCTCCCGTCGCCGAAAGATGAAAAAGCGCCGACGGAAACTCCGCGCGCACCGCCTCCGCCGACTCTGAAAACAACCGATATTGTTCTTCGCGCGCCCTCTCGTCCGCGGGAAGATAAAAATGGGAAAACAAGCCCGTCACGCCGATCCCCGCCGCACGCGCCGCACGGCAAGCGGCAAGCGCTTCCTTCGGAAGAACGCCGAACCGATTCATGCCGGTATTGACAGCAACGTGCGCCCGCAATGCGCCGCCCGCTTCGCCGCACAGCAAAAGAGAACGGCGGGAAGCGATCGTCGCCGTGAGACGGTAAGCGGCAAGACGCCGCACGTCTTCCCCGCACAAAGGCGGAGTGAGCACCAGAATCTCTTCTCTCACGCCTGCGATGCGGAGCGCCGCTCCCTCGCCGACCGTCGCAACGGCAAACCCCCGCACCCTGCCCGCAAGCGCAAGCGCGACCCGTTCCGCGCCGTGTCCGTAGGCGTCGTCTTTGACGACGGCAATGAGTGGAACTCCCGCGCGCGTCTTGATTTTTTCCGCGTTTGAAAGGATGGCGGACAGTGAAACCCTTGCGATGACGCTTTGCATTTCTCCATTTTATGCCCGCACGGGAAATTGCGTGAAAAAGACCCGCGTCTCCGCAAATTTTGGTCAGTCTTTATAGATGAACCGATGGCAATGCTCGCATTCGATGACATTCCCGCCCGAAAGCGCACCCTGCTGGGCGATCGCAAAATCCATGCCGCAAATACACCGTCCGTTCGTCAGCGGAGCGACGACGGGAAAGATGCGCTCCTTCCGCTTCTGCTTGTACTTCGCAAGAATATTCTCCGGGATCCCTTTTCCGAGTTTTTCAAGACGTTCGCTGATCTCGCGGACTTCTTCTGCCCGTGCATTTTTGATCTCCTTGAATTTTTCGTTGTATTCCCGATACTGTTTCTGCATGGTGATCGTCTGCTTTTTCAGCTTCTGATATTCCTCCACCGCACCTTCGATGTCGGAAACAAGTTTGAGCACCTCTCCCTTGAGCGCGCGAAGTCGATCGGAAAGCACCTGAACGTTCTTTTTATAGAAAGAGACGTCTCCTCCGTCAGCGATCATCTCTTCGAGATCGGAATATTCCGCGATTGCCTTGCCGATCTCAGAATAACCAGCCGTCAGCTTTTGCGCAAGCGCCTTCAGTTCCTGGGCGCGCTTGTCCGCCGCCTCCAACTTTTCGCTCGCATTTTCCATGAATTTTTTTGCCTGGAGATACTTTTTCCGTTCGTCGCTCGCGGCAATCTCCTGTTCGATCTTGCGCAGCTCTCCGTCGACTTTTTGATACTCCAGCAGCTCTTTCAGTGCCATATATAATTCCTCCGTTTCGGTCACTTTTTAAATTCCGTCCGATCAAAGATATCGCTCGTCTGCAAAAAACGCGCATTTCGTCTGCAGACTCGCCTTCATCCGCTCGTAAAAACAATGAAACCCGTAGGTCTCCGCCGCATAATGGGTCAAAATGAGCACGTTCATGCCTCCTTCCGCCGCCTGCACAATCAGATGGTGCTTGGGGTCGGACGAGACAAAGGTATCTGCCCCTTCGCGCAATGCAAACGCGACGCTCCCCTCGGTCATGCCGGCGCCGCAAAAACAAGCCGCGCGCCGCACGGGGCGTTCCCCGTACACGAGAAGCCGATGCGTACGAAACGTCTTTTTTACCTGCTCCGCATACCGTTCGAGCGGAGTCTCTTCCACCTCGAAGATCCGGCCATAGGCTCCCCCTGCCGGAGTCTCAAACAGTGCGAGCGGCTTCGTTCCGCCTAATCCGCGCATAAGGCAATCGTCGATGCCGCCCTCCGCCATGTCAAGATTGAGATGCGCCGAGATCACCGAGATCCCGGCCTGTACGCAAGCGAGCACCAACGCCCCTTCTCCCTCCTGTGCAAGCGAACGGATCGGCGAATAAATGGCGGGATGGTGGGTGACAATGAGCTGAGCTCCCCTTTTCTTTGCCTCCTCCGCCGCCGCGCGGGACAAATCGAGCGAAAAAAGCACGCCCGTGATCTCCCTTCCGCAGTCGACGAGAATCCCGCTGTTGTCGTAACCGCCGTATTCCCTGCAATAAGCGCCGCTGATCGAAAACGGAGCGGTTTTGTCCACAAGCTCACAGATCTCCTTCAATCGCATCGATAATCACCTCCAGCGCGTATTGCCTCTGCAAAATATTTTCGCGGCTCTCTCTCTGCATGGGGCTCTTGAGATAGCCGCGCAGTTTTTCCCGTTCTGCGGCGAGTTTTCGGCGAAACGCAACCGAAGGATGGGCGAGATTGTCTCTCCCGTATTCGATCTCCCACGTACCGTAAACCGAACCTCCCTCTCTCTTTCCCGCGATCAGTTCGTAAAATGCGCCGTCCTCAAACGTATAGTCGGTCTCGATCCCGCAACCCTTTTCCAACAAAAACGCGCGCACTTTTTCCGCATTTTTCATCGGCTGCAGCACAAACCGTTCGGGCAAATATCCCTCCGAAAGAATGCGCACGATCTCCTCCCCGCCAAGCCCGGCGATGAGTACGAGATCGCACCCGGGGGGAAGTCCCTTCATGCCGTCTGCGCAGATAAATTCACATCTGCCCTGTGAAAAATAATGCCGCAAGAGCCCTTTCGCTTTGGCCAAACTGCCCGCGCTGATATCCGACAGATATGCCTTTTCACACAATCCGCGCTCAAGCATATAACGGGAACAATAGCCGTGATCGCACCCCACGTCCGCGAACATGCGCGCAGGCGTGAGATGAGAACAGATAATTTCGATCCTGCCCATCAGTCAAGAAAATCGCGCAGTTTTTTGCTGCGGCTGGGATGACGAAGCTTGCGGAGCGCCTTTGCCTCGATCTGACGGATGCGCTCCCTCGTTACGTTAAATTCCTTTCCCACTTCCTCCAGCGTGCGCGGTTTCCCGTCATCGATGCCGTAGCGCAGGCGAAGCACCTTTTCTTCGCGCGGGGTCAGCGTATCGAGCACGCCCAAAAGCTGTTCTTTGAGCATGATGAACGCCACGGAATCGCCGGGCGTCTGCGTCTTGTCGTCTTCAATGAAATCGCCCAGATGCGAATCTTCCTCTTCGCCGATGGGCATTTCGAGAGAAACGGGGTCCTGTGCGATCTTTTGGATCTCCCGCACGCGCGCCACGTCAACTTCCATCGCTTCTGCGATCTCTTCCGGCGTCGGCTCCCGCCCGTTCTCCTGCAACAGCATCCGGGAAACGCGGGTAAGTTTATTGATCGTCTCCACCATATGAACGGGAATACGGATCGTCCGAGCCTGATCGGCAATGGCACGGGTAATGGATTGCCGGATCCACCAGGTCGCGTATGTGGAAAACTTGAAACCCTTTTGATAATCAAATTTTTCCACTGCCTTCATCAGGCCGAGGTTTCCCTCTTGGATCAGATCGAGGAAAAGCATTCCTCTTCCGACATAGCGCTTTGCGATCGAGACGACGAGACGGAGATTTGCCTCCGAAAGTCGCTTTTTCGCACATTCGTCGCCCTCCTGCATCAATCGCGCCAGCTCGATCTCCTCGTCTCCCGACAGGAGCGGCACCCGCCCGATATCCTTCAGATACATTTTAACGGGATCGTCCAGGCCGATGTCGGAAAGCGCCTGTTCGAACAGTTCTTTTTCCCGCTCGTTTTCGTCGAAGATCTGAATTCCAGCTTCAGGCAGAGCCTTATAGATCTGCTCCATCTGCGTAGGATTGAGATCGTATTTTTCCAACAAGTCGCACAACGCATTGGTCGAGATGCTTCCCTTCATCTTATAAGAAGAGGCGATCCCGTCTATGATCTCACAAACTTTTTGTTCGGTTACTGCCATATTGTTCCTCCCGGATTCAGTTCCGATAATTTTTCAGTTGCCGCGTCAGCTCCGCCAAACGGGAAAGGATCTCACCCTTTTCCTCCTTCGTCTCCGCCGCCGCGTATTCTTCCCTGCACAAAGAGATTTTTCGGTTGATCGACCGCAGACGAAGCGTCGCGAGACAGTCTCGGAAATAGCGCTCCGCACGCGCTCCGTCCAAATTGTCGGCATAATCGAGATTGAGTACTTCGGATAATTCTCCTTCCGCATCCATCTCGTCAAACAGCCCGCTCGGCCGAAGGTTTCCCTGCGCTCTGCCCCGCCTGATAAAGTCTGCGATTCGGGAAAGCGTTTCGTCTCCGAATTCCAGCGAACCGATGTCGCAGTCCTTTGCATAGGGTTTGGAAAAGAGGCACGCTGCCAACACAAACCGCTCCGCTTTCCGCTCCCCCGAAACACTGTCCTCGGCGGGCACGACGACGGGAAAGACCGGCTCCGGCTGTTTGGCAGGGGCGCCCTCATAATCCCGCCTCAGCGCACTCATGCTCACGTCCGTAGCGGCGGAAATGCGTTTGAGGAGTTCTTCCCGCTCCGTCTCACTTTCGGCTTCCCGAACGATCCCGATCGCCTCGCGCACAAACTCCCGTTTTTCGTCCGTCCGGGAAAGATCGTATTTGCTCTGCGCCGCACGGAGACGGAAATCGATGAGCGGCATCGCGGCATCGAGACACCGCCGATATCCCTCAGGCCCTGAGGCACGTATGACGTCGTCCGGATCCTTCCCCTCCGGAAGAGGGACGACCCGTACCCGGATCCCCTCCTGTTTGAGGATCTCCAACCCGCGCAAATTCGCCTTCTGCCCCGCAAAATCCCCGTCGTAACTGATCAGCACGCTGTCTGCATATCGTTTGCAAAGACGCACCTGTTCTTTGGTCAGAGAAGTCCCCATGCTGGCAACCACATTGGAAAATCCCGCCTGCACCAGAGAGATCACATCCATATATCCCTCCACCATAATCAGATAAGGAATGGGACCCGCACGTTTTTCTCTGCGGACAAGATTGAGATTGAACAGATTTTTGCTTTTTTCGAACAGTGCCGTCTCGCGGGAATTCTTGTATTTCGCCCGCGACGTCTCCCCGATCACCCTCCCCCCGAAGGCGATCACCTCGTCCATCTGGTTGATGATGGGAACGATGAGACGTTCTCCGAGCGAATCGATAAGCTTGCCCTGTTCGCTCTGACTGCACGCACCGCTTTCAAGACATTCTTCTCGGCTGTAACCGAGCGAAAGCAAACGGGAGGGAAGCGAAAAATAATCCAACGAAGCACCCAACCCGAACTTTTTGATCGTGGTCGGCGCAATGCCCCGTCTCTCCAAATAGGCAAGGCAGGCATCCGCACCGCCCGAATAGAGGTTGCCCCTGTAAAAACGCGCCGCGTCCTTCATGAGCGCAAGCAGACGATCTTTCTTGCGCTTGCGTGCCTCCGCCTCTTTGGCAGAACGCTCGTCCCGTGCGGGGACCTTCATCTTCGCGCGCGCCGCCAAGATCTCAACCGCCTGGTTGAAATCGACGTTTTCATACGCCTTAATAAATCCGATGACATCGCCGGAAGCACCGCATCCGAAGCAATGATAGTATTTATCCACGGAATTGACGGAAAACGAGGGAGTCTTATCGTGATGGAAAGGACAGCACGCCCAATAATTGTAGCCCTTCCGCTCCAATTTGATATAAGAACCGATCACTTCCGCGATATCGTTCTTTGCCTTGAGTTCGTTGAGAAACTCGGCAAACGCGTCGTCTCTCATACGCTGCCCTCCTGCGGCACAAACAGCCGCTTGAATAGCGTGATGGCATATCGATCGGTCATTGATGAAAGATAATCGCAGATCACGCGCGGCTCGCCGTCTTCCTCCATGCGAGAAAGATAGAGCGGAGGCAGATCGTCGGGATGTTTCATGAAAAAATCAAAAAGCGCGCAGAGCATTCGTTCCGCATTTTCCTGAATGAGTTTGTTTGCGCGCTCATAGACATGCTCGAACATAAACGCCCGCAGCTGTTCCAACGCCTCTCCCTTCTCCTCGGACATCCGAACATACGGCTTGTCCTCCGACTCCTCAACAATGTCTTTGATGGCAGTATTGATGCGCTCAGAGGTATCTCTTCCGAATGCACGGATGGCAAACGCAGGCAGTTCTTCCACGCGCAAAAAACCCGCGCGCATCGAATCTTCGATGTCGTGATTGATATAGGCAATGCGGTCCGCAAGGGACACCGCAACGCCTTCAAGCGTCGACGGAGTGCCGCTCTTGGTATGGTTCAAAATTCCGTCCCGCACTTCCGAGGTGAGATTGAGGCCCTTTCCGTCCTTCTCCAGCACATCCACCACGCGCAAAGACTGCTCACTGTGGCGGAAACCGAAGGGCGAAAGTTGATTGAGAACTCTCTCGCCGACGTGTCCGAAAGGCGTGTGTCCCAGATCGTGCCCCAGTGCAATTGCCTCGGCAAGGTCCTCGTTGAGGGAGAGAGAACGGGCAAGCGAACGAGCGATCTGACTGACGTCCAGCGTATGCGTCAGTCTTGACATATAGTGATCTCCGTCGGGCGCGAAAAATACCTGCGTTTTATTTTTGAGACGCAGGAATGCCTTGGAATATATGATTCTGTCTCTGTCGCGCTGGAAATCTGTCCGCATTGCGCAGGAGGGCTCTTCTCTCAGCCTCCCGGCGCTTTCAAACGATTTTTTTGCATAGGGAGAAAGAAACATCCTCTCTTTTTCATAGGTTCTTTCTTTTATACGCATCCTCGTCCTCTGCTGCAAAAGCCGCGGCATATCGTTGGTCCGTTTCGTGATTTATTTCGCTGACTTCCCAAAAAAATCCTCTTTTTTTGAAAAAAAAGTAAAAAAATACACAAATTTCTCAGTACTATGTCTGGCATAGTATATACTATTTGTAACATAATACTATCTAAAACAGCAAATATTAAAGGGCGGTCTGAAAGGACCGCCCTTTCCATTTTCTGTTAAATGTAAAATCCCCCGTTTACGCTTAAGACCTGCCCGGTGAGATACTCCTGTTCCGCCAAAAAGAGTACCGCCTGCGCTACCTCCTCCGCTCTTCCCAATCTCCCAAGGGGAATCTCGCTTGCCAGCGCACGCAGCGCCTCGCCTCCGAGCGCGCCATTCATGTCCGTATCGATCACGCCGGGCGATACACAGTTCACGGTAATACGGGAAGGAGCCAGTTCTTTGGCAAGCGCCTTGGTAAAGGCGATCACCGCGCCTTTCGAGGCGGAATAGGCGCTCTCACAGCTCCCTCCTGTCTCTCCCCATACCGAGGCAAGATTGACGATGGCGCCTTTCCCGCGCGTCAGCAGCTTTTGCGTCGCATATTTACAGCAGAGGAAAACTCCGCCGGCATTCACCTGCATCACACGCATCCAGTCGCAATATGAAAGATCCTGTACCTGCGAAAATTGTGCAATCCCGGCGTTGTTGACGAGCAAATCGAGTGCGGGAATTTCAGAGAACACCTCTCTGATCTGCGCTTCATCCGACACATCAGCACGTATAAACTCTGCAAAAGAAAGCTCGCCCCGCGCACGCTCTGCCGCCGCCTCATCCCGCGAATACAGTCCCGTCACAAAATACCCGCGCCGAGAAAGCAGGCGGCAAACCTCAAGCCCGATTCCGCGCGTCCCGCCCGTCACAAGCGCCCGTTTCATTCTTGTTCAAATTCCTTAAACAGCGCGACAACTTCTTCTGCCACCTGATCGATCTCTTTTCCGTCCGTATCCACGATATAGTCCGCGACGTGCTCATAGACGGGCGTCCGTTCGCGCAGCAATTCGCCCAGCCGTTCCGCCGTTTTTCCCGTGTTTTTCAGCAGAGGCCGCACCGCGTCTGCTCGGACGCGGTCAAGCAGACTCTCAAACGTCGCGCGCAGAAACACGATCTTTCCGTTCCGTTTGAGCAGCTCGTTATTTTCCGGCATGAGCACGAGCCCCCCGCCCGTGGAAATGACAAGCCCGTCCTGCTCTGCCAGTTCGCGTACAACCTCCGTCTCCAGGGCGCGGAAATGCGCCTCTCCGTAATACTCGAAAAGATCGGAGATCCTGCCGTGTCGGTCTGTAATGACGATGTCCGTATCAAACCATCTTCTGCCCGTAAGCTCGGCGATCTTCACGCCCACGCTTGTTTTCCCTACTCCCATCATGCCGCAAAGTACGATATTCATAACCAAAAACTCTCCAATGCCAAACGATAGCTGTTTTCCCCGAATCCGAGGATCTCTCCCCGACAGACCTCCGTCAAGACCGATCTGCGGCGAAATTCTTCCCGCGCCTGCACGTTGGACATATGCACTTCGACAACGGGAACGGAAATCGCGGCAATCGCATCGCGCAGCGCATAGGAATAATGCGTAAACGCTCCCGCGTTGAGAACGATCCCGTCATACTTTCCTTCCGCCTCTCCCAGCTTCTCGCAAAGCGCTCCTTCCAGATCGCTTTGGAAAAATTCGACTTCATGCCCCTGTTCCGCGCAAAAAACCGCAAGATCCGCATTGATTTCGCCGAGTGTCCGCGCCCCGTAGATTGTTTTTTCCCGCCGTCCCGTAAGCGCGAGATTCACGCCGTTGATGACCAGTAATTTCATGCTTCCTCCCGATATGCCCGATATAATTGTTTCGCCTCGTCTGCAGAAGGTTCTCTGCCCAGCCAGATGCAATCCGCACGATATGCCTGATAAAACAGCATAGACTCCCCATTCACCGTCTTCTTTCCCGCCTCGCGTGCAATGCGCAGGAATTCCGATTCCGCAGGCTCGTAGATGAGATCTGCAGCGGCTCCCGCGAGAGAGAGCAATTCTTCTCCCACCGGAACACGAACCCCTTTTTCCGTTACGATCTCCGGAGTCTTACCCTCCGTATCGTGCATTCCGATTCCGGTACAATTTACGATAAGTCCGAATTTTCTCAACGGTACCTCGTCAAGGGGGGTAAAGCCACCGATTTCCTGCAACACCGTTTTCAGGCGCGCGGCGTCACGCTCAAAGACAAAAACTTCGGCTCCTGCGTCCCGCAGCTTTCTCACACAGCTCCTGCCCGCGCCGCCCGCACCCAAGACAAGCACCGATTCGCGCTTTACCGCAATCTCCGCGCCTTCGAGCATCAGCATGAAGCCATACCCGTCCGTATTGTACCCCAGCCGTTCTTCGCAGAAAACAGTATTCACTGCTCCGAATTTGGCAGCATCCCCCTCTATTCCGTTCAAAAAAGGCAGGATATCCCGTTTGAAGGGGATCGTGACGTTGAATCCGTCGAAACGCGAAAACAATTCCTCTGCATACCCGGAAAATTCGGCGGGAGACAGAGAGATCTTTTCATATGAACACCCGCTCCCCATTCTGCGCAGAATAAATTCGTGCATCTGCGGACTGCGGGACGCAGACACGTCCTTTCCGACCACCGCAAGTTTCAGCATATCTTCCTCCCCGCGCGCTCGATCCCCCGCGCATATTCCTCCCAGGGGAGCGAAAAGACCGCATAGCGGCCCATCCCGATCGGCGCCGTAACCGTCACTTCCTCCCCGATGTTTTTCTTGTCGAGCCGCGCGAGCCGCAGGGCTTCCCTGAGGGGCGGAAGCGCGGGAAATCCGCCCAGCGCCGCCGCGCAGATCGTGCGGAGCCGCCGCAAATATTCCTTGTCGCAATCAAGACGCTCTTGGGCGAGTTCCCCTTCCAACACGATCCCGAGCAACACGCATTCTCCGTGTGAGAGCGTTTTCAGGCTCAATTCGAGCGCATGCGCCGTAGTATGCCCGAGATTGAGGGATTTCCGAATCCCGTTCTCTTCAGGATCCTCCCGAACGACAGACAGCTTAAACGCAATGTTATCCTCCACGAGCGAAGCGAGAAATCCGATCTCGCTTAAACGGGCTTCTCCTTCTTCCAGCCGCGAAAACAGCGGCGCATGCAGCGCGCCGTGTTTTACGATCTCCCCCAGTCCGCAACGAATCTCCCGCGGCGGAAGCGTAGAGAGAAAAACGGGATCGGCAATCACCGTGTTCGGCTGCCAGAAGGCGCCGACGAGGTTTTTCACTCCGCCAAGATCCACCGCCGTCTTCCCGCCTACCGAAGAATCCACCTGAGCAAGCAGTGTCGTCGGCACCTGAATGCAGGCGATCCCGCGCATATAGAGCGCGGCGGCAAGCCCGCCGATATCTCCCGCCACACCGCCGCCGACCGCGATCAGACAGTCTCCGCGATGCAGTTCTGCCTGCGCCATGGCGCGCAAGAGGGACAGCAGCGTCTCCGGCGTCTTATATTCCTCCCCCGCCGGCATGGCAACCACCGTCGTTTCCGGAAAGGCGGCTCGGATCCAGTTCCCGTACAGCCTGTGCACATTGGCATCCGTAAAGACAAACCGTTTTCTGTATGGCGCAACTGCTCGGGCAAGCGGCTCTTCCCTCGCCCCCTCTCCGCAAAAAATATTGCAGACGCGGGCAGATTTTTGCACGGAAAACGTCCATTCTCTCATCGGGGCAGCCCTCCGTATCGGGAAATCACCTCTTGCATCCGATCCCCTCCGAGCCGCTCCAGCACGACGGCGCAGAGCTCCGTACTGAGCACGCTCTCCAACACAACGCAGCAGGCAGTCACGGCGCAGACGTCGCTGCGCTCTGCCGCGGCGCGCGTCGGTTCCTTCGTCTGAAGATCCACGGTCTGCAGTCCTTTTCTCAAAGTCGGAATAGGCTTCATGGCGGCCCGAAGAATGAGTTCTTCCCCGTTCGACATCCCGCCTTCGATCCCACCTGCTCGGTTGCTTTCACGAAAGAATCCGCGTTTCTTGTCGTAAAAAATCTCATCATGGACTTCGCTGCCCGCCCGGCGCGCCGCTTCGAATCCGAGGCCGATCTCCACGCCTTTGATCGCCTGCACGCCCATGAGCGCAGAGCAGAGCCGCGCATCCAGCTTTTCGGAGAAAGTCATACAGCTCCCGAACCCGCGCTTCAAGCCGCAGGCACGCAGCTCCACAACACCGCCGAGGGTATCTCCCGTCGCGCGCGCACGGTCAATGAGCGCCTTGGCCTCGCGCTCCGCCTCAGGATCGAGCATCCCGAGTTCCGAAGACTTTGCTTTCAAAATATCGGAAAACAAATATTCCCGCTCATCGGTCGCCGTTCCGACCGAGCGCACAAATCCCGCGACAACGACGCCGAGTTTTTCAAGCAAAAGACGGCAAACCGTCCCCGCGGCAACCCGGATGGCGGTCTCCCGCGCAGACGCCCGCTCCAGAACATTGCGCGCATCGTCCGTTCCGAATTTTTCCGCACCCGCCAGATCCGCATGTCCCGGCCGCACCGCCGTAAGACGCCGCCGGGAAAGATCGCAGCCCTCGGGTGCCATATATTCCTTCCAGTTTTCGTAATCTTTGTTGCATACGGTAAGCGTCACGGGACTGCCCAGCGTCACGCGGTTGCGCACCCCCGTAAGAATTTCGACGCGATCGTTTTCGATCTTCTGCCGTCCTCCCCTTCCGTATCCGCCCTGCCGCAGAGCAAGCTGTTCATCGATACGGGAAATATCGATCTCCAATCCCGCAGGCAGTCCTTCGATGATGGCAAACAGCCCCTTTCCGTGCGATTCTCCCGCTGTGGCGACCTTCATCTCAATCCTCCTGTTTGATCGAAATCAAATAACCGTCCGCACCGATGCCGATGACGATGTCCCCCAATTCATCCGTGCGGTAAATCTCCGCGCCCGCCGCGCTCAGCCTGTCCAATGTCTCCCCCGCAGGATGCGAATAGGTATTTCCCCTCCCGCAGGAGATCACGGCAACTTCCGCATCGAGCAAATCCAGCCATTCCGCCGAAGACGAATCCGCAGACCCGTGATGCGCTACTTTCAAAATATCCGTATCCGAAAGACGCACGGAACAGGTCCCGCTCGAAAAAAGCGTCTCATCCAACGCATTCTCCCGTACCAGCAACTTCTCCCGAGCGGAGGAAATGTCTCCGCAAAGGACTGCCGTCGTCCCGAGATAAGAGAGGTACAGCACAACGGAAGCGTCGTTTCCGTCTGTCTCGCCGGATGAATAGGGAGACAGGCAGACGAGATAAGCCCCGCAGGGTCGGGAAATCGTACAATACCGGGAGAGCGCAACCTGCCTGCAGCCCGCCTCTTCCGCCGCCGCAAGCAGCGCGTCATATTCCCCGCTCCCGTCATCGAAAGCGGGAAGATAAAACGTTTCCGCACCGAATTCCGAAAGAAGCACAGAAAAACCGCCGATGTGATCGAGATCCGAATGCGTTGCAAGCATACTTACGGAGACGGGATGCAATCCCTTGAGATAGCGAACGAGTTTGATATGATCGGAACGGGATTCGCCGCCGGCGTCTATGACAAGCACGTCTCCCTCCGGAAATTCAACGACCGTGCAATCCCCCTGTCCCACATCGAGAAAATGAAGACGCAGCTCGCCCTCTTTGCGCGCGGAAAGATCCGCAGCGGGAAGCAGTGCATAATAGGAAAAACAACAATCGAACACCGCCAGCGCCGCCACAAACAGAACCGCAATCAGCGAATGAACCGCCTTCCTGATCAAAACCCGCTCCCTCGGAGAGCGGCGCGCCTCCGGTCTCATTTCTTCTCCCGTGCCGCGATCGCCGCACGGATCTCCCCGATCCGAGCGCTCGCCTCGTCATAACCGAGCTCAAACATCTTTTTCATTGCCGCAGAAGAAATGTCTGTCGCGCGATACTCTCCCAACCGCGGACGCAACACGATGTCCGCCGCCGCATATCCGCGGGAAATGCAGTCCGCTGTCCGCCTGACGGGCGTGATCTTCTGAACTGCGGCCCCGAACAGACGGCGGACCATGCCTTGTTCCTCTTCCGGAACCCTAAACGCCGCCAGATCGATGCCGATCACAAAATCTGCTCCGAGATCGCGGCAGATATCGGACGGGACGGCGTTGGTGAATGCACCGTCATACAGTTTTCTCCCCTCCCGCTCTACGCTTCGAAAAAAGGGCGGAATGGCAGAAGACGCGACCAGTGCGCTCGTCAGGTCTCCCGAATCGAGCAGCACGCCTTCGTTGGTCTCTGCGTCTGTCGCCCACGCGGCAAAGGGAAGCGGCAGGGACGAAACTTCTCCGTCGACATAGTTTTTCAAATACTCTCTTGTAAAAGACAGGTCGGCATAGGGACGCAAATTCTTAGAAAACTCCCTGCGGTTGAGATTTTCGACGATATGCACCATATCGGCAGAGGTAAATCCCTTGGCATACAGCGCACCGACGATCGCTCCGATGGACGTGCCCGTCACGACATCGAAGCGTATCCCGGCCTCTTCGAACGCCTTCAAAGCACCGAGATGAGCCATTCCCTTCGCTCCCCCGCTCCCGAATGCAATGCCGAGCCGCGGCTTCCGCCTGCGGCGCATCGGGCGCAGTTGTGCAATTACGGCTCTGAGCCGGGAAAAAAATCCCATACTTCCTCCGAAAAAGCGATTTCCCCATTTTTTCCTATTTTACTCTATTTTCAGGCAAAAGTAAACTGCCTGAAAGATTTTTTCGGTATTTTAAAATAATTTTGTGAAAGAAAATCCACCGACCAAAGCGGTGGATTTTCAGTTTCGGGCTATTAGCCCTAATACTACCAGCGGCGCGCAAGCCGCGCATATGACGACCTGGCGAACAGACGATCGTTCTCTGCTTCCCGTGAAAAAGCGTTTCGGTCCCTCATTTTTTCTTCGGAAGATTTGTCTCTTACCTGATATTTTTTGCATACCAACGATGTTTTCTCTCTGTTTTATCTGACGGAGACCCTCTTTGCCGCGCTCTCCTTTCCATCGGGAAAGCCCTTTTGAACCCTGCCGAGATCTGCGGGTCTCGGATTGATAAAAATTCTCCGCCGAAAAGCGGCAAAAGCACTGTGCGTCAGGTCTGCGCCGCCTGCGGTTCGGAGGCGGGTTTTTCCCAACGCACCCGAGCATAGAAAAACAGAGACAGCGAAGTCGAAATCGCCCAGCCGATCGGCCAGGCGCACCAGATCCCGACCGAACCGAAAGAGGCAGAGAGAACCGCCGCGAGCGCCACGCGCAAGGCAAGATCGAGAAACGCCGTAGTCATGAACCGCACCATCAACCCCGCTCCCCGCAGGACCCCGTCGGCCACGACTTTCACCGAGACGAAAAAATAGAAGGGAGAGACAATGCGCAGAAAGAGCACCCCCGTTCGCATCGCCTCCTCCGTCGGACTTTCCATGAACAGTCCGATGAGAGGATTTGCCGCCGCAACATACAGCAGGACGATCGGAACGCAGAGGATCCAGACCATGCCCCACGCCGCACGGAATCCGGGTCGGATCCGCTCCCGTTTTCCTGCGCCGATGTTCTGCGCGACGTAGTTGGAAACTCCGTTCGCAAGCGTATTGACCGCCGTGATGACAAGATTGTTGAGTTTGATCGCCGCGGAATATCCCGCCATCACGGAAGAGCCGTAGGGATTGATGATCCCCTGAATGGCAAGATTTCCGAAGGAAATAAAACACTGCTGAAAGATGCTCGGAACGGCGACAAACGCAAGATTCTTCAGAAGCCTCTTCGAAAAAAGCGGTGCCTTTTCCGTACAGGGGATCTTCCCGAGCTTGATCATGACGACGACGAGCGCCAGCACGCAACTGACTCCCTGACAGAGAAAGGTCGCCCACGCCACACCCGCCACGCCCCAGCGAACAAGCGTCACAAAGGCAATGTCCACGCCGATATTCGCGACAGAAGAGGCAGCAAGAAAGAAAAAGGGCGTTTTGCTGTCCCCGAGCGCAGAAAAGATCCCCGTTGCCACATTATAAAAAAAGACGAAGGGCAATCCGTAGATATAGATCCGAAGATAGAGTTCCGAATCGCCGACGACGTTCTCCGGAGTACGGATCCAGCCGAGCAGTTGACGGCAGAAGAGCAGCCCGAAGCCCATTAAAAAGAGGCAAACCGCCGCACTCGCAAAAAATGTCGTCCAGACCGCCGTTTTCAGATCGCGATACTGCTTTGACCCGAACAGACGGGAGACGACGACCGAGCAGCCGATGTTACACCCGAATGCGAAAGCGAGAAAGATCAAAGTGATCTCATATCCGTTCCCGACGGCGGCGAGCGCTTCCTCTCCCACAAATTTGCCCGCGACCAAACTGTCTGCAATATTGTATGCCTGCTGAAAAAGGATGCTTCCGAACAGCGGAAGGCAAAATTTCCAAAGAACACGGACAGGCTTCCCCACGGTGAGATCTTTGTTCATGTTTTCTCCTCTGCAATTCCCCTCCATTATACTCTTTTCTATGTTGAATGTAAAACGCTTCTTTTGCACCCGCAAAAATTTTGTTCCGGAAGGTCCCTTCGTCTTTCCCAAATTGCTTGACGAACTCCGTCGCATACGTTAAGATAGACGCAGAACAAAAAGGAGATTCTATGCAACCAGCTTCCTTCTCGCGTCTGTTTCCCGATAAAAAGGCCCTTGCCGTCTTCTGTGTTTGGAGTGCTCTTTTGCTTGCCCTTGTCGCGGGAATCGCGGTCAATGCCGTGCGTTATCAGCAAGAACTGATCACCGAAGCTCTCGTATTGCGCAGGCTTTGGTATGCCCTGCTGTGCTTTGTCATGATGACGATCGTCTTTCCCGTCGAGCGGATCTTCCGCATCCGATTTTCGCTCTTTCTGGAAATCGCCCTTCCCGTTTTCGCCTTTGCGGCGCTTGCAGGCGGAACTGTCTACGGGCTTTACGAACTCATTCCCGCATGGGATAAAATTCTGCACACCCTGAGCGGTCCGCTCTTTGCGATTGTCGGTCTGGAGATCGCTTCGCTTCTGTTGCAGGATCAGCCGACAGGCCTGCGCAAGGTCGTCGCCGCCGTCGTCATCGCCTTCCTGTTTGCCCTGGCGGTAGGCTATATCTGGGAGATCTTCGAATACACCGTCGACTCCGTCATTCCGGGCTATAACAATCAGCGCTGGGCCGCCGGACTCATCGAGGACTTGGGAAACGGAACTTACCTCGTAAGCGACAAACGCGGCACAGCGCTCATCGATACGATGGGCGACCTCATCTGCAACTTTGTCGGCGCGTTTCTCTTCCTTATCCCGGTCCTGATCGCCTGCGGAAAAGAGCCAACGCGCCTTGCGGCATTCCGCATCGAACGCCGCGCCGAAAAAAAGAAAGCCGAAAAAGAAAAGGACGTCCGAAAATAATGGAATCCTCTCTGTCATGAACAAAAAATCCGTCCGCGCAATCGCAGGACGGATTTTTTTGTTCAATTCTTATAGGGATCTTTCCCGTACAGCGCGGAAAGCGCATCGGCATATTTTTTGGATTTATCGTACTGACGGATGTCGCACGCCGCCCCCGCCTCTTCGATCTTGCGTCTCTGCTCTCTGGACAGTTTGGCGGGAACTTCCACAAAAACGCGCAAATAGAGATTCCCCGTCCCGTTTTTGGTGCGCAGCCCTTTTCCCCGCACGGTAAACGTCGACCCGGACTGCGTCCCCTCCGGGATCTGATACTCGAACACGTCGTCGATATCCGGCACCTTGACCGTACCGCCGAGTGCCGCCGTCGCATAGGGAACGGGGAGATCGAGATAAAGATCGAGATTCTTGCGCTGGAAGAGTTTGTGCGGTTCGACGCGGAACACGACGATCAGATCGCCCGGCGCACCTCCGTCGACGCCCGCCTGTCCGTAGCCTCGCTTCTTGAGATAAGAGTTGTTGTCTACGCCCGCGGGAATGTTGATCGTGATCTTGGTCTCCCGCCGCTGGGATCCCTTCCCCTTGCAGTCCGGACATTTTTCCGTCACGATCTTCCCGCGCCCGCCGCAATCGGGACAGGCTCCGACGCGAACCGTCCTGCCGAACATGGTATCCTGCGTGAAGCGCACCTGCCCCTTGCCGCCGCATTTGGGACAGGTCTTGTACGCCGTTCCGTTCTTTGCGCCCGTCCCCCGACAGGAAGAACAGCTCTCGTTGCGATAATAGGACAGTTCCTTGGAGCAACCCTTCGCCGCGTCCATAAACGAAAGACGCATCTCAATCTGAATGTCTTCTCCTGAAGTGTCCCGCTGGACGGAGGCGCTTCCGCCGAATCCCTGAAAAATACTGTCGAAAATATCGCCGAATCCCCCGAATCCGGAAAATCCGCCGCCCATGCCGCCCATACCGCCCATGCCGCCCATGCCGGGATGCTCGAGCTCGTAATCGTACGCCGCCCGTTTCTGCTTGTCGGAAAGAACCTCGTTCGCTTCGTTGATTTCTTTGAATTTTTCTGCGGCGAGATTGTCGTTCGGATGGAGGTCGGGATGATACTGCTTGACGAGCCGCTTATAAGCCGCCTTGATCTCCTCCTCCGTCGCCGTCTTGCTCACGCCGAGTATTTCATAATAATTTTTTTTCTCTGCCATAACTCAGTTCCCCTTTCCGCGGAAAACGAAACTCGTTTTACCCGTTTATCCGCCGAAGCCGCGCCCAAAGGCGCGGCGATCCGGCTGTCGATTCCTCGACTGCATTCAGTTACTGATGGAACTCCTCGTCACCCGCACCGTCTCCGTCGGGAGCGGCGCCCTGCGCACCCGCGTTCTGCTGGTACATCTTTTGGAAGATGGGCTGGATCTTGTTCGAAAGCGCCTCATATGCCGCATTGAACCGATCTTCGTCGTCGGAGTCGAGCTCTTTCTTCGCCTCGTCCACGGCCTCCTGCAAGGTCTGTTTATCTTCCTCCGCAAGTTTGTCGCCGCCCTCCTTCATCGTCTGCTCCACCGAGAAGATGAGTCCGTCGAGCTTATTGCGGCTGTCGACCTTCTTCTTGCGCTTCTTGTCCTCCTCTGCGTACTGCTCCGCCTCCTTGACCGCTTTGTTAATCTCATCTTCAGACAGATTGGTCGAAGAGGTGATCGTAATATCCGTGCTCTTGCCGGTTCCGAGATCCTTGGCTTCGACATGCACGATACCGTTGGCGTCGACGTCGAAAGTCACTTCGATCTGAGGAATGCCGCGGGGTGCGGGAGCAATGCCCGTGAGCATAAATCTTCCCATCGTCTTGTTGTCCCTGCAGAATTCGCGTTCGCCCTGCAGGATATGGATCTCGACGCTCGTCTGATTGTCCGCCGCCGTGGAGAACACCTGGCTCTTTTTGACGGGAATGGTGGTATTCCGATCGATCAGTCGGGTAAAGACGCCGCCGAGCGTCTCGATCCCGAGCGACAGAGGCATAACGTCGAGCAAAAGCACATCCTTGACCTCGCCCGTCAAAACGCCGCCCTGGATCGCCGCGCCGATCGCCACGCACTCGTCGGGATTGATGCCCTTGAAGGGCTCCTTCCCGGTGATCTGCTTCACTTTTTCCACCACCGCGGGAACACGCGTGGAACCGCCGACCAAGATCACCTTGTCGATATCCTTGTAACTCAGGCCCGCGTCCTTCATGGCGAGCCGCATGGGCTCTGCCGTCTTTTCGACAAGATCTGCAATCAGCGTCTCAAACTTCTGGCGGGTCAGCTCGATCTCAAGATGCGCAGGTCCCGCTTCCGTCATGGAAATGAAGGGAAGAGAGATCGTCGTCGCATTCATGCCGGACAACTCGATCTTCGCCTTCTCCGCCGCCTCTTTCAGCCGCTGCATCGCCATCTTGTCCTTGGACAGATCGACCCCGTGGCTCTTTTTGAATTCATCCACAAGATAATCCATGACCCGCTTATCGAAATCGTCGCCGCCGAGCATATTGTTCCCGTTCGTCGCGAGCACTTCGAACACGCCGTCGGAGATCTCCAAAATGGAGACGTCAAAAGTTCCGCCACCGAGGTCGTAGATCATGACCTTGCTGTTCTCTTTCTCTTTGTCCAGCCCGTAAGAGAGCGCCGCCGCCGTCGGTTCGTTGATGATCCGCAGCACGTTGAGACCCGCGATCTTTCCCGCGTCCTTCGTCGCCTGCCGCTGTGCGTCGGTGAAATAAGCCGGACAGGTGATGACCGCATCCGTCACTTTTCCGCCGAGATACGCCTCCGCATCCGTCTTGAGCTTGGAAAGGATCATCGCCGAAATCTCCTGAGGCGAATAACTCTTATCGTCGATCTTTACTTTATAGTCCGATCCCATTTTCCGTTTAATGGAAATCACCGTCTTGTCGGGATTGGCGACTGCCTGACGCTTTGCCACCTGCCCGACGACGCGGGAACCGTCCTTCTGAAATGCCACGACAGAAGGGGTCGTACGGGCTCCCTCCGCATTGGCGATCACCACGGGCTCACCGCCCTCCATCACTGCCACACAAGAATTGGTCGTTCCCAAATCGATACCGATTACCTTAGACATATCTATCTTCTCCTTTCTTTTCCGAATTTGATTATTTCGTTACGAGCACTTGCGCAAACCGCAGGACTTTTCCGTTCTGACGGTATCCCTTGCGGAACACCTGTTTCACAACGCCGCTTTCTTCTCCCTCTTCGGGATCCTGCGCCATGATCGCCTCACAAAGCTCGGGATCGAATGTTGCGCCGACAGGATCGATCGTCTCGATCTTCTCCTCCTCGAGCAATTTGTTGAAACTCGCACACACCATTTCGATCCCTTTTTTTACGCTTTCGTCCTTACAGCTTGCCAGCGCACGTTCGAGATTATCCGCAATGGGGAACAGTTTGGCGACCACATCGGCGCGCCCCTCGGCATATGCCTGAACTCTCGTCTGAGCCGTCCGTTTGCGGTAATTTTCATACTCTGCCGTCACGGAATACCACTTGCGTTTGAAGTCCTCCGCCTGTGCGTTTACCCGCTCGAGCTCCTGCTTGGCGGCGTTCTCTCCTTCTTCCGCTTTTTGCTCGGACTTCTCCGTTTCCGCGGAGGGTTCGGAAAGCTGTGCTTCCGCCGCTTCTCCTTCCTGTCTCTCTTTTTCGTCTTGCTCTTTTCTGTTCTTGCTCACCTTTGCTCACCGTCCGGTTTTCTGTTTCGACTTTCAATCCTAATATAATGTAAATTCCGCACAATTAAACGCTTTTGACAAAATTTACCCCCCTTTTTTCAAAAAAAATTCGCCCGCTGCTTTACAAACGGACGATTTTATACTAAAATGGAAAAAAGAGCTTCAGGGGGAATGGTATGCATACGAGAACGGTAGAACACAGGGCAAAACGAAACGGAAACGTGAAACTGCACGCGATCGAAGGCCATTTTGCAACGCAGCATTCGCACGTGACGCACTGCATCGACATGACGCAGGTAAAATCCCAGATGAATATGGCGAAACAGGCGGCACGGCTGTTCGCGGAAGATTTCGGCGGCACGCCCGTCGACACGATCATTACCCTCGAACGCACAAAGATGATCGGCGCCTTCCTTGCGTCCGAACTCTCGCACAGCGGGGTCAATCTGCATCAGGACATCTCTGTCATTTCGCCCGAGATCCGCGACGATAAACTTCTTCTGCGTGACAATTTTCTCTCCTATGTCGAAGGAAAACACGTCCTTCTTCTGACTGCGACCAGCACGACGGGTCTGACCCTGCGCGGCGTGCTCGACGGGATCCGCTATTACGGAGGCGAGCCCGCCGGCGTCGCGGCGCTGTTCGGAGGAAATTTTGAACTGGACGTCCCCTTTGCCCGGCTGTTCGGCGTCGAGGACATCGAAGGGTATGCCTCATATTCGGCGGCGGACTGTCCGCTCTGCCGTGCCAATGTGCGTGTCGATGCCGTCGTCAACTCTTACGGATACAGCAAAATTCCCCAATGACGGTTTGAACACCATCCGGATCCGCCGGCTCAGCCGGCGGATTTTTCGTTTCGGGCTGTTTGCTCTCATCCTTTTGGCGGCACGCAAGCCGCGCATAGGACGCTCGGCGACCATGCATTTGTGATCGGCTGCCCGAAAACAACCCTCTTCCGTGCCTATCGCTCTTCTCCGATTGCCCTATTCCGTTCTTTATTCTTGTTTTTTCCTTTTCTGTGTGCTTTTCGTTAGGTTCTTTTCTCTCTTTTCCGATCCTTCCGTCCCTCGGCAAAGCCTTCAAAAAGACGGACCATCCGCACGTTTCAGTAAGAAAAAAGGACGGGTCTGCCGTCCGTTTTTTCATGCGCCGTACTGCGCCCGATATTCCTTCATCGCCTGCAAAAATTCTCTGCCGCCGATCACCCCATCTTCGATCGCTCCGATGATATCCTGCATGGTGACGATAGAGCAAACTTTGATGCCGTACTCGTCCGTCGCCTCCTGTGCCGCAGACTTTTCTCCCGTGCCGCGCTCCTGGCGGTCAACCGAAAGGAGTATCGCCTCCACCTTCACGTCCGCTTCCCGGCGGAGTTTGGGAAGAATCTCCCGCAGGGCTTTTCCGGAAGTCATGACATCTTCGATGATACAGACTTTATCTCCGTCCGCAAGTTTTTGTCCGACAAATAATCCGCCTTCGCCGTGGTCTTTGACTTCCTTTCGGTCAAAACAAAAGCCCACGTCCACGCCGTAGCTCTTTGCCAGCGCGATGCTGGCGGAGACGGCGAGCGGAATTCCCTTGTAAGCGGGACCGACGAGCGTCTTTGCCTCAATTCCGTTTTCCATATAGCAGGCGGCGTAATATTCGCCGAGCTGCGTGATCTGCGACCCCGTGCGATATTTGCCCGTATTGATGAAATAGGGCGCCCTCCTCCCGCTTTTCAGAACGAAATCTCCGAAACAGAGCACCTCGTTCTCCACCATAAACCGAATAAACCGCTGTTTGTAATTCAACATCTCTTCTCCTTATCCGTTCAGCTGCAACGTCCCCGTCAGGGAAGCGATGCGTCCGATTCCGTAAAAATCGCACCACTCGTTTAGCCCTTCGATGATCTTGGGGCAGGCGAGCGCATCGGTAAAATTCTGCGTGCCGACCTGTACGGCGGTCGCCCCCGCCATGAGAAACTCGATCGCGTCCTCCGCACAAGTGATCCCTCCCATGCCGATGACGGGCACGGAAACCGCACGGCTCGCCTCATAGACCATGCGAACGGCGATCGGACGGATGCCGGCTCCCGATACGCCCCCCGTATTGTTGGCAAGGATCGGTCTCCTGCGGCGGATATCCACGGCGAGCCCCGTAAAGGTGTTGATGAGAGAAATGCAGTCCGCGCCGCCTTCTTCCGCCGCCGCGGCATTTTTTGCGATGTTCTCCACGTTGGGCGAGAGTTTGACGATCAGCGGGGTCTTCTGGAGATTTTCCCGCGCAATCTTCGTCACCTCTTTTACGCTCTCGGGACGGATCCCGAACGCCATGCCGCCGCAGCGGACGTTGGGGCAGGAAATGTTGAGTTCGATGAAATCCGTCTTGCCGTCCAGCAACGCGCAGATCTCCCCGTAATCCCGAAGCGTACTGCCCGCCACGTTGGCGATCACGCGGGTCTTGGAACGCAGCCATGCGAGATCATGCTCGATGAAATACTCTGCGCCCGGGTTCTGC
The DNA here is from genome assembly GCA_944372525.1 of uncultured Clostridia bacterium. Classification (GTDB taxonomy): domain Bacteria; phylum Bacillota; class Clostridia; order Christensenellales; family Borkfalkiaceae; genus Gallimonas. The sequence continues at coordinate 42,404 of CALVZL010000023.1, forward strand.
AATCCCACGGCGTTGAGAATGACGCCGCGCCCCTCCGCAATGCGGGGGACCGGATTGCCCGCCCGAGGCGCAAGGGTCAGCCCTTTCGTCGCCACTGCTCCCAGACAGGAAATGTCGTATAATTCATTGAATTCCCGTCCGAATCCAAAGGTTCCGCTTGCGGGAATGACGGGATTTTTCAGTGTCACGCCGCAGAGCGCAACCGAAAGATCAGCCATAGTTTTTTCCTCTCATGTTTGTTCATCGGCAGCCGGGAGCGCAGGCGCCGCTGCCGGACAACCCGCTTCCCGCCTTACAGACGGAGATGCGGCCCCCTGCCGCAAACGCGGCGGCAGCCCTTCGCCTTACAGCTCGCGCAACTCCCCCTCTTGTTCCGTTACAGCTCCACTTCGTTGATCTCAAAGACCGGGCCGTCCTTGCAAACCCTTGCTCGCTGTCCGTCCGTCTTTTTGCAGACGCAGACGAGACATGCCCCGATTCCGCATCCCATGCGCTCTTCGAGCGACACGTAGGCAGGGATCTTTTTCCCCGTCAGCGCGACTTTGAGCGCGCGAAGCATGGGGGTCGGTCCGCAGGACAGGACGACGTCGGGACGCACCTTGTCGATCTCTCCCATAAACGCCTGTACCGCCGTTCCGTGATAGCCGCAGCTGCCGTCGTCCGTCGCAAGCAAAAGCCGTTTTCCCCGACCCATCTCATATTCCATACAGACCGATTCGCGGTCGCGGAACCCCATGTAGGCATAGATCTCCCGATCGGCGGCATACTGGCGGATCGCCGCAATGAGCGGAAAGATCCCGACGCCGCCGCCGACGACCGCCACCCTCCGCTGGGAATCCTTCAGAGAAAAGCCGTTGCCGAGCGGAAGCAGGACGGGAAGTTTTTCCCGCGCGCGAAACTCGTTCGCCAGCGAACGCGTTCCCTCCCCGTTCAGTCGGTAACAGACGGTGATCCGCTCTCCCTCCGCCTTGCAGATCGCAAGCGGACGGCGCAGAGGAAACCCGCGCAGACCGATCATCGCGAATTGTCCCGCCTGCACGGGGATCGCTTCTTCCGTCGCGAAAGTAAGCGCAAAAATCCCTTCCGCAATCGGCGTGTTTTCCAAAATCGTAGCCGTTATTTCGCGCATATCTCCCCCAAGACGGCGTGCAGGTCCTCTTTCATCGCCAGACACGCCTTCCGCGCGGCCTCGTCAAACGAGCCTCCGAGTTTGCGATATGCGCACAAAATCCCCCGCGAGTTGTTGACGATCCCGCCAAGCCCCCGCCCGTCGAAACAGTTCGAAAGCATCTCCGCGCTTCCTCCCTGCGCCCCGTATCCGGGCACGAGAAAAAAGGTATGCGGCAGACGTGTGCGCAAAATCTTTGCCTCTTCGGGATACGTCGCCCCGACGACCGCCCCGACTGAAGAATATCCGTACGATCCGACCGTGTCTGTTCCCCATGCTTCGACCATGTCGCCCATGCATTCATACACCGTCCGTCCGTCTTCAAGCCGCAGGTTCTGCAGCTCTCCCGAGGAAGGATTGCTCGTCTTGACGAGCACGAAGATCCCGCGATCCCCCTTTCCCTCCTGCACGAAGGGCGCGATCCCGTCCGTCCCGAGATAGCCGTTGACCGTGAGAAAATCAGAAGGAAACGCGGAAATCTCCCGATCCCCCGTCGGCGTCTTTCCGAGAAACGCCGCCGCATAGCGGGAAGCGGTCGCGCCGATGTCGTTCCGCTTCGCGTCCGCGATCACGATCAGCCCTTTTTCCCGCGCGTAGACAAGCGTATCGCGGAATGCGCACAAGCCCTCCGCGCCGTACTGTTCATAATAGGCGATCTGCACCTTCACGGCGGGGACCAGGTCTGCCACGCTCTCCAAAATACCGCGGTTGAAGGCAAAAATCGCCTTTGCCGCACCCGTAAAATCGCTCACGCCGACGCGCAGCTCTTCGGGAAGGTAGTCCAGCGAAGTATCCAGCCCCACGCAGGTCGGATTCTGTTTTTCGATGATTTTTTCGATCAAGACGTCTGTAATCATTTTTCCGCCTCCCCTCCCTCTCTGTATTTGATCTCGCCGTCCACAATGGTAAACTTTATCTTTCCGAACACTTTTCTCCCCTTAAACGGCGTATTTTTTCCTTTGGAAACGAACTGCCCGGGATCGATCGTCCACTCCGCGTTGAGATCGGCGATCGTAAGATCGGCCGGGGCTCCCCTGACGATCCTGCCCCCCTGCAGAGAGAGGATAGAAGCGGGATTCGCGCTCATAAGGGCGGCCAGTTCGGACAGGGAGAGCGGCCCCTCTTTCGCGAGCATGGTATAGGAGAGCGCAAACGAAGTTTCCAGTCCGCTGATCCCGAAGGCGGCAAGCGCATATTCCACCCGTTTCTCGTCCTCGTGATGCGGCGCATGATCGGTGACGATACAGTCCAGCGTCCCGTCGCGCAGACCTTCGATGACGGCGACGCGATCTTTCTCCTCCCGCAGCGGCGGATTGACCTTGCTGTCCGTATCGAAATCGCGGATCGCCTCGTCCGTCAGCGTAAAGTAATGCGGACAGGTCTCTGCCGTCACCTGCACGCCGCGCGCCTTCGCCTCGCGGATGAGCTGCACGCCGCTGTATGTAGAGACGTGACAGATGTGAACGGGAAGGTTGAGGCTCTCCGCGAGGCAGATCTCTCGCGCGATCATAATGTCCTCCGCGGCGCGCATGCTCCCCTTCAGTCCGGTCAGGGTCGAATAATACCCCTCGTGGACAACCCCTCCGTCCACGAGAGCTTTGTCCTCGCAATGGCAGAGGCATTTCAATCCGAAATCGGCGGCATACTGCATCGCCTGCGCCATGATCTTTGCGGACGGAACGGACGTTCCGTCTTCGGAGATCGCCACCGCACCCGCCGCCTTCATCGCGCCGATCGCGGCGAGTTCCTCTCCTCTCTGTCCCTTGGTGATCGCTCCGATGGGATGCACCTTACACAGTCCCGTCTCCTTCGCGCGCGTTTTGAGATAGGTCACGACGACCTTGTTGTCGACGACAGGGTCGGTATTCGGCATGCAGCAGATCTGTGTAAACCCGCCCTTTACCGCCGCGCGGCAGCCGCTTGTCATGTCCTCTTTCCGCTCAAATCCCGGTTCGCGCAGGTGGACGTGCATGTCGATAAGCCCGGGAAAAACGGTGAGTCCGGTCAGATCCAACCCCTCTCCCTCGATCTGCGGAGCGATCTCCGCAATTTTTCCCTCTTCGATGCGGAGATCGAGAGAGCGCACGCCCTCTTCGGTCACCACGTTCCCGTGTTTCAGTATCATACTTCCTCCTTGCAGATGAGAGACAGCACCGCCATTCGCACGGCAACGCCGGAGAGTACCTGCTCTTCGATCCGGCTCTGATCGGAATCAATGACGCCGCTCGTAAGCTCCACGCCGCGATTGACGGGACCGGGATGCAACACCGCCGCGTTCGGTTTTGCGCCGCGCAGCACCTCTTCGTTTACGCCGTAAAACCGCGCATATTCTCCCAGCGAGGGAAAATTGCCCGCATGCTGACGTTCGAGCTGAATGCGAAGCCCCATCACGACGTCCGCGCCTTCGACCGCCTCTTCGCGGGAGGCGCAAAGTTTTGCCCCCATCTGCTCGATCCCCGCGGGAACGAGCGTGCGGGGCGCAAACATGCGCACTTCCGCTCCCATTGCCGTCAGCCCGAACAAATTGCTCTTCGCGACCCGGGAATGAAGGATATCGCCCAGAATGGCGACGCGCAGTCCCTTGATCGTTCCGAAGCGCTCCTTCATCGTGAGCATATCCAGAAGCGCCTGTGTGGGATGCTCGTTCATTCCGTCGCCCGCGTTGACGACATGGGCGCACACCGTATCGGCAAGCAGCTTCGGCGCGCCGCTCATGGGATGCCGCATGACGATCGCATCCGTACGCATGGCATCGAGCGTCTTGCCCGTATCGACCAGAGTTTCCCCCTTTTGCACGGAAGACGACGCCACCGAAATATTGACGACGCGCGCGCCCAGATATTTCGCCGCAAACTCAAAACTCGTACGGGTGCGGGTGCTGTTTTCATAAAACAAAATGACGACAGATCTGTCCCGCAACTCGCTAAAACGCTTCTCGCCCCGCCGCAAACGGTCTTTCATCCAGGCGGAAAGAGACAGAATTTCCTCGATCTCCTCCGCGGCATAACCATACAAACCCAACAGGTCCTGTCTCAATTCCCTTCCTCCCGTTCTTCGTTTCCGTATGCAAAGAAAAATAAGCCCTGCGGCGTGCGCCACAAGACTTCTCCGAAATTGTGTGATCCGATTATGTTGTCTTGCCGACATCGCACTGCCGCACCCAGATATCGGTTCATTTTAGCATAATGCGCAGAACTTGTAAAGCGCTTTCAATATATTTCAACCAAAGAAAACCGCACTTTGTCGCAGGAAGTGAGATAATACTCGATGCCGTTCCGCTTCGTCCGCAAAGGGAAATATGTCCCTCCGTGCAAGTGTCCGAACACCGCCGCGTCGACCGCGTTTTCCTCAAAGAGTTGCGTGAACAGCGTATCCTCTCCGCGGATCCCGAAGGGAGGATAATGAATGAGCGCGATGAGCTTGTCCCCCTCCCGCCGCATCTTCTTTGCCTCAGCAAACGCGAGACGGAACCGTTCCCCCTCGCGCAAATAGAGCACTCTGTCGTGCTCGGTAAAATCCGGGCTTCCGGGACAGGTCCAGCCGCGCGACCCCGCGATCACAAAGTTGCCCGCTCTGACGCAATCGTTCTGCAGGAAATGGAAAGACGCATCCGGCGCTGCCGCCCGCACGCGCGTGATCCCGTTCCACCAAAAATCGTGATTGCCGCGGACAAAGACCTTTGTTCCGGGCAGCGGAGCAAGCGAACGGACGTCGTACATTCCCTCATCGAGATACATTCCCCAAGAGGTATCGCCTCCGATGAGCACGAGATCGTCTTGCGTGACTTTGTTCCGCCAATCCGTCTTGATTTTTTCGAAATGCCCCTCCCATTCCTGTCCGAAGACATTCATCGGTTTGTTGGACATTCCGGAGAGGTGCAGATCGCTGATCGCGAAAACTTTCATACAAAAATAATAGCATATCCGCTCGGAAAACGCAAGCGATTTTTTCGCCGCGCCAAACGTCACCGAACGATGAGCAGCCTTTTGCGGGCACGTGAAATCGCAGTATAGAGCCAGCTTTTTCCGTCGTCGAAACAACGGCTTTCGTCAAAGACGATGACAAAATCGTATTCCGAGCCCTGCGCTTTGTGGCAGGTGACCGCATAGGCAAACTCAAACCGATTGATCATTTCCTCGCGGCGAACTTTGAATCGGCGCAGCGCGTCGAAATTGTTTTCATGCACGAGCTTTCCGCCCTCCATAAAGCAGGCGCGCTCGGCATAACGGTGAAAATATTCTCCGCGAACAAAAACCCCCGCGTCGAAAGGCAGCTCTGCGCATCGCCCGCCGCAGACGTCCGGAAGAAAATCGAGCGAGGCAAGTCCGTCCTCTCCCTCCCGAATGTGATAACAGGTCCCCGCGATTCCGTTGACCAGATGCAGGTCACCCCGCTCCCCCAGCGTCTTTTCCCAGTTGTTCAACGTGCAGACGAGTTTTTCTCCGTCGACGGGAAGCAACGCCTCCCGCGGGATCCCGGACAGCTCGCGCATTTCACGGTTGAGCATCGCGCGCGTGCGATTGGTCCCCGCAATCACCTGATCTGCCTCAAGCAAAAGGCGTCCGCGCCGCTCCCCGCAAAAACTCCGCCGCGGGATTACCGCACACGCTTCGCCGTATTCCCCGTAGGGGATCGCCCTGCCCGTCCGCGCCGCTTCCGCAAGCCGCAGAATGGGATTCCCCTCCTCCTGTCGCACGATCTGCGTCAGCGTGGCGCAGGGATAGGAAAGCAACGTGTTGGTCCCGCCGACCGGCGGAAGCTGCGCGGGATCTCCGCAAAAAAGGCACTTGACGCCGAAGGAAAGCAGATCCTTCAGCGTTTCGTCCGAGATCATGGAAGTTTCGTCCACGACGATGAGCTGAATCTCTTCGGAGATCTTATCTTTGCGCACAAAACGGAGAAACCGTTCGGAAATGACCTCTCCGTTTTCATCCACCTCAATTTCCTCTTCTCTCGTATAAATCAGGCTGTGGAGCGTCCCCGCGGGCGTCCCGTTCCGCAACAGGACAGACGCCGCCTTCCCCGTCGGCGTCACAAAGACGGCACTCTTTCCCGCAGCCAAGCCGAGCCGTTTTACGACGTAGTCCAAAAGATACGTCTTCCCCGTGCCCGCATAGCCGCAGAGGACAAAGATTCGATTGCTGAGATGGAAAAACCATTCCTCGATGAGCTGCGCCGCGTCTTCCTGTTCGGAAGTGAGCACGATGTTTTTTTGCAAAGCGGAAGATTCCATGATTTCATTATATCACTTTGCCTGATATCTTGCAAACATTTGTTTTTGCTCTTTTGAAAATTCTTTTTATGAAATTACCATCCGCCGGCTTACCCGATTGCTTTTCGGTTTCGCACTGCCGATTCTGATTGCCGACGGCGCGCAAGAGCTTCTGCGACGGTCTGCCGCTCATGCGCTTGTTGCTTGTCACCCGTCGTCGGGCCTCTTTTTTGTTTACCGTCTTCGCTCGCCGATTGCTTCGCTCCGTCTTTCCTTTTCCTTCCTTTTTTCTGCTTGTCTTTTGATCAGGTTCTTCCTCTCTTTTTGCCTTCCTGTCCTACCTTTTTTCTCCTCTTTTTCTCCATCGGCAATGCTGATCTCGCTCCTTTACACGGTGGGGAGCGTTATACAAAAAAAGCGCACGTTGTAAAACGCACGCTTTTCTCTGAACATTTACTCCCACTCGATGGTTCCCGTAGGTTTCGGCGTCACATCGTAAAGCACACGGTTGACTCCTTTTACCTCGGACGTGATCCGCGCCGTGATCTTTTTCAGAAGTTCATACGGTATTTCTTCGACGGTCGCCGTCATGGCATCCTTCGTATTCACGGCACGAATGACAACGGGCCACTCGTCGGCACGGACTCCGTTCCGTACACCCACCGATTTTACATCGGGAACGATGGTGAAGTACTGCCAGACTTTCCCCGCAAGTCCCGCCCCTTCGAACTCTTCGCGCAAAATCGCATCCGACTCCCGCACGGCTTCGAGGCGATCGCGCGTGATCGCGCCGAGACAGCGCACCCCCAAGCCGGGACCGGGGAAGGGCTGCCGATACACCATCCCGTCGGGCAAGCCGAGCGTCTTTCCGACAACGCGCACTTCGTCTTTGTACAAAAATTTCAGCGGCTCGACCAATCCGAATTTGAGATCTTCGGGAAGCCCGCCCACATTGTGATGGGCCTTCACGGGTCCGCTCTCCAGAATATCGGGATAAATCGTCCCCTGTGCAAGAAATTCGATCCCCTCCTGCTTGCGGGCCTCTTCTTCGAACACGCGGATGAATTCCGCACCGATGATCTTACGTTTTTGCTCCGGTTCGGAGACGCCCGCAAGCCGATCAAGAAATCGGTCCGCCGCATCCACATAGATAAGATTGGCGTTCATCTGATTGCGGAACACTTCCACGACCTGTTCGGGCTCTCCCTTCCGCAAGAGTCCGTGATTGACGTGCACGCAGACAAGATTTTTTCCGATCGCCCTGATGAGAAGCGCCGCAACGACGGAGGAATCCACTCCGCCGGAGAGCGCAAGCAGCACTTTCTTGTCTCCCACCTGTTCTTTCACCGATGCGATCTGCTCGGCGATAAATTTTTCCGCAAGCACGACACTGTCGATGCGCGCCATGCCTTCGGGCCTTTTGTTGTTTTCCATACGATTTCCTCCGTAAAACATGATCTGCTTTTTACCCTCGGCAATGCCTGCCGACGGCTTTTCTTCCCGGAAATTTACATATCAAAGAAACTCCGATGCTCTTTGCTACAACGGATCCGATTTGCACCCGCAGTTCCCGCATTTTTTCTCAGCTTATCGGATCGCAACCGCCAAGTTGTCTTTTTCCTTCTTCCCGCCCGACCGTGCGGAAAGGCGATCTTCTCCCGATCCGACGAAACAAACTTTTCCAAAATGCCATCCGATTCGTTCGTGCGCTTCGCCTCGACTCCGCATGTTTATTCCCACTCGATGGTCGCAGGCGGTTTGGAAGTGATGTCGTAGACGATGCGGTTCGCATGCGGGACCTCGTTGGCTATGCGCCCCGAAACCCGCTCCAGTACTTCGTAGGGAATCTTCGCCCAATCTGCCGTCATGGCGTCTACGCTCGTGACGGCGCGCAGCGCAATGACGTTCTCATAGGTGCGGAAATCTCCCTGTACACCCACCGTTCTGCTGTCCGTGATCACGGCAAAGTACTGCCAGATTTGGCGTTCCAGTCCCGCGCGGGCGATCTCCTCCCGAAAGATGCAATCCGCGTCGCGCAGCGTCTGCAATTTTTCGCGCGTCACTTCGCCCATGATGCGGACGGCAAGCCCCGGGCCGGGGAACGGCTGCCGATACACGACGCTGTCCGGAAGACCGAGCTCCGTCCCCACCCGCCGCACTTCGTCTTTGAACAGATCGCGCAGCGGTTCGACGATCTCTTTGAACTCCACGACGGAGGGAAGCCCGCCCACGTTGTGATGTGATTTGATGACCGCGCTCTTCCCTTTTCCGCTCTCGATGACATCGGGGTAGATGGTTCCCTGAATCAGAAAATCCACCGCACCGATCTTTTTGGATTCTTCTTCAAACACCCGAATAAATTCTTCTCCGATCGCTTTGCGCTTGCATTCGGGATCCGCCACGCCCGCGAGTTTCTTCAAAAACCGCTCGCCCGCGTCCGCCTTGATGAGATTCATGCCCAGCTTTTCCTTAAAAACGGACATGACCTCTTCCGCTTCGTGTTTGCGCAGAAGCCCGTGATCGACAAAGACGCAGGTAAGCCTGTCCCCCGCTGCCCGATGGACGAGCGTCGCCGCCACCGCCGAGTCCACACCGCCCGACATGGCGCAGAGCACCCGTTTTCCCGCAAGTTTTTCCCTGAGCCGCTCCGTCTGTTCGGCGACGAAGTTTTTCATCGTCCAGTCTCCTTTCGCCTTGCAGACCCGATAGAGAAAATTCTTCATAAGCACATTTCCGTATTCGGAATGTACGACTTCCGGATGAAACTGCACTCCGTAGATCTTTCTGACCGAGTCTCCGAATACGGTAACGGGACAGGTCTTTGTCTGCGCGAGTACCTCAAATCCCGGCGGGACCGCTGTCACATGATCGGTATGGCTCATCCAGCAAATACTTGCAGAGGGGATCCCTTCGGAAAGCGGACTGTCCTTGCAAAACGTAAATTCCCGCTTTCCGTATTCACTCGCAGCCGCCCGCTCGACTCTCCCGCCCAGCGTATAGGCGATGAGCTGACAGCCGTAGCAGATTCCGAGCACGGGAATGCCCAAATGAAAAATTTCTTCGGAAATGTGCGGCGCAGACGCATCGTTGACGCTGTTCGGACCGCCCGTAAATATAATTCCGATCGGCGCATAGTCCCGGATCTGCTCCGCCGTCATATCGCAGGGCTTGAGATCGCAATAGACTCCGAGATCCCGCACGCGGCGGGCAATGAGCTGATTGTATTGTCCGCCGAAATCCAAAACAAGCACTTTTTCGTGTTTCATATATTCTCCGTAAAACCTTCCGCAATCGGAAAAAACGCCCGATAAAGGGCGTTTTTTGCAGTTGTCAATTTTTGGAAGAGTAGTTAGGCGCCTCTTTGCTGATCGAAATGTCGTGCGGGTGGGATTCCAAAAGTCCGGCGTTGGTGATGCGGATAAATTCCGACTTTGTCCGCAGCTCTTCGATGTTCGCCTTGCCGCAATATCCCATTCCGGAACGAAGACCGCCCTTCATCTGATAGATGATTTCCGAAACGCTTCCGCGATAAGGGACGCGTCCCTCGACGCCTTCGGGAACAAACTTTTTCGCGCTCTCCTGGAAGTAACGATCATTCGAACCCGCCGCCATCGCAGAAAGCGAACCCATGCCGCGATAGACTTTAAAGCTCCTGCCCTGATACAGCTCGATCTCGCCGGGACTCTCCGCCGTTCCCGCGAGCAGGGAACCGATCATGACGGCGCTGCCGCCCGCCGCGAGCGCTTTGACGATGTCCCCCGAATACTTGATTCCTCCGTCTGCAATGATGCGTTTCCCGAGTTTATCAGCCTCTTCCGCGCAATCCATGACTGCGGTGAGCTGAGGCACACCGATGCCCGCGACGACTCTTGTCGTGCAGATGGAGCCGGGCCCGATGCCCACTTTCACGATATCCGCACCCGCCTCGATGAGCGCGCGCGTCGCCTCTGCCGTTGCGACATTTCCCGCAATGAGCGGCACACTCGGAAATTTGCTCTTGATCTCAGAGACTTTTTTCAGCACGAACCGGGAATGACCGTGCGCCGTGTCGATCGCAATGACATCAACCTTTGCTTCCACGAGCGCCGCTACCCGTTCAAGCGTATTCGCCGCCGTGCCGACCGCTGCTCCCGCAAGCAGACGTCCGTTCTTATCCCGTGCGGAATTGGGATATTGTATGCTCTTCTCGATGTCTTTGATGGTGATGAGCCCTTTGAGATATCCCTCTTCGTCGACAATGGGAAGTTTTTCGATCCGATGCTTCCCGAGAATCTTTTTCGCATCCTCCAGAGAAGTGCCGACGGGAGCCGTGATGAGGTGATCCTTGGTCATCACGTCCTCGATCTTCTGATCGTAATTGGTCTCGAAGCGAAGATCCCGGTTCGTGAGGATCCCGACAAGTTTGCCCTCCCGCGTAATGGGGACGCCGCTGATGCGGTAACGGTCCATAAGAGAGATCGCATCGCGCACGAGATGTTCGGGGGAAAGAAAGAAAGGATCGGTGATGACACCGTGTTCGGAACGCTTGACCCTGTCTACCTGCGCCGCCTGCTCCTCGATACTCATATTTTTATGAATGATCCCCATTCCGCCTTCGCGCGCCATGGCAATCGCAAGGCGGCTCTCCGTCACCGTATCCATTGCGGCGGAAATGATGGGAAGATTGAGATCGATACCTTCCGCGAGCGTGGTGCGGATGTCTACGTCGGCAGGCAATACATCCGATGCCTGCGGAATGAGCAGAACGTCATCAAATGTCAGTCCTTCCTTCACTATTTTACTCATCGGCAGCTTCCTCCAAAATCGTAATGATATCGATGTAGTGCCGACAATTCTCCGAATCGGACTCGACACCCATTTCTGCACGCAGATCCGAAAATTTTTCCTCGGCGGAAATCGCAGAAAGCAACATGGCGCAAAACGCTCCGTCTTTCGCATACGCCGCCTCGACGGCAAGAACACTCAGCGGATTGCTCCGCGGAAAACTTGCGTCGGTCTCCGACAGCGCAAACGCATAAACGTCCGCTTTCTCTTCCTCAGTTCTGGCAAGACGATACATGACGCAGGCTCCGTTCCCGCATACATAAGCACGATAAGCAATGACGGGAACCCCGTCCTGCATCTCGATTTCATCCTGTGCCTCGCAATAGGCCCCGAATTCTTCATGCTCGTAGAGCTGATCGAAACGGCTCTTTGCCACGGAGTCGTTTCCGCATTCCGCCGCAATTTCAAATGAACGGGCGAGATAGGAAATGTCCTTGGAGTGTTGATATTCCTGATAGGCGTAATCACCGCTGATGCTCTCCAATCCCAAAGAATCCGTGAGATCCATCATCACGGCGGGCGCGCAGAAAGAAGTGATCCCGAATGCCGAAATTGCCAAAATCAGGGTAACGCCAAACGTAATCAATGCGGTTTTCAGAATAATTTTTTTCATTTGCGGTCTGTGTCGATACCTCCGTACAGCAGACTTTTACATATTTTAGCATATCGCAAAGAAAAATGCAACGAAAAAAGGTATAATTTTCACCCGCGTTTTCATACGATATGGCATGAAACGTTCCCTTTTGTCCTGTTGTCTGCCCTTCTTCCTTGCTCCCGTGCTCGCAGGATGCGGCTCCTGCAATTACACGGATTACCTCTCGGACGTCCGTTCCGATCTCTTTCTCGCCGAAACAGAATATTTTTCTGTTTCTCTCGCCTGTCTCTCGCGGGAAACCCCTTTTCTCACAGACGGCGTCGCCTGCAGCCGCAGCGATACCGTCGAGATCACGCTCACTCCCCTTTCGGACCTTCCCGAAGGAAACGTCTGCGCCGTGCGGGTCCTCGGAGAGGAGCCGTACGGCGGAGAAATGTCCTTTCAGAGCGTCACGGGGGACTTCCTCTACACGCAGAGCTGCTCCTCCTTTCCGCAGAAGAGCGTCTCACTGGAAATCGAATGGGGAGAAAATACGCTGTCGATTACCGCAACGTCCGTGAAAAACGACTCCACGCTCACCGTAGAACAGGCGCTTGGCAAAGCCGTCGAAGCAGAACGGGAACGGGTCGACGCGCTGACCGACAAAAACGTCTTTTCGGGAGAATTCCACGTCCGGCTTCTGCGCCGGGACAAAAACTACTATTACGTCGGCATCGTCGACACCCGAGACAATACGACCGCCCTCCTGCTTGACGCAGACACCGGAGCGGTCCTCGCCCGAAGAAGCACCCCCTGATCCCGAACGCCCCGCAATATCTGCCCGGGGCGTCTTTTAATCGAGTTCGAATTTCCCCGTATAAAGTTCGTAATACTTCCCTTTCTGTTCCAAAAGCTGCTCGTGATTGCCCCGTTCAATGATCCTGCCGTGCTCGAGCACCATGATCGCCTGCGCATTGCGCACCGTAGACAGGCGATGCGCGATGACGAAGACCGTACGGCCCTCCATCAGTTTATCCAGTCCCTGTTCGATGATCGCCTCCGTACGGGTATCGACGCTGCTCGTCGCCTCGTCCAATACAAGGACGGGGCAGTGAGACGCCATGGCGCGCGCAATCGAAAGAAGCTGACGCTGCCCCTGCGAAAGATTTGCGCCGTCTGCCGTGATGACGGTATCGTAACCCTGCGGAAGGGAACGGATAAACGGATCCGCTCCGGCAAGACGCGCCGCCTCCACGCATTCTTCCTCCGTCGCATCGAGACGGGAATAGCGGATATTCTCCAGGATCGTCCCCGTGAACAGATGGGTATCTTGCAAGACCGTCCCGAGCGAATGCCGCAGATCGGCCTTTCGGATGTCCCGAATGTTGATCCCGTCGTACGTGATCGTTCCCGACTGAATGTCGTAGAACCGATTGATGAGGTTGGTGATCGTCGTCTTTCCCGCGCCCGTACTGCCGACGAATGCAATCTTCTGTCCGGGTTCCGCATACAGCGAAATGTCATGCAATACGGTCTTTTCTTTTTCATAGCCGAAGGTCACTCCGTAGAAACGGATCTCCCCGCGCAGCCGTTCATAACGGAATCCGTTCTTACCCGGAATTTTCCATACCCAGATTGTTCCGTCCCTGCGCTCTTCGAGCACGCCGTCATGCTCCTCCGCCTTGGCGAGGGTCACCGTCCCCCCCTCGTCTTCGGGGACGGCGTCCAATACGGCGAAGATGCGCTCCGCGCCGGCAAACGCCTGAACGATGGAGTTGAACTGCTGCGTCACCTGCTGAATCGGCATATTGAAGGAGCGGACAAGATTAAGAAAAGAGACGATCGCGCCGAGCGAAAGCGCACCTCCCAACCCGTTTGCCCACCCGTAGGGCGACAGCGCCAGAACAGAACGGCTCATGGCGAGCAGCGCAGCGACAAAAGCAACGGCAATATATTGCAGATAGCCCACTTGGTTGGAAATGGGACCGATGATGTTTGAGAGAGAGTTTGCCTGCGATGCGTTGAAACGAAGCTCCTCATTCAGTTCGCGAAACCGCGCTTTGGCACGAGCTTCATGACAGAACACTTTGACCACCTTCTGACCGCTCAGCATTTCTTCGATAAACCCGTTCTCTCTTCCGAGCGCACTCTGCTGTTTTATAAAATACCCGCCGCTCTTCTTCGCGATCTTACGGGTGACGAGAAACATGACGGATACAAAGACGAGCGTCAGAAGCGTGAGCCCGACAGAATAGAAAACCATCATCGAAAACACGCCGATGACCGAAATCGTCGAAGAAATGATCTGCGGAATGGTCTGCGAGAGCATTTGACGCATCACGTCCGTGTCGTTCGTATAACAGCTCATGAGATCGCCGTGCGTGTTCGTGTCGAAAAACCGAAGCGGAAGCCGCTGCATGTGCGAAAACATTTCGTTTCTCATGCGTTTGAGCGTCCCCTGCGCAACGCTTACCATGATTCGATTGTATAAAAAATTGGAGAGCGAACCGACAAAATAAATTCCGCCCAAAAAACAAAGCGCACCGATGAAGCCCCGATAATCGGGGGCTTCCGCTCCCCTGAGCGGTGTAATAAAGCGATCGACGAAAATCCCGAGGAAAGACGCGATCCCAATGGAAGCAACCGCCGAAAAGACAATCAGAACGCAGGCAAGACAAAATATCCCCTTGTGATCGGCAAGAAGATAGCGCATGATCCGTTTGAAAATGCCCTTCCCGTCCCCATGATAGGCTACGGCGAACCTGACTCCTTTTCCCATCCGCATCATATTATTCAGCTGCGCCATTGCAATTCCCTCCGTTTTGCGTCTCATAGATCGTACGGTAGATCTCGCTTTCCCGCAGAAGCTGTTCGTGCCCGCCGAACGCCGTCACCCGCCCGCCGTCGAGCACCAGGATACGATCCGCGTCCTGCACGGAAGCGACCCGCTGGGCAATGATGATCTTCGTGACTTCGGGCGCATGCTCGCGAAGGGCGCTCCGAATCTTTGCGTCCGTCTTCATGTCCACCGCCGAGGTGGAATCGTCGAGAATGAGTACTTTGGGATTTTTCAGCAGCGCACGCGCGATGCACAAGCGCTGCTTCTGCCCTCCGGAAACATTGACGCCTCCCTGTCCCAAGTCATAGTCGTATTGACCGGGCAGCTGGCGGATAAATTCATCTGCGCATGCCAGCCTTGCGGCATTCTCCAACTCTTCCTGCGTGGCGTCCTCCTTCCCCCAGCGCAGGTTTTCCGCAATCGAACCGGAGAACAGTACGTTCTTTTGCAGCACCATGGCAACGGCATTGCGAAGGGATTCCAAATCGTATTCGCGCACATCCCTTCCGCCCACCTTCACGCGCCCCTCGGTCACATCATAGAGACGGGGAATAAGCGAGACGAGCGTGCTTTTGGAAGAACCCGTTCCGCCGATGACCCCGATCGTCTCCCCCGAACGGATATGCAGATCGATGTCGTGCAAGACGCAGTTGTCCTCCCTGCCCGAATAAGAAAACGAAACGCCCTCAAAATCGACGGAACCGTCCGTTACCTCAAAGACGGGATCCGCGGGATTTTTGATCGTACTCTCCTCGCGCAAGACTTCGGCGATCCGCTCCATCGCAGGGCGAGACATGGCGATGAAATTGAGCACCATCGTGACCGTCATGATCCCGGAAAAGATCTGCGTGCAATAAGAAAGCAACCCGGTCAGATCGGAGACCTGCAGTCCGTTCCGGATGATCTGCACGCCGCCCACCGCAAGCAAAACAAGGGTCGTCGCATAGATGACCGCCTGTGCAAGCGGCGTGACCACGACCAGAATCTTCTCCGCACGAACGGAATAGTCATAGACCGCCTGCGTTGCCTGCCTGTATTTTTC
Source organism: uncultured Clostridia bacterium (assembly GCA_944372525.1). Taxonomy (GTDB): domain Bacteria; phylum Bacillota; class Clostridia; order Christensenellales; family Borkfalkiaceae; genus Gallimonas. The sequence goes on from CALVZL010000023.1 coordinate 58,063, forward strand.
GATCTCCTCGTTTTCCAGCACATACGCCTTGACCACGCGGATCCCGGTAAGGTTTTCCTGCGCGACAGAATTGAGTTTATCGTACTTCTTGAACATCTGCCTGAAATTCGGCTGTACCTTCTGCATGAGCAGCGCCACGACGACCGCAAGAATGACGGCACCGATGAGAAAGATCCAGGCGATCTGGGGTGCAATCACGAAGGACATGATCGATGCAAATAAAAACAGGATGGGCGCCCGCACCAGGATACGGATGCACATTTGGAATGCCGTCTGAACATTTGTCACGTCCGTCGTCATACGGGTGATGAGAGAAGAGGCGGAAAAGCGATCGATATTCGCAAAGGAATACGTCTGGATCCGCTCGTACATATCTTCTCTCAGGTTTGCGGCAAATCCCGCGCTCGCCTGCGAGGCAAACCGCCCGCCGAGTACGCCGCAGGTCAGCGATACGCACGCCATGAGAAACATGATCCCGCCGTAACGGGCAATCATGGCAAAGTCGGCGGAAGTCAGACCGGACTCCCCCGCGTTTTCGATGACTCCGATGAGATAAGTCATGACCCACGGAATCAGGATCTCCATCGCCGACTCTCCGACCATGATGAGCGGCGTCAGAATCGCGCGCGCTTTATATTGCCGCACGCTTCCGATCAACGTTTTTATCATAAAAATTCTCCTTTCCGATCGGGATCCGCAGAAAATTTTTCGAGATTTTCCGCGGCAAGGAGCAGACAGCGTTGAAAGACGCAGAGCTCCTCCTCACTCATACCCTCCGTCATGACTTCTTCCGCACGGCTGACAAAATCGCGGCAACGGGCAGCGAGCTCCTCTCCCTTTCGCGTAAGAAATACACTTTTCACGCGCGCGTCCCGCCCCGCTTCCCGCACGATCAGTCCTTCCTTTTCGAGCGCCTGCAGCAAACTGGTCACCGAAGGCGGTCGGGTATTGCCGCATTCGCGGCAGATATCCGTTTGAGAACAGACCTCGCCGCGCCCCATCTTCCAGTCAAGATATCCGAGCAGGGCGATCCGGGAAAACGTGAGCCCCTCCGCCCGAAGGTTCTCGTCCAACAGCCGCCTCAGTTCCCGTGCCGCCTGTTCGAGCAGATAACCGATCCTTTCCATTCCGCATTCCCCTTCATTTAGGATTCTAACAATTAGGTTCCTAATAAAATTATAGCGCGAACGGCGCCGCTCGTCAATCCCCGCGCAAAAAAAAAGGACCGAAATTTTCGGTCCCTTTTCGATCAGGATTTTTTTTCGACAGAGAGCGTGAACTTCTGTCCGTTTTCAAACGCCAGCATGAAACGGGTGCCGCTTCGGGCGATGCGGCAATCGAAACAAACGCCGATCATCGCCTCGAATTCCGACAGAAATTCCTCTAAAGATATCATTGGTTCTTCCATTCTTCACCTCCGCATTTTCTCTTGCTCCTCTATTATAACAGAGTTTCCGATGTGCTCCGTGACACATTTTGACGATTCCTGTCGGAAAATGTAAAATCTGACGGCTTTTTCCCGAAAATCGGGGAAAAAAAAGAAAGCATTTCTGCTTGACAAAGGGCAGAAAATACTTTATAATACAAATACGATGCAGGAATCGCCTAGCGGTATGGCGTCAGCTTCCCAAGCTGATTCCGGCGGGTTCGACTCCCGTTTCCTGCTCCATCAATAAAAGACCATCGGCCAAGCCGGTGGTCTTTCCGTTTCGGGCTATTAGCCCTAATACCACCAGCGGCGCGCAAGAGCGCATATGACGGCCTTTCTGCCATGCAATTTCTTGCTTGCGCCTTATCGACGAACCTCTTTCGTGCCTATATGCTTCGCCGATTGCTTCGCTCCCTCTTCCCTTCTTCTTTCTTTTTTGCCTTCCCGTCGTTCCCCTCTTTTCCCCATCGGAAACCCCGTCGCAGGCCCGCGTACGATCTGCGGGTTTGAAGATACCAAAAGAGAACAGCCCGATCGGGCTGTTCTCTTTTGGTATGACTGCCGAGAGAGCGGCGATCCGTCTCCGATCAGTCGTAGAGAGTAAAATAAGAATCGCTGTCGAAGACCAGATCGACCGTCTCCGCCGTACCTTCGCGGGAATAGGTTACCGTTACGGTATCCCCTTTGCGGACATCCATGAGAAAGGTCCCGATCATGTGCCTCCGCGTAATCGTCTTCGCCTCTCCTCCGTTGAGGGACAACGAGAGGATCACATCTCCCGCCTGCAGTTTTCCCCGCGCAGGCGCTCCGTTGACAGAGGCGATCGCAACCGTTTCGACGATATAAGTGCGGCAGGTATTTTCATCGTAAACGCTGTGACTGTCCGTGACTTGTACGTTGACCGCCATTCTCGCACTCAGTGCCCCGCGGGAATCGTTCACCCTGCTGTTGTCGATGATATTCTGCGCCACGGAAAACGCAAGATTGACGGGAATCGCATAGCCAAACCCTTCTACCCCGCTCTTTTCCGAACGGGCGTTGACAATTCCGATAAGGTTTCCGTCCGCATTGAAGAGCCCGCCGCCCGAATTCCCGTGGTTTACGGGAGCATCCGTACGAATCTCGAGCAAAGAAATCTCACTCACGTCGTCCGCCGCGACCATCGTAATATATTCCGCGTCGACGGAGACGATCCCCGAAACCGCAGAGATCCCGCGCGTATCGGGATTTCCGATCGCGTACACCGCCTCTCCCACGGCAACCGCGTCGGAATTTGCCGCCGTCGCCGCACTCGCCGCACTTGCGGCAAGGACCTCGCTGTCTTCCACGCGAAGCACGGCGATGTCGTATTCCATCGCGCCGCCGACGTAGGTCGCCGCAATTCCTCTCTCCTCCGTCTCTCCTCCGTACAGATAGACCGTAATGTCGTCGCTGACATGCGGCACCGTCTCCGTTCCGGTACTGGAAGCATAGTAGATGATATGATAGTTCGTGACGATATAGGCGTCTCCCTGCTCTTTGTCCAGCGAATAGATCACGCCCGAGCCGCTGCTCGTCACCGTCTTGATCGTCGTAGAAGGGAAAAACCCGCCCATGCTGTCGGAAACCGACCTATAATCAAAGTCGGCATAGATGCTCACCACCGAAGTAAGTGCGTCGTTTACCCCCGCAGAGTCCTCTTTCCCCGTGAATCCGATTTCTTTCAGAAATTCCACGTAACTTCCCTCGTACCCGTCTGCCTGCGCATCAAGATACATTTTCCGCATTTCGGCGGAAGCGCCTGTCTCCTGCGCCGCCCATTCGCTCTCCTGCTTTTCTTCGCCCAGCGATTCCGCCACGTTATAGACGGTCTCGCCGTTTCCCGAGAGCCCGGAACAACCGCTCAGTCCGATCGCCAATACGCCCGCGATCACAAGCGAAAGCACCGCCATTGTCTTTCTTTTCATAATTGCCTCCCGAATCCCAATCCTTGATACCTGAGATCCCGCGCTTTTCTCTATCATACTGCCGAAACCTGAAATCGGTTTTACAGACAGATGAAAAAACGGTGAAGATGCGCCCGTGCGCGCCGCACCAAATTTCAATGATATTATACCGCATTTTGAGAAGGAAAAAAACTGTTTTTGAAAAAATGCGCCGCGGACTTTTCGTCCGCGGCGGCATTTCGATTTTTTATGTAACATCTCAATCGTTAATAATATCCGAGCGACTTTACATTCTTTGTCAACGTCAATTCGCTGTTATATGCAATTCCGTTATAAGATCCGCCGGTAATCGTATTTTTCATTCCAACCGACTTAGTATGTCCTACGGCACACAAATTATAATTGAAACTTCCTCCGGTAATTGACAATTTTCCGCTATTAAAGATATTATATTGATTTTCTCCGGTTGCGTTAAACGTGCCGCCCTCGATCGTCAGGGTAGTATTCGACGAAATGCTATAATAATCACCGGGTAAAGTCGTATATGTTCCGCTTTTAATCCTCACTTCGCCTTCAATATCGCTCAAAATGACACATCCGTTCACGTTTACATCTTCAAAAACGAGATTCGCCCCTTCCCCAAAGTTATAAAAACCAATGGCGGTATTTCCCGCTTTTCCGGTAATCGTCAGATTTTTACAAGTAACCTGAATATTTTCGCCTGCTTGAGCAGATACATCCTGTCCATCCACATATAGTAAAATAGTATCTTGGTCTTCTGCTCCTTTGTCAACAATCGTCCCGTTTTTGAGTACAAAGTATCCGCTCTCTTGCGGTGCAACATACATCGCCCCGCCAAAATTGCTGTTCAGCGTCAGCGTATTGCCGCCGAGATCGAACGTCACGCTGTTTCTGAATTCCAAAGGGACCGAACTCAACTCGGAAAGATCGAGATCTTCCGCAAGACGGACGGTAGAACCGAATTCCGCATGGTTAATCGCATTTTGCAAATCGGCAACGGTGGAGACCGCATTCACGGCGAGATTATATACCGCGCCCTCGTGTTCCGCATATTGCACCGGATAGAGGACCTTGGCCGCGCCGTCGACCACTTCGTACAGTACGATCACATTCTCCTCTTACAGCCAGCCGAAATAATTGCCCGAACCGACGGGAACATAATTTTCATACCCTCCCCGTTTGAGGATCTCCCGCACTTCGTCCAGATCGGCGGGCGGCTGAGAGACGCTCTCCGAAACGAGCACCGTGTTCATATTGCTTACTGTCTGTTCGTCGGCAGAGCGCCGCGCCTTTTCCACCACATAGGCAAAGGTCGGAATCAGCACCGCCGCCAAAATGGCAATGACTGCTATCACGATCACCAGTTCCGTAATCGTAAATGCGCGTTGAATTTTCCGTCTCATCTGCATTTTCTTCTCCTTTTTCACGCTTGGAAAGGCGTGTCGCAAAAAATTCAGCGGCCTTCCATTAAAATTTTTTCTTTTCTGTTTGGGAAAACAGAAAAGAAAGCGGCGCGCCGCTTTACAAAATTATTATATCCCAAATTTTCAATTTTTCAAGTATTTTTTTTACGGATATTATTTTTACAAAAAAGACATCCGGCCGCGGACCGAAAGTCCGCGGCCGGATGTCTTTTTTCTTCCCGCACGTCTTCTGCCGCGCGGAAAGAAAAGTCAGTCTTCTTGATTTCCGTTTGTCTTCTTTTTGTTTTCGGAATTCTTCTGTGCTCCGCAATTCTGACGGTCGGAACAGTTCTTCGAACCGCAATTCTTGTTGTTCTGTTTCATAAATTCTCCTTTTGAAAGGGAAGATGCAGCTCGACTTCTCCCTGAGACGCACCGCACAGGGGACAGAGATTCCAAGCCTCCTTGCTCGTATGCATATATCCGCACTCTCCGCAGATCCAGAGCATCGGCCGTTCCGCCCGATAGAGAGAGCCGTTCTCGAACGCCTCAAACAGATATTCGAAGAGAATCCGATGACGGTTTTCCACCTTCGCGACCTGTTCGAATTTGAGCGCGATTTGCCCAAACCCCTCTTCTTTTGCGATTTTTGCAAAGCCGGGATAGATGACTTCGCTCTCCTCTTTCTCATCCAGCGCGGCAAAACGCAGTCCTTCCGCGATCGTACCGGCATGAAAAGGATACCCTGCCTCAATGTCGATGTTATCGCAACTTCCGGCATTTTTCTGAATCTCTTCGAAAAATACCCGCGCATGGTTGGTTTCATTTTTTGCGACCGTGCGAATCGTATCCGCAAGTGCGTGAAATCCCTGCGCCGTCGCCTCTCTTGCGATCAGCTGATAGCGCATTCCCGCCTGGCTCTCTCCCGCAAATCCTCTCGCGAGGTTGCGAAAGGTCTTTGTCCCGCTGAAATCCATACTTTTCCCCCCTTACACGGACAGTATGGACGGAACACACGAGAACTATACTCCCGTCGGCGGCAAAATTTCGTCTTTCTTGTCTCTTTCGCGCGGCATCTCCCGTTCGGAAGAAGAAAGTATGTCGCCCACGCCGGCAGAAAGCATGGTATAAAATTCGTTCCGATCCATCGTCTCCGCCTCGACCGTGATCTCGTCTCCCGCAAACAGCACCGTTTTCCCGTCGGGAATGATATGACGCCCTTCCCGCATGAGTGCGGTCACCAACGCATAAGAGGGCCAAAGCACGTCGCGCACGGCGCGGCCGTCCGCACCCGCGCCCGCCCGCACCCGAAGATTGGCGGAAATCTTGTAGAAAACTTTATCCTTCTTTTGCTCCTCGAGCAGATCCGCAAGCTGTTTGTCGTAGATCGGTTCAAGGCGGAACAGATCTCCCACAAGATAGCCGATCCCCACGCCGATGACGACGGGAAGCAGATAGAGATAGTCCCAGGTCAGCTCCATCACCATGACGATCCCCGTGATGGGCGCTTTGACGACAGTCGTAAAAAAGACCGCCATGCAGATGAGAATCAGGGCGTCCGCCTGTGCGGGATCCATTCCGATCGATTCACTGAAGAGGCTCATCAGCCCCCCCAGACCCGCGCCGATCGCCAGCATGGGGATAAACGCACCGCCCGGAACTCCCGCCCCCATATTGACGGCAGTGAGAAAAATGCGCACCGCAACGACGATCAGAAGGGTCGCCCAAACCGAAGAGAAAAAGAGCGAATCCAGCCCCTCTGAAAGACTGCCGAGACTCTCGATGAACTCCCGCCCTCCCCCCATGGCATAGACGGTGAGAAGCCCTCCCGCCCCGCCGAGAAAGAATACGATGATCAGCTTCCCTTTGCGAAGAGAGATGCGGGAAAGGACCCGCTTCGCCAAAAACATCAGTTTATAAAAAGCTACGCCTGCCAGCCCGCAGACAAGCGCCGCAAGCAGTACATAGAGATAAAAGCGGAGATCGGTCGAAGAGAATTCTCCGAAAGAAAAGGAAGAAAAAACGGAAGAGACAGACAGTCCCGCCGCCTCCCGCAGCAGATTTCGGGTGAGCACGCCCACGATCACGGAGACAAACGAACAGATGACGATCTCGGGCGTGAATCGCTTGTGCGCCTCTTCGAAGGCAAACGCCATTCCGGTGAGCGGCGCATTGAAAGCGACCGCCAATCCCGCGCAGGCGCCGCCCGTGATCTGATAGCGCCGCACCATTTCTCCCCGCCGAAGCAGAACGCTCACGCCGTATCCGCACGAGCCGCCGACAAACAAACTCGGGCCTTCGCTTCCCACGGGGATCCCGAGGACCATGGAGAACAGGCTCGCCGCAAACATGCCCGTGAGCGCGCGATACCAGGAAAAGCGCATGAGGCCGCGCGTCGCACCCTCCATCTGCGGAATCCCGCTGCCCCTTACCATGGGGAAAAAGCGCATCAGTCCCCCCGTAATGATTGCGCCGACAAACAGTGCGAGAAAGAGCAACGGAATAAACGCGGGATTGTCGCGAAAAAAACCGTAATATCCGCGGGCAAATTCCTCCGCCATGCTCGCAAACTGATTGTAAAGCGTCACGACGACGCCTGCAAAAAAACCGGTCAACCCTCCCACCGCGACGAGCTGAACGCCGTAGTGGTAAGCCTGACGTTTGAACTTCTTATTCCATCTCATTCCTCTTCTCCCGCACCTCCGAATAAACGCATCCGCCTTGCCGTGCGCTCTCAGGGCGCGAATTGCGCATAGTAAAGTTCCGCATAAAATCCGCTCTTTTCAAGCAGTTCCTTGTGTCTGCCCCGTTCCACAATCTTTCCGTCCTTCATCACAAGAATAAGATCGGCATTTTCGATCGTCGAAAGTCGGTGCGCAACAATAAAACAAGTACGCCCTTCCATCAGTTTTCGGAACGCGTCCTGCACCTTGAGCTCCGTTCTCGTGTCGATGTTGCTCGTCGCTTCATCCAAAATGAGCATGGGCGGACGGCAGAGCATGACGCGTGCGATGCACAGCAGCTGTTTCTGCCCCTGCGAGAGCACTCCTTCGTCTCCGATGACGGTATTGTAACCGTAGGGTAGCCGCATGATAAAGGAATGCGCATGCGAAGCCTTTGCGGCGGCAACCATCTCCTCTTCCGTACTGTCCGGTTTTCCCATACAGAGATTTTCCCGCACGGTGGCATGTTTGATCCAGGTCTCCTGCAACACCATCCCGTAATTCGTGCGCAGCGATCGGCGCGTGATATCCCGAATATCCTGCCCGTCTACCGAAATCTTGCCTCCGTCCACATCGTAAAACCGCATCAAGAGATTGATCAAGGTTGTCTTTCCGCATCCTGTCGGGCCGACGATCGCAATTCGGTTTCCCGCCGTAGCGGTAAACGACAGATGCTCGATAAGTTTCTGCTCGGGCCGATAGGAAAAGCTCACATCGCACAGTTCGATCTTCCCTTCCGCCCTTCCCAGCTCGGCATTGCCTTCGTCCGAAGGCTGTTCCTCCTCATCGATGAGCGCAAAAAGCCGTGCGGCGCAAGCGAGCGCATTCTGGAACTCCGCGATGACTTCCGAGATCTCGTTAAAAGGTTTGGTATACTGTGTGGAATAGGAAAGCATGGAACTGAGGTTCCCGACCGTAAATGCCGCAGCCGTCCCCGCAGTCGCGATCACCGTAAACGCTCCCACGAGCGCCACCGCCGCATAGATGACCGAATTGATAAAGCGAGTGGTCGGATTCGGCGTCGCGGAAAAGAAGATCGCGCGGAGAGAACAAGCGCGGAGGCGTTCGTTGATCTCATCAAAGACGGCTTCGTTCTCCCGCTCGTGCGAAAACGCCTTCACCACCTTGAGGTTTCCGATCACTTCGTCGATCAGCCCCGTCTGCTCGGCGCGCGTTTCCGATTGTTTGCGAAACATGGCATACGTATGCGAAGCAATGAACCTTGCCGCGAACAGAGACAACGGCGTCGCAAACACGACGACGAGCGCAAGCTGCCACCGCAACACAAACATGATCACGAGAACCCCCAAAATGGTCGCAATGCCCGTAAAAAGTTGTGTGAATCCGAGCAGCAATCCATCGGAAAACTGTTCCGCATCCGTGATGATCACGCTCGCCGTCTCTCCGTAGGCGCGCGCGTCGAGATAGCTGAGCGGCAACACACCGATCTTGCGAAAGGCGTCTGTACGCATCTCTCTGAGCATACGGTAGGCGATCTTATTGTTGCAAAGGCTCATCAGCCACTGAGAAAACGCCGTACACCCGACACAGACGCCGATTGCCGCAAAAAGTTTGAACAGCCGGGGAAAATTCACGTCTCCCGCCCCGACGATGTAGTCTACGCCGAGACCGATAAAATAGGGAACGGCAAGCGTCGTCGCGACGGTGATGAGCGCGAGCACGATCGTCGCCGCAAGATAAAATCTGTCCCTTCCGAGATAGCGGAGGATCTTCCGTATCGTACCGCTGCGTTTCATACATCCTCCCGATACTGTGAGTAATAGATTTCCCGATACACCTGGCAGGAGGCGAGCAGCTCTTCATGCCTCCCGATCCCCGCGATCTTTCCGTCGTCGAGCACGATGACCTTGTCCGCATGCAGGACGGAAGCCGCGCGCTGAGAGACAAGAAAGACCGTTGCGTCGATCTCCCGCAATGCCGCGCGCAGCCGCGCGTCCGTCGCATAGTCGAGCGCAGAAGCGGAATCGTCCAAGATCAGGATTTCCGGTTTCCGGACGAGGGCACGCGCAATCGTCAGCCGCTGTCGCTGTCCTCCGGAAAGATTTTTTCCCTCCTGCGCGACCTCTCCGTCCAATCCGCCTTTCGCCGCCGCTACATCCGCCGCCTGCGCAAGACGGAGCGCCTCATGCAAATCATCATCCGTTGCGTCCGGATTGCCCCAAAGCAAGTTGCTGCGGATCGTTCCCTGAAAGAGGACGGCCTTTTGCGGAACGACTCCCACGCATGCGCGAAGAGAATTGACGGGGACGCTGCCGACGTCTTCGCCGTCGACGAAGACCGTGCCCTCTGTTGCGGAGTAAAACCGCGGAATAAGATTCACCAGTGTGCTCTTCCCCGCGCCCGTGCCGCCCAAAATGCCCACCGTCTCCCCTTTCCGAACGGAAAAGCTGATGTCCGTCAGGGCGTTCGCTCCGCCGCCCGCATAGGCGAACGAGACGTTGTCGAACCTCACTTCCCCTTTTTCCGTTCCCGAAAGTTCCCTGCGGGATTCCGTAAGTACCCGGCGCTCCCCTTCCGCATCCAGCACCTTTTCGATCCGTTTTTCGCAGGAGACCGCTTTGGTCACGGTGACGACAAGATTGGCAAGCTTGACCAATTCCACCAAAATCTGAGAGAGATATCCGTACAGCGCGATGACGTCTCCCTGTTCGAGAACTCCCAAATCCACACGGTCGCCGCCGATCCAAAGCAGTGCAATGATGGCAAGATTGATGAGGACGTAGGTGACAGGGTTGTTCAGCGCGGAAATTCTCCCCGCCTTTTTCTGCGTCTTCTCGAGCGAAGCGTTTCTGCGCCCGAATTCCTCCCGTTCCCGTTCCTCCAAAGAAAACGCGCGGATAACGCGCGCACCCGCAAGGTTCTCCCTTACGGACAGATAGACATTGTCGAGATTTCCCTGTACCCGCTGATACAGGGGAAGCGAGGCTCCCATGACGGAAAAGACGGCGATCGCAAGCAGCGGAATGACGACGACAAAAACAAGCGCAACTTGCGCATTTACAAAGAACGCCATGATCATCGCGCCGAAGACAATGATTGGCGCGCGCAAAAAGAGACGGAGCGCCATATTCACGCCCGTCTGCACCTGATTGACGTCGCTCGTCATACGCGTGATCATCGTCGAGGTCCCGACCGAATCGATCTGCGTAAAGGAAAAGGACTGCAATTTGCGAAAGAGCCTGCTGCGCAGCTGCGCCGACGTCCCCACCGCCGCCTTGGCGGCAAAGAACTGCGCGGTAAGCGCAAAAACAAGCCCCGCCACCCCCAGCGCCACCATCAGAAGACAGCGGGTCAGAATATAATTCTTGTCGCGGTTTGCTATCCCGACGTCGACGATGTCGGCCACGATCAGCGGCACGATGAGCTCCATCCCCGCCTCAAATAATTTGAAAAGAGGGGCCAAGACCGCCTCTTTCCGATAGGGTTTCATACAGGAAAACAGATGTTTCAAAACGTTTTTCCCTCTTTTTGTCTATTCTGCGTTTCCGCAGGCCGGCGCTCTCGGGCAGAAAAGCTCAATGGGAGCGCGCCTTTTCCAGCGCGAGAAAGTATATCTCCTCCGTTGCCATGGAGATCTTCATGAGCCGATCGCGCAGTCCGATCGGGTGCAGCCAATAACTGTCGTCTTTGGTCGAAATATCCAGACAGTCTCCGAAAACATTTCTCCAATATTTTTTCTTGCGGAACGGATAATCGAATTCAACGTGAATGCTCTCCAATTCCGTTCCCGCCCAATGAAGGGTACGCGGTGCTCCATACGCCGTGCAGGTGAGCGTCGTTCCCTCCGGCGTCTGCACGAATCGGCCCTTGCCCTGATCATAAAACCGCTTGGCGTTCGGAAGCGTATGTACGGCGACCTCCGCTTCGAAACGATACGTCCCCTCCCGCACTTCCTTCCTTACGTTCTCCCGCTCCCAACGAACCCAATCGGGAATGTGCGGAAATTCCGTCTCCCCGCTCTGTGCGGAAAGAGAAGAATCCTCGTTCATGGTCCAGCGCTTTCTGCAGGCGCCGCACCAAAGCTCCGTTCCCTCCGAATCCATGAGATACTCTTTCTTGCAGTGCGGACACTGATAGAGAATGTTGTGCAAGCCCTTTGCGCGTTGCGGATACGAATTCCGGATGCCGTGCTCTTTCTGATAGGCGTATTCATCCCGCCACATCGCTTTTCTGATGCGTTCGTTCAGCTCTTCCGCCGGCAGAGTGACCGCCTCCTCTGCTGTCGCGATCAACTCCAGTTCTGCTTTCAACGGAAGCCTCTGTTCGACTTTGTTCCATTGGGGCGCAGCATAAAAGGGACCGTACATCCGCAACACGACAACGGGAACCTTCATGAGTTTGCACATCTTTCCGAGCGAATCCGGAAGAAAGCTTGTCGTCCCGTCGAAGCTGTAACGCGCCTCCGGATAGACGCACACGATGCTGCCGTAATGCTCCGCACAGTAGCGCATATTTTTGATGAGATAATAATCTTTGACGAATTTCCGCTTGCAGATACAGCCCGCAAGCCGCATGAGCGTATCTCCCACGTCCCGAATGGCGTCGATCGCCACCACGTTGTTTGCATTATAGGGCGCGACCGCAAGATACATGAGCGGAAAATCCAGCATACTCGCATGCGTGGCAAAGAGAAGATAAGGCGGTTTGATCCTCTCCATTCCGATCTTCTCGATCGTCACCTCTCTCCCCTTTGTGCGGGGGCCGATGGCAAATTTTTTTACCACCGCCATCAGAAAACGGTTCGGCCGCCGCGGGCGGCGGGAAAAATCGTAATGCTTTACCTTTTTCACTTCTTCCCCTTTTCGGACAACAGCGTCCTTTTTTTTCATTATACCCGACAAAAACCGCATTGTCAACTGCAAGGACAAAAATTCTCAGATCCCCTCAATCAGAAGTTTCCCGCCGATAAAGAGAAGGATCAGTCCTCCGACGACCTCCGCTTGATCTGACAGCCTGCCCCCTGCCGCTTTCCCCAGGCTCACCGCCGCAAACGAAAGCAAAAAAGTAAGGGCGCCGATAACTGCCGCACAACCCGGCGCGGAAAAAGGCAGCCCGTTCGACGTTTCCTGCGCCAGCATGGAAACGCCGACCGCAAGCGCGTCGACGCTGGTAGCCACGGCCTGACCGAACAATCTTCCCAAGCCGAGTTCTCTTCGCTCGGAGAGAAGCATCCCTTTCCCGTGCGGGAAACTGCGCTTCCGCTCCTCCTTCAGCTGTTCCGCAAGCATCTTTCCTCCGATCAGACAGAGCAGAGCGCAAGAGAGCCAAGGCGCGATCCGTTCCACCAAAACAACAAACGCGGCACTCCCCGCATAACCGAGCAAGGGCATGAAAAACTGAAAGAATCCGTAAAACGCGGCAATGAGCAGCATCTTCTTTGTTTTCATGCGAGGTTCTGCCATGCCGTTTGCCATCCCGACGGCAACAGCATCCATCGACAACGCAACTCCCGTGAGTAACACATCAAAAACCGTCATATTCTTCTCCGATCGTCTTCCGAACAAAAAGCGAGACTCACGCGCCCTCCTCCGCCTAAGGCGGATCGAGCGCATAAGTCTCGCCGTATCATGCAAAGCCCGCGGGCATCCCCGCAATGTGTGGACATTTGCCGCCGACGTTTTCGCCGGCCGACTACTCCCTCATGACCTCTGTTCCTGTTCTATTATACAGATTATTTCTCATCTGTCAACCCGTTTGCGGGATTTTCCCCGAGAATTTTATAGACCGTCTTTGCCCGCGCGGGAGAAACCGGTGCGGTTTGTGCGTCTGCCGAAAGCACGCGCAAAACCTGCCCTTCGCGCGGAAGCTCCGCTCTGCCGAAGGGAACGAGCACGAGATCCCCCTCCCTGACGGAGAGATCGGGGCAGAGATACCAACAGCCCGCCCCGTCCAGCAGAACTTTTACAAACAGATAATTCGATCGGTCGGCGAGAACGCCTCCGCTGAGAGAATGAATCATAGCCCCTCCTCAGAAAAGCGGCGCGAATACTTTGATGAACTCGCATACGCCGCGCCAGACAACATTTTTCTTTGCGTCTTCCTCCGTCTGGAGGGCGCATTCCGAAAAAGTTTTTTCGTAGTCCCAAAACAGCTGTTCGACCGCACGGGTCCGATACATGAGCACGGCATCTTCAAAATGATGCAGGAAGGAGCGATAGTCCAAATTGATCGTACCGACTACCGCAATTTCATCGTCCGCGAGGAAGCTCTTCGCATGAATGAAACCGGGCGTATATTCATAAATTTTCACGCCGCCCTGAATGAGCGCCATATAATTGGAACGAGTGAGCGCAAACGCCGTCTTTTTGTCCGGGATATGCGGCGTGATGATACGCACGTCGACGCCGCGTGCCGCGGCAGAGAGCAGCGCGGCTTGCATGCGGTAATCGATGATCAGGTACGGCGACATGATCCATACATATTTTTTCGCTCCGTTCAAAATGTTGATATATACGTCCTCGCCGAGGTGCCGTCCGTACAAGGGACGAGGTCCGTCTCCATAGGGCTGAACGCATCCTTCTCCTTCAAAACGGGCAACCTCGGGAAGATAAGGCGAAAAATCTTCCGACGTTTCCTTGCGCAGATTGTACAGACGGAGAAACATAAGCGTAAAACTGCGAACCGCAGGACCTTCCAGGCGCACCGCCGTATCCTTCCAGTGTCCGTAGAGCTGTTTCACGTTGATGTATTCGTCGGCAAAATTGATCCCGCCCGTATAGCCGATTTTTCCGTCGATGACGGCAATCTTGCGATGATCGCGATTGTTGTGCATATTTGTGACGATCGGGACGAAGGGATTGAATTTTTCGCAGAGAATGCCCATCTGCCGAAGTTTTTTGTAATATCCTGCGCGGATCTTATTCTTGCCCATGCTCCCGATATCGTCGTACATGACGCGCACTTCCACACCGGCCCGTACCTTTTCCCGTAAAATTTCCAAGGTGGTATCCCACATAACTCCGGACTCAATGACAAAATATTCCAGGAAAATAAATTGCCGCGCTTCTTTCAGATCCTCCAAAAAACGTTCAAAAAAAACTTCGCCTGTCGGGAAATACTCGGTATGCGTCCCGTCGTACGCCGCAGCAACGCCGTTGACGGAATACAGCGCCTCGCTCACGTCTGCCCATCTTCCCATCTCCCTCGAAAGGGATTCTCCTTGCAGCGAATTTTGTTCGTGCTGCCGAGAACGCTCATACAATTCCTCATAGCTCTTTCTCTGTTTTCTGGCGGGACGGTTGTGGGAAAAAATGGCATATATGGCAACCCCGAACACGTTGAATACGACGACGACCAAAATCCAGGGGATCTTTGTCTCCGGCATCATATCTCGGTTGACAATATGGAGCACGGTCACGACAAGGATCAGCCAATAGATGATATCTGCCGCCAAAGAAATCAAATTCTGCGCAGTCGGGAACAGGTGCGTAAGCGCAAGCTCCAACACATAAAACAACCCAAAGACCAATCCTACCGCAAGTGCAAATAACAGAATAATTGTAAGCGTTACGAGAAAAAATCGGCTGAAAAAAATCTTAAAATATCTTTTCATAAAAAACTCCGAAAACAACTTTCACACCAAACTCGGCACGAAATCGGCTTTGGCTCTGCCGTACCCCGCCGCCTCAGTCCGTCCGCTGATACAGGGCACAGCCGCAGTCCAACGGCGAACACGAAAAATTTCCCGTCAGCATCAGATCATCGCGCGGCGCATGCAGCATACGAAGGGAATCGCACCAAATCAATGCATCGCGCGCAACGGATGCAGGGTCTGTCCCGCAAAGATCGATCTCCTCCAATCCGCCGCATCCGTAAAACGCAAACGGACCGATTGCGCCGCCCGTCACGCGGACAGCCTTCAGCGAAGGGGGAAGGACAGACTCTCCCGCCCCTTCTCCCCCGAACAGCCAGGATAACCTCCCGACATACTCCTTTCCCTCGGCGTAACGGGTATTTCCGACAAAGGGAAGGACCAATGAACAAAGTTGCATACAGGAGGCGAGCGCCCCTTCGTCGCAGAAATCGACCTGCCCGATCTCGAGAAACGTCAGTTCCGGAAGCGCCGCAACCAATCGTTTTCCGCCCGCGGTATCGAGATACACGGCGCCCCGTTCGAAAGAATACGGGGCCTCGGCCTCGATCGAACGGATCCCGCTTCCCTCCAGCGCATCCGCCGAAAACAAAGCCTCCGGACGCAAAACAAGCCGTTCGGCTCCTGTTTCCGCAAGGTACCCTTCCGGCAATTCCCCGAAAAGCAGAACGACCGTCTCCGCAGACGAACGGTCCGAGCGGACCACCCGCGTCCCGTCGAGCGCAAACGGCTCTTCTCCGTAAAAGACCGTCTTCCCGAACGCAATGCCGAGCGCAAAACGTTCCGCGCCGCAAAGAGCGGACAGCGACAGCGCAAGCAATTCGGCAAGGCTCCCGTCACGAAGCGTTCGATAAGCCTGTATATATTCCCCGGAAACGGAGAGCACGCCTTGCACGCCGTTCCGCTCCAACAGCACCTTCTCTTCCAGAACTTCCGTCACCGCCGCACAGACGTCGGCGTAACGCTCCGTTGTCTGCGTTCCGTCTTCCCAGAAGCACTCGTAGCTCGCACGCGCAAGACCGATCTGTTCGGAAAACGGAAAAAGCAGCAATCCCGCGATGACCTCCGTTAACAGTATTGCCGCCGCCAAACATCTGATCTTTCTGCCCCGCCTCACCATTGCAGGCGATGCAGCGCTCCCTGCAAGCGCATTCCCTCAAACCCGTTTTGCCGAAGCCCTTCATAGATGGCAATCGCCGCCGCATTGCTCAGATTCAGCGACCTTGTTTCCCCGAGCATGGGAATCCGCACACACTCTTCCGAATGGCGCACGAGCAATTCCTCTTGCAGCCCCTTCGTCTCTTTCCCGAAGATGAGGGCGTCCCCCTCCCGATAAGTGAGCTCGGTATAGAGGCGGGGTGCCTTGGTCGTAAACAGCCGCAGCCTTCCCGGGACCTCTTTGAGTGCAAGTTCGAGCGTGTCGTGTATGCGCACATCGACATGCGACCAATAATCCAATCCCGCACGTTTAAGATATTTATCGGAAATTTCAAATCCGAGCGGTTTCACAAGATGAAGCACGCAGCCCGTTGCCGCGCAGCTTCGGGCAATGTTGCCCGTGTTCTGAGGAATTTCCGGCTCGACCAATATGACATGGAACATATTCTTAATTTTACACCAACCGCAAAAAATAAGCAAGAAATTTCCCTCTGTCTGCGCAGAATTTCCTATCGATGCACCGCGGGAAAGCGCGGTCGGAAGCCCGTTTCGCTTGAGCGCCTCGAAACCCGTCGGTCTCTGCCTGCGCCTTTTGACCCGAAATAGCGGGAAGCGGAACTTTGTCCGCTTCCCCGTTTTCCATGCCGACCATTCAGTTGCTTCCCTTTGCAAACCTTAAAACGCGCACCGCAAGATCGGTAATCTCTCCGTTCATGCACTCCAGATTGTGCGCAACGGCGGGCTGTTTCGGAGAAGAACGGCTCCCCGAATACTCCTCCGCGGTAAAAATTTTCACGGCCCTGTCCATTCCTTCGTATCCCGTTCCGTCGGAAAATTTCACCCCGTTCCCCAGTTGAGAATCCAAATCGACAAAAAGATCGTCTGCGACGAGCAGCCCGTTGCCGGATGGCTTCATGAGCCCGAGAAGCGTCTGCGCTTCCGCATAGGTGACATTCCCGAAGGTGATGCCCGCATAGAGATCGCATCCGCACCAATTCAGAACGGAGGCAAGCCCGTTCAGCCGCGTGATCGCCTGTTTCGCAAGGGCGGCGTCCTTTTCCAACCGCGCGATCTGCCGCGCCGTTTCCTCGAACACGAAATCCGGCGCGGAAACATAGGAATAATCGGCAAGCTCGCGCACGAATTCTCCGACGAACCCGAAAGTGACCGCAGCGCCGATCGCAGTTGCGCGGACGGGCGCGTCGGGACAGGCGGTCCGCATCGCATTCCAGCCGTCCCGCAGACGAAGGGATTCTTCCGCATCGAGAATCGAGTCGACGCCCGCGTTGTTCCACTTCCCGTTCTCGTCTTTCCGATAGTTCAGCATCTCCATAATCGCGTCGATACAGGAGATCGAAGCGCCGCAGTACGGAGTGCCGATGCTGACGAGCGCCGCCACGTTGTAGGGATGATGGATCGCATATTCCAGATTTGTCAGACCGCCGCGGCTGTGCCCGATGAGATTATAAAACGGAAGTTCCCCCGCGATCGCCTTGTATTGCAGCGACAGAAGGTCCAGCGTCCTGTCAAACTCCTCGTAGACCTGCGCGTTCGAACCGTTCGGGCACCCGCTTTCGTAGAGAACGACGATATGACGGCTGACGTCTGTGAGTGCGCCCGAATTCTGCACGTCCGCGTAATTTTTGAGATCGAGTTTCTGAAGCACCAACCCGTCCTCTTCCGGCCGCGCGAGATAGAGATCGTACTCCTCCTGCAGCGACTGTCCGATCTTGGCGATCACGGAATCGCCGCAATAGGCAAAAGACGCGCCGTCGTTGCTCCAGGCAGACGCGTTCCCTGCCAATCCGTGCGTCAAAACCGTGATAGAAGCCGCACAATCCTCTTGCACGGAATAAATCTCGCAGCCTTCGTACCCCTCTTCGCCGTAATCCGCGCTGTACCGTTTCGTCTGTTCGTGAAGACTGCGCCCGCCCGCGCGTTCCGCATCCGCGCAAAACGCCGCCCCCCGCGCGGAAACGCACAGCAGTCCCGCGCAGATCACGACGCACAATCCCGTTGCAAACGATGCGATCTTTCTTCCGCGCTCCATTTTCATCCTCCCCGTCCGTCGGCTCCGCAGGGCTCGGCCCCGCGGCGCGTTTCAGACCGAAAAATCCGTCTCTTTCCTCCCCATTATACTCCTGCTTTGCGGTAAAATCCATACCTTCCGCATAAATTTCATCTTCTTTCTTCGGAAATCTCCCTCCGAAAAGAAAAACGGCGCACAGACGCGCCGTTTTCTCTCGCTCGTTCGGTTCAGGCTTTGATGATCTTCAGCCCATCCTCGCCGCTCTTGCTGCCATATTCGTTGTTCTCCAGACGGACCGACGAAACGGACACGCCCGAATCGGGTTTCATATCGACGATCCTCAGCCCGAAAGCCTTGTTCTCCTCCGAGACGCCGGAAGCATAACAAAATACCGTATCCGAAATGGACGCGCTGACAGCCTGATAGTTGCCGCGGTCGAGGATGATCAGCAGAGGATCCCCGAACGTAATGGCTCCGGAGGTATTATCTTTGATAAACGTGACGGTTTTCCCCTCCTGACTCGTCTTCTCCAAATACTTGGCAGCTTCCGTCGAACCCGTGCTTTCAAACGTGCAATTTTTGCAGGTAAAGGTGCCTCCGGAAACCACGGAGCGACCGATTACCTTCGTATTCTCCAGCGTCCAATTTCCCGCCGGAGCATAGATCGGATAGGCCCCGCTTCCGTTTACGATACAGTTGCGCAGCACGATCTCGCTCTCGAGCGATTGACTCCCGTTCGTGGTCACGGCATATTCTTGGGATACGGGAGCATTGATCGTAACGTTTTCGGCGACAAATTTTGCGCTTCCCACGATGAAAAATGCAGTCGTCTCTGTTGTCTCGGCGGTTCCGTTTCTCAAATATAGATTTCCCCCATCCTGCACCGTAATCGCATAGTCGGCCTCTCCCCCATAAGACAGCGTATGTCCGTTGAGATCGAGTTCAAGACTGCCGCCGGCAATCTTCAAAAATTGAGCAGACGTTCCCATGTCGATATCTGCGGAGAGGACAACGGAACGGTATTCGCCTTGTCCGATTTCTCCGATCATGGAGCGGAACGCGTCTTCGGAGGAAACGACGGAGACTTCAAAGAACTGTATGGCGTCGACGGAGACATCTTTGCAGTTTTCCGGGAAGACGACCGTGGTGCTCTCCTTTTCCACCAATACGACCGTGTTCTCCTCCGGATACCAGCCCAAGAGATACCCGTCGTAATAGGTCGTGAAGTCGCTGTTATATCCGTTTTCGGACAGAATTTCCTTCACCTCAAAGATATCCTTCGGCTTTTCTTCTGTTGCCGAATCGATCTGCAAGATCTTGTTCATCTGCGTCACCGCCTGAATGTCTGCGGATACGTTCGCCTTTTCCACGACATAGATGAACGTGGGCACCAACACCGCCGCCAGAACGGCGATCACGGCGATCACGATCACCAGCTCGACGATCGTAAACGCCTTATGAAGTTTTTGCATAGACCTCTTCATTTCATATCCTCGCTTATTATGATTTCATGATCGGCGATCCGCCCGTTCCGACAGAGATTTCCCAATAATATTTTCCGTGTGCAAGCCTTTTGCACACGGAAAAGGGATATCCCTTTTCGAACAGCTGTCCCGATCTTATGTATTCATTTTATTTTAATTCAAATCTTTTGTCAAGCTTTTGAATAAGACCAAAATAAAAAAACCTGCTTCCGCAGGTTTTTTTCGGATTTTACTGCCAATCGCAGACGTTGACCCATTTTGCGAGGAATTCCGCCTCACCGGGTTTCTTCTTCACGGACTGAGAAGCCGCAACGATGGGCAGCACTCTCTGCACATACTGGATCGCAGTGTCTGTCTTGACGCAGAAGAGCTTGAGATATTTCTCTGCCAATTCGTCCTTTCCGTGCAGTTTGAAGAGCAGATACGTCCTCGCCGCGTCTGCCGAGCCGTTGCCCTGCGTCGCGTGCGACCAGTCGATGATATACGGCGTTCCGTCCGCCTTGACGATGATGTTGCTCGGTTGGAAATCGCCGTGGCAGAGCTTGTTGTGGCGGGGCAGTCCGTCGAGACGGACATGCAGATCGTAGCGCACGGATGCGGGGTAAGAGCTTGCGGAGATCTTCGCGTGCATCTTGTCGCGCAAATGTCCCAGAAGGGGCACCTTCTCCTTGCTCATGCGAATCTGCAGATCGACAAAAAATTCAAGATATTCGTCCTCTTTCTCGGGGTGTTTTTCCATGAGCGCTTCCAACGTCTCGCCCTCGATGAACTCCCAGGTGAGAGACCACTGTCCCTCGATCACGGACACGCCGAGAATCTTGGGGATGTTCAGGGAAGTTTCTTCCACGCGCGCCTGGTTGAGCGCCTCGTTGAGAATTCCCGCTTTGGAATACGTCTCGTCAAACGACTTCACGAGCCGATCGCCGTCGCGGTAGACTTTTTTGCCTACTCCTGTGTAAATCAGTTCCATATAATATCCTCCTAATCCGCGGGGATCTATCCCGCAATATTTTTCCGCCTTCATTATAGCGCAATTTTTTTGCAAAGTAAATACCCTTTTTCAAAATTTGTCTGTAATTTTGAACGAAAAAGAGCGCCTTGCCGTGCAAAGCGCTCTTAAACTCTGCTTATTCGAACCGATCGGATACCGCTTCCGCCGCGCCCTCTTCCGTCCCTTCCAGAATCAAAGTCGCACATCGGATCCGTCTGCGCAACGTTTCAAGCCGCGCGCCGTCCTCGGTGGAGGCGAGGCGCTCGTTTTCTCGGCAAAGCCTGTCTGCGACCAACCACTTGCGGAGGAAAAAGAACGTCACTCCCAAAAAGACGAGCGCAAGCGCTCCGAACCCAACCGTGAAGAAGAGCGGAACGGACGTCGTCGTGCGAACGATGAAGTTGGCGCTGACCGCCGCTCCGATCCCCATCAGAACAAAGACGGCGGCAACCGCGACCAAACGGAACAGATAATACTTCCTGTTCTCTCCGAATGCCGCGCGCCTCTTTTCCTGTTCGGATCCGAATTTTTCCGCAAGAGGCGCCTCTTCCGCGACGTCCTCCTCTCTCGCGCGCCTCAGCCGCTCGCTCACCCGTGCAAGCACATAAGCGCGCACCTCTTCTTTAGATTCGGAGAGTTGCTGCGCATACTTTTCCAGGTAGAGCGGTTCGTCGTCCTGAAAGTTTTTCGTCCTGGCAAGCCAAAGTTTCTGTGCCGCCGCGACAGACTCTCCGTCGTAGACCAACGCGTCGCCGCACAGCTGTTCCGCCTGCGCATATTCGCCCTTCTCGATCCACATCTCGGCGGAGGCGAGCAGTTTATCCCGTTCGGCATATGCCTCTTGCCGAATTTTTTCCCTCCGCTCCAGTTCCTTCTGAAGCTGCGAAGGCGTAAGTCCGACGAGGTTCTCGTCGTACTCTTCGGTCTCCTCCTCGGGAAAATCTACCGTGATCTCCTCTTCCGCGATCGGCTCCTCCGATTCATCCTGTTCGGGGACAAGTTCGTCCTCCACGCGCTCGATATTGCCGTCTGCCGTGCGTTTGACCCTGATTTTCCGTTCATTCTCGCGATCGATGATCCTTTCTTCCATGCCGTCTCCTTTTATTCACCGGAAATTTTTTCCTCCGCGCTCAGCACGAAAGGATTTTTCCACTGCCTCTGTTCCTCCGACGGAACAATGCTGTCCGCGCATATCGCGCGGAATTTGCCCCGATAGCGGCTCTTTGCCCACTCACAGAGCTCTCTCGTTTCGAAGATCGCAAACGACGCGCTTCCCGAACCGGTCATGCTTGCTCCCGCGGGCGAAAAACTCTGCGCCGCGCGATACGCCTCTTCCGCTTCTCTGTTCAGCGCGACCGCCGCAGGATAGAGGTCGTTGGAAAAGAGCTTCGCCGCCCACATCGGATGCTCTCCGAGCAATTCCGCCGCCCGTTCCGTTCGTCCCGCTCCGGGCGCGGGAAGTTCGTCGAACTTGGCATAACACGCCGCCGCAGAGACCCCGCTTCGCGGACAAAGAATCAGAAAATGCAATTTCGGGATCTTTTGCAGGAATTCCAGCCGATCCCCCCGTCCGCGCATCCTCGCAAATCCTCCGCGAAGCAGAAACCCAGTATCGCTGCCCAGTCCGTCCGCCAGCGCTTTGAGCTCCTCTTCCGTTCCAACGCCGTACAGCAGAGAAAGCGCGCGCAGGACGCCTGCCGCGTCCGCGGAGGATCCGCCCAGCCCTGCACCGACGGGAATATTCTTATAAATAACGAGCTCCGCGCCCTTTGTTCCGAACGCCGAAACGAATGCCTCTCCCGCAATCTGTGCATTGTTGCGCTCGGGCGGGATCTCTTCGCTCCCCATTCCGTACATCTGCACGCAGATCAATCCGTCCCGCCGCCGTCTTGCCACGACGCGGTCGCTGAGGCCGACGGTGCAGACGATCGAGTCGATGAGGTGATATCCCTCTGCGCGCCCCGTAACGTCGAGTGTAAGGTTGAGCTTGGCATAGGCATTGACTTTCGCCGTGTTCATAGCAGCGATTATAGCACATTTGCTCTCTTTTGGCAATAAAAATCACGAAAAAACACGCCGCCCGAACAAGAATCGGCGCGGCGTGCAGTCTTTTCCTTTTAGTTTCCGAAACTTTTTTTCCGATAAATGATGACTCTCTGCCCCTCTTTGACGGGAAAAACGAGGTCAGGATTGCTGGCGGTCACGTCTTCGGGCGATTTTTTGAGCGACTTGGAGAGCTCCCACAGCCCATCTCCCGCGCGAGGCAGGCAGACGCTCACGGCGCTGTCGCATACGGGCAGTTTTTCGCCCTCTTCTGCAGACGAGAGAGCGCGCGCATATGTCTTGCGTTCCCTGCGATAGGTGAGCTTGAGCGTGGCCTCCGCATCGATCTCCCCCTCCTGTTTTTGCCGCGCCGACATCCCGCACACAAACGCCGACACTTCACTCACTCCCTCTTCGCGCACGGGAACGGAGAAAGGCAGACTGATTTCAATCCCGCGGTGCGCTCCGTCCGCGCCGAGCACGAGCAGCGTTGCCGCGGCGACCCCTTCCGCGCGCCTGCCGTCCGGGGAAGAAACAAGATTTGCCTCCGCGCGCTGCAGTGTGACCGCCATGAAGACATCGGAGAAATCGACGGGCGCGGAAAGCGCCGCTTTCCCGGAGATCCTTTCGGTTGCGGATACCGTCTCTTCCGCCACACTTCCCGCCAATTCCGCAAACGTGAGTTTGAGTTCGCATTCGGTGGAAAATGCATCGGCGACGGCGTCGGCTGCGGTCTCTTCGTAGACGCATCCTTCGGCGAGCAGTGTAAGTTCCGCCGCAATGCGGCATTTTCCCGCCTCCTCGTCCGAATCGGCGTGGAGCACCGCATCGGAAACGCTTACATGCGCTTCGCCCGTCCGCCCGGAAAGCGCCGCTTCGCAGGGGATCTCCGCCCGAAAAGGGATCAGACGCTCAAAGGAGACGAGCCGATCTTCTTTCGTCGCAAGAATGCAGAGATTGACCTCGCCTTCCGCAAGGAGCACGCCTTCCTGCACGGAGACGGAGGAAATGCCCGCCGTCTCGGCATGCAAAAGAATATCGCCGAGCGCTTCCGTCTCAAACTCGTCCTCCGCCTCGGTCACTCCTCCGCACAGATGGGCAATCGGCAGCGTCACTGTCTCCCGTTTTGCCACAAATTCCCCGTCGGTCAAATAAGGAAACACCTGTTCGCAAAACAGCTCGATCTCCGCACCGAACAGCGCCGTAAGATAGACGCTTGCTCCCTCCCGGCGTACGGAGATATTCTCTGCCGTCAGGCAAATGCGCGCGGTACAGGCGGGGCAGCATCCCTCATCCTGCGCCTTTGCAGAAAACTCCACTCCTTTTTCCGCACGGCAGACTTTTTTGTCCGCGTCTTCATACACGATAAAAAAACGTGCCCTGCCGCGATAGCGGACTTCTCCGCTGTCTGCCTCGGCCTCTGCCGCCGTCGCGCTTGCGCTCACGGCAAGCACCGTTTCCACTTCTCCGCCGAATCGGCATTCCACCGCAGTCTGGGCGCCGAACGAACGGACTTTGCCGTATCCGCGAAAAGTCTCCGTCTGCGTTTTGATCATATCACACTCCCGATAATGTTTTCCCTCCATTGTATGCGCCCTCAGAGCACCGTATGCAGGGAAAAACGCAGCGCGAAGAAGTATTTTTTGAGGTGCGGATGTCCATCATAACAACATGATCAAACCCAACTGCGACATTCAATCGGTCAAAAAAACGATCGCGGACTATTTTCGCCAACAAGTGGACGTCACCGTCAATTTGGGCAGAAACAAACGTCTGCGTTATTGCGGAGAACTTTCGGGGATCTATCCCGCGCTCTTTACCGTTCGCCCCAACGACAAGAGTTTTCTGGGAAAGACCTCTTATTCTTATGCGGAGGTGCTCTGCGGAAGCGTGCTCATCCGACCGGCGAAAAAGAGCAAATAAAAACGCGCCTTCCTTGCGGAAAGCGCGAATATGCTCAGCTTGTCTTCTTTTTCTTTACTTTATTTTTATAAAGGCTGCCCATTTTTACGCCGAGGAACACAGACAGATCTTCTGCCCTTCCCTCCGTCATCCCGTCTTTGCGAAGAATATACATCAGATAACGATTGTAATAAAGTAGCCAAAATTCATCGTATTCGACGACGGAAGTAAAATCGGAATACGCCCCTTGCGCGTGTTCCGACATGCCTGTCTCCGTCATGCCGTCGATTTCAAAGTGATCTTCATAAAAAGAGTACTTCACCTCCGCCTCTTTTCCCTTCAGGTGCTTCTTCAGATTTCTGCGGACAAGCCAATCGAAAAAATACAGACTGAACGCCAAAAAAAACGCGGCCATAACAAACAGAAACACAGAAAATCCGATGTCTTCGGGAAAGAACGCGATCCACAGGATTCCCAGAACAATAAAGACCGCACCCGCGAGCGCCATCCACATCCGGATCTTTTTCCCGATGGTACGCGACACCTGCAAATTGTTTTCGTAATCGTTTTTCGTTTCGTTAATAAACATTCGGATCCTCCGCCGTTTTTTTTATTCTACCACAAATAACAGATCCCTGTCAAGCGCCTTCGCGATACGAAACCCGCGTTAGGCTCCCGCGAGCGCTTTGCGCCTCATCCTCCTTTTTCTGTTTTCGCCGAACACAACGACAGCACAATACGTGCCGATCAAAAAAAGATCTGCCGCTAACCATGCGATAGGGTTGGACATGCACGCCCCCGTAAATCCCCACAGACGCACGAACACAAACGCGGTGAGCACCCGCCCGCCCAACTCCGTCACGCCCGCAAGCGTCGTCACGGCGCTCTTTCCGATTCCCTGCAGCGTATTCCGGAAGACAAAAATCGTCCCAAGAAGCAGATACCCGGCGCTCTGGAAGAGTAAATACTGTCTCCCGTACGCCATGACCTCCTCATAATACAACGCGGCGGCTCCTCCCTTTTCGGTGTCGAGAAAGAGCCCCATGAGCGGCGTATAAAGCCCCATGCAAAAGGCAAATCCCAACACGGCGGAAATCACCGTGCACAACATGCTCGCCGCCACGCCGCGCTTCACGCGGTCCATTCTTCCCGCGCCGTAATTCTGCCCCGCATACGTCGCCATTGCCGTCCCGAGCGCGGGAAAGGTCTGATTGGCAAGATTGTCGATTTTCGACGCCGCCGTATACGCCGTCGCGACGCCCGGATAATCCGTCTCAAGCCCGTTCAGAGCCGTCTGCTGAACAATGCATCCGATCGCGGTGATAGAGAACTGCAGTGCCATGGGGAGCCCGATGACGATCTGTGCCCGCGCCTCTGCAAAACTCCATTTCCAGTCTGCCCGTTTTAACCGCAGCTCCGGATAGCGTTTGAGCATATAGACAAGGCAAGCCACGCCCGAAAGAAATTGAGAGAGAATGGTTGCGGTCGCCGCCCCGCGGTAATGCATGCCGAATCCGACGATGAAGAGAAAATCCAGTCCGACGTTGAGCACGGCCGCCACAATGAGAAAGACGAGCGGCGTTTTGCTGTCGCCGATCGCGCGCAGCACGCTCGCGAGTATGTTGTAAAACGCCGTCGCGGCAATGCCGGAGAAAATGACAACCAGATAGCTGTACGCGTAGTCGTAATACTGCGCGGGCGTATTCATCAGACGAAGCAGCGGTCCCGCGAGCGGGACGGCGACCGCCGAGACGGCGACCGCGATCACGGCGGCAAGCAAAAAGCTCATCGCGACGGATTTGCGCACGCCCTCCGCGTCGTTGGCGCCGAACCGCTGCGCGACGCGCACGCCGAATCCCGCGGTGAGTCCGTTGATAAAGCCGAGGACAAGGAAAGAGACCGATCCGGTCAGTCCGACCCCCGTGAAGGCGTCGGAATTCACCGTATGCCCGACGATGACGGTATCCGCCATATTGTAGAGCTGCTGGAAGATGTTTCCCAAAAAAACGGGAAGCACAAACGTGAGAATGAGCTTTAAGGGATTTCCCTTCGTCAGATCTTTCATATTTCAGGCCATTATCCCGCGGCGATTCCGCCGCCAAAGATGCTCCGTAACCATTTCAAAAATCCTGTCATTTTCAGATGCACTATATCATACTCACGGCAAAAAAAAATGCAACTGTTTTCCGTCACTTTTTTCCCTTTTGCAAAAAATAAAAAAATTTGTAAAAAATCGCGCTTTTTTCGATTGACTGCCCCCGCCGCGTGGTATAAAAATACAAAACGCTGACAAAGCGACCGAGGTGAAACATGATCCAATATTCTCTGAAAGCGCTCACCGCAGACGAGCTTTCCTTCAAAGTAAATCCCATCAAGACAAAGCCGGATACGAAGTTTGAGATCAAGCCCCTTTTTTCCCGCCAGATCAGACAGGCAAACGAAAATCCCAAGATCAACATTGTCATTCTTGAATGCAAAATCGAGAGCACGGAAGAAGCTCCCAAGCCTTTCAATCTGCTCGCGCGTTTCGTGGGCGTATTCGAAGTGGAAAATATGGAGACAGACGAAGACAAACGCATCTTTGCGATCAACGCAACGGAGACAATCTTCCCCTATCTGCGCGCAAGCGTGAGCAATCTGACGGCGGATGCGCTCATCAATCCGCTTACGCTGCCCGTCGTCTCCGGAGCGACCCTTTTCCCGGATGACCGGGGCCCCGACCGCTACACGCTCAATTTCGATCCGACCGTCCTCAACTGAATGACGAAGGAAGATACACAATCCACCGGTTAGACCGGTGGATTTTCCGTTTCCGGCTCAAGGACTTGATGGCCGAAGGCGCGCAAGAGCGCCTGTGACAGCCTTCGGTGATGCAATTTTTGCTCCCTGTCAGCAAGTCTCTTTCGTGCATATTGTTCTCCGCCGATTGCTTCGTTCCGTCTTTCCTTTTCCGTTTCTTTTCTGCTGCCTTTTCAGCAAGTTGCTCTTATTCTGCCTTCCTGTTATTCTTCTCTCTTTCTCCATCGGCACCGCGGATCCCCGCAGACGCGCGGGTTTGCTATATAATAAAGAGCCGTCTTTCTGCCAGACGGCTCTCGTACTTTCATTTGGGCTATTGCGCACAGTTTTCGTTGAAAAAAGCGAGCAGTTCCCCCCACTTTTCGGCGCGCCGATCTGCCTCATTGAGAAACTCATGCCGAGAATTCTCAAACAGCGTCAGGGCGATCTTTTTCATGCCCGCCCGTTCGCGGTAAAAGCTCGCCAGCTTTTTTGTCCCCTTCCCCATGTTGCCGACTGCATCTTCCGCACCCGAAACAATGAGAACGGGCAAATCCCGACGCAATTTTTTTCGGTATGAGGCGGTATAGAGCTTTCTCAGGCCGCGAAAGAAATCTGCATAAAAGCGGAAGGAACAGACAAATCCGCACAACGGATCCCGACGGTAGCCGCGATTGTTCCCCGCATCGTTGCTCAACCATTCCCCGTCGCCGAATTTTTTTGCATAGGCCCCGAACGACGCCTTTTCGATCAGCTTTGCAGGTTTTTTCTCCCCGCAAAACAATTTTCCGAAAAAAGCGACCAGCGAACCGAAATACACTTCGAAATCTTTCTTGTAACTGCTTCCCGCAATGACCGCGCCGTCGATCTTTTCCCCGTATCGGGCAATATAGCTCTGCGCGAGAAAAGACCCGTAAGAAAACCCGAGGATAAAATAGGGAAGCCCCGCATATTTTTTCTGATAATAGTCTGTGAGCGCACCTTCGTCCCGCAGCGTATCCGCGTACATGTCTCCCTTGCAATATCCGAGCGAACCGCGGTCTGTTTTGCCGTGGCCGCGATGATCGTCCGCGACGACATAATATCCGTTTCCGTTGAGGAACTTCGCAAACCTCTCATATCTTCCCGCGTGCTCCGCCATGCCGTGTATGATCTGTACGATCCCCTTCGGATTTTCAATCCCCCACTCCCATACGTGGATTTTTTTTCCGTCGAAACTCTCGAAAAACATGATTTCCTCCGCCGTTTTTCTCCATTATATCAGATTTTACAAAAATCTCAATGTCATTTTGCGCTTTTTTCCGGATTTGCCCCGACTTTTCCCGGCAAAAAAGCCTGTCTTCCGCAGAACTCGCGGCGAACGCTTGCCAAATTCCCCGTCGGAGAGTATAATGTTGGCATGATTTTCACCGATGTCCACACACACTCTCTCTATTCGGCAGACGGAATTTCTCCTCTTCGGGAAATGGTCGGCAGGGCGAAGGCCCTCGGACTGCGCTGTTACGGCGTCTCCGATCATTTCGACTACGACTATCTCGCCGAAGGCGTTCCGACAGAGCCCGGATTCCGCTACATCGACGAGACGGAATATTTCCGCGAACTGCGCACCTTGCAAAAAGAAAGCTCCGACAGCGGCTTCCGCCTGCTTGCCGGAGGAGAATTCGGGTTCTCCCCGAAGCGGCAATGCGCAGAACTCTATGCGCAGACGATCGAGCGGCATCGCCCCGATTTTATCGTGAACAGCGTGCACTCGGTCGAGGGACATGACGTGTATTTTTCGGCATACTTTGACGGGAAAACCAAACGCGACGCATACGCCCGCTATCTCGACCGCGTGAGGGAAAGTCTCGACGCGCCCTACCGCTATGAGATCGTCGGCCATTTGGGCTATGTGTCCCGCAACGCTCCCTATGCGGACCGCACGCTTCGCTATGAAGAATTTCCGGAACTTCTCGACGAGATCCTGCGCACCGTGATCGCAAAGGGCAAGATCCTCGAAGTCAATTCTTCGGCGCGCGGTTCGGGCGGAGCGTTCCTGCCCGATTGCGACATTCTTGCGCGTTACCGTGCTCTCGGCGGAGAAAAAGTTTCCTATGGTTCGGATGCACACCGCATCGATCGGATCGGCGAAGGTCGGGAGGAGATCGCCCGCAAACTCAAGGGACTTGGTTTTTGCGCAATCACCGTCCCCGAAGGAAACGAAGAACACGCCTTTCCGCTGTAAGCCTCGCATCCCTTGCGAGGCTTATTTTTTCTGTCACAGCAGCACAATCTGACCGGGATAGAGGCAGCGTGTGGCATTGCGCTGCTCGAACCGTTCGGGCGACCCGCAGAGCGAACTCTTGCTTTCTCCTCCGCGCACACGGTACAGATTTCCCTTCTGCCCGGGAATGATGAGGACCTGCCCCTCCTGCGGCGGTCCGCTCAGTTGATTCGCAGAGGCAAGCAGACGGGGCGGAACGGAAAACGCCGCCGCGATTTCCCGGAGCGTCTGCCCGCGTTTGACACGGAAAAATTTTTGCTCGCAAAACTTCAATTCCATGGGACATTCTATGCGGCCCGCTCATAAAAGAGTACCTGGAGCGAATAAAATATGCCATGCAAAATCTCTACCGCACCGCCGCTTTGGTCACCATGTTCTCCGCGCTCGAACACTGCCTCGGCTTTCTCTATCGCATCATCCTCTCCCGCGTACTCGGCCCGGTCGGACTGGGAATTTATCAGGTTTCCCTTACGATGTTCGCCGTTTTTCTCACGGCAACGGCAAGCGGACTTCCCATCACCCTCTCCCGTACCATCGCAAAATACCGCACCCGCCGCAGCAAATACGGGGAAGCCGCGGCGACTTCCGCGGCGATCGCAATCGCCTTCGCGTTCGGCTCTTGCGTTTTGATCGTCCTCTTTCTCTTCCGCGCTCCGTTTTCCTCCGTCTTTTCCGATCCCCGCAGCGCAGATCTGTTCTATATCTTCCTGCTCGGACTTCCCTTTACCGCCGTATATGCCATCCTTCGCGGCAGCTTTTGGGGAAACAAACGCTTCCTCGCCTATTCTCTCATCGAGCTCGCGGAAGAGATCGTCATGATCGCGGCGGGCGTCTTTCTTCTGGTCGTCGTCTCCTCTTCTCTGCCCTCGGAACATCGCGCGGCGATCGCGGTAATCGTCTCTTACTTCTTTTCTTTTGCGGCGGCATCCGTCTGCTTTTTCGTGCGCGGCGGAACCCTCCGCAACCCGCGCGGAGAATTTCTCCCCTTAATCAAGTCTTCCCTTCCCGTTACGGCGATGCGCACCTCTTCCTCGCTCGTCAACTCCCTCGTCTCCGTCCTCTTTCCCCTTCGTCTGCGAGCGGCGGGAGCTTCTTCTGCCGAGGCGATGGGCGCATACGGCATTGTATGCGGCATGGTGATGCCGGTGCTCATGATCCCCTCGACGCTGATCGGTTCCATCGCCCTTGTACTCGTTCCCGACCTTTCCGAAGCCTATTACCGCGGCGATCGCGAAGCGCTTGCCTCCCTTGTCGAGAAGGCGCTGAACGCGACTCTGCTCATTGCCGCGCTTCTCATCCCCTTCTTTCTCGTCTGCGGGCAGGACGTGGGGCTGCTGCTCTACTCCAACGCAAAAAGCGGGGCACTCATTGCCGCAAGCGCCTTTCTCCTTCTCCCCATGAGCGTGACGATGATCTCGGGAAGCTTGCTCAATTCCATGAATTGCGAACGGAATACCTTG
Source organism: uncultured Clostridia bacterium (assembly GCA_944372525.1). Lineage (GTDB taxonomy): Bacteria > Bacillota > Clostridia > Christensenellales > Borkfalkiaceae > Gallimonas. The sequence continues at coordinate 89,284 of CALVZL010000023.1, forward strand.
CTCTACTTTCTGTTCGGCGCGGCGGCAATGCTGCTGTGCGTTTGGATTCTTCCGCAATATCTTTCAGACGGCGCCCTGCTCGTCGGCATGGCGTGCGACTATTCCGTTTCCGCCTTCTGCTCCCTCCGCCTGCTGCGAAAAAAGACGGGGAACCTGCGCTCCGGACGGTATTTCCTGCGACTTGTTCTCGCAGCGGTCCCTGTCGTTGCCGCCGGACTGATCGCACGCAACTGTTTCCTGCTCTGGTTCAGCGACATCCCCGCGCTCGCACTCACCCTGCTCGTCGTGGGAGGAGGAGAACTGCTGTTCTTTTCCTGTCTCAAAACCCTCTCCGTTCCCGCGCTTTTCCGCCGTTTTTTCGGGAAAAACCGCAAAAAAATCCCCGCCCGCCCTTGACAATCTTCTGAAAGTGGTTTACAATATTTCCAGAATCAAACATGTGTAACGGAGGAAAGAAATGAGACTGACAGACGAGTTGCGTAAATCCCTGCGCGTCAGAGTGGACTACACCAACATGACGGATAAGTACCTCGGCGACAAGGGGTTTTCCGCAAAAAAACTTGATTACTACAAGGCGGCGGCAAAGAGAGCACACGCGTATGTGGCGGAAAACCGCGGCAAAGACGAATTGTTCATGGGATGGACGGAACTTCCCTATAATCAGGATGCGATCGTAGCGGACATTCTCGAGACCGCAAAGAAGATCCGAAAAAAATTTGAAAACTTTGTCGTGCTCGGGATCGGCGGAAGCGCGCTCGGTCCTTCCATGATGTTCACCGCCCTTTGCCATCTTCATTACAACGATCTTCCCAAGTCCAAGCGCAAGGGTCCCCGCTTCTTTGTGGAAGACAACGTAGACCCCGTTCGCATGAAGGAACTGCTCGACATCATCGACGTGACCAAGACCTGCTTCAACGTCATTTCGAAATCCGGCGCAACGAGCGAAACGATGACCCAATACCTCATCATTTCGGATCTTTTGCAGAAAGCGGGCGCTGACGTAAAAGAACACGTCGTCTTCACCACGGACGCAAGCCGAGGCAATCTCGTGAAAATTTCCAAAGAGCTCGGCGGCGTAAAGTCCTACGTTTTGCCCGACGGCGTCGGCGGACGCTTTTCCGAACTCTGCCCCGTGGGACTGCTGCCCGCGGCGGTGCTCGGCATCGACATCAAACTGCTCCTCAAGGGAGCGGCGTATATGGACAAGATCTGCAAGAGTGCGGACTTCAGAAAGAACCCCGCCCTTTTGTGCGCCACCTTGCAATATGCCGCCATGAACGACGGAAAGAACATCGGTGTGCTCATGCCCTATTCCGACAATCTGCGCTACGTCTCCGATTGGTATGCGCAGCTCTGGGCGGAATCCCTCGGCAAGAACGAGACGCTCAGCGGAACGCCCTGCAACGTAGGGCAGACTCCCGTCAAAGCGCTCGGCGTGACCGACCAGCATTCGCAGGTTCAGCTCTATACCGAAGGACCCTATGATAAGGTCGTCACCTTCCTGTCCGTCGAAAGCTATAAAGAAAAGTCTCCCATCCCGCACGGCTGCGAGGACATTCCCGATGTCTCCTTCCTCGGCGGACACACGATGGAAGAACTCATCCGGGCAGAAAATAAGGCAACTGCCTATGCGCTCACCAAAGCGGGACGGCTTAACTACACAATCGTTCTGCCCGAAGTCAATGAGTTTACGATGGGACAGTTGCTCTTCCTCTTTGAATTGCAGACCGCCTATGCCGGTGCCATGTTCAACATCAACACCTTCAACCAGCCCGGCGTCGAAGCGGGCAAGAAAGCGACGTTTGCGCTTTTGGGCAAACCCGGTTATGACGAAAAGAAAAAAGAACTTGACCAGGCGGATTCCGATCCCGCATATGTGGTCTGAATCCCCCCTTTTTTGAACGGTGCAACCGCATAAAAACTTTGAGCGGTCGCATGCGTGCGACCGCTCTCGTTTCTTCCCGAAACGGGACGGAAACAACCCTTCGGAGGACACCATGAAAACTCTCGTCGCTTATTTTACTTATTCCGGAAATACCGAGCGCGCGGCAAAAGCGATTGCCTCTGCCGTCGGCGCGGATCTTTTCCGGATTCGGCCCGTAGTCTCTTATCCCGCCGAATATGCCTCCTGCACGCGCGTAGCTAAGACGGAAAAAAATACTGACGCCCGCCCGGCGCTGATGAAGATCCCGACCCGGGAAGAGTTCGACCGTTACGACGCGGTCTTTCTCGGCTATCCCATTTGGTGGTACGACGCGCCGATGCCCGTCTACACCTTCCTGGAAAACGTCGATCTGTGCGGAAAACTTCTCGTCCCCTTTGCACTGAGCGGCGGAAGCGGACTGTGCGGCTCCGATCAAGCCGTTGCACGGGCAGCAAAGGGCGCGACCGTGCGCGCGGGAACGCTGCTCAACGGGTTTTCCGACGCAGAGATCGCGGCATGGGCGAAAAAACATCTGAACATGTGAACTTTGCAGAACCGTTTGGCAAAATCGGACCCCCCGAATGATACATTCGGGGGGTCCGATTTTCCGAGCGCGGAACCGCCTTTAACCCTTTGCGGAATATTCTCCGCGCTCTTTGATCTCGACGTTGTACTTCTTCGATCCCTTGGGCGTTGCGGAGCGCACAATGGTACGCAGCGCCTTTGCGATCTTGCCCTGTTTGCCGATGACCTTTCCCATATCCGAATCGGAAAGCAACACGGTCACCGTGATGGCGTCCTCCGCTTCTTCCACCCGATATTCGATATGCTCCCTGTCCTCCGCAAATTGTTCCACGATATACTTGATCAGATCCAACATAACTGTTTCCTCCCTGTAAGCAGCTGTTTGGGAAAAGGGCTCTGCCGTTCCGGCGAAATCACTTCTTCGACTTCTTGCCCTTGGTCTTGGACGGGCTGAGTTTCTCGGACTTTTCCAGCGCGCCCGCCTTTACGAGCAGATTTTTCACCGTCTCGGTCGGCTGCACGCCTTTCGCAAGCCATTCCTTCGCCTTTTCGACGTCTACCGTAAGCACGGCCGGATCGGTCTTGGGATCGTAAAATCCGATCTTTTCGATATATTCGCCCGTTGCAGCTTTCCTCGCGTCGACGACGACGATGCGGTAAACGGGAGACTTCTTGTCGCCCATTCTCACCAGTCTCATTTTAACCATAATTTTTTACCTCCAAAACGTTTGGCTTTATTTTCAGAACGGAAGGCGCATCTTGCCTTTGCCGCCTTTCATCTGTTTCATCAGTTGTTTTGTCTGTTCGTATTGTTTGAGCAATTGGTTGACTTCCTGTACGCTCGTCCCCGATCCCGCCGCGATCCGCTTCTTGCGGCGGCTTTCGATGATCTGAGGATTCTCCCGTTCGGCGGGCGTCATGGAGAGAATGATCGCCTTCACCCGTTCGATGTGCTTCTCGTTTACCGCATCGTCGTCGATCTTAAATTTCCCCGCGCCGGGGAGCATGCTCATGAGAGCGCTTGCCCCGCCCATCTTCTTGAGTGCCTCAAATTGCGCCAGATAATCGGAGAGAGTAAAGGAATTTTCGCGCATCTTGCGCTCCATTTCCTTTGCCTGCTGCTCGGAGATGGCGTCCTGCGCCTTTTCGATCAGCGACAGTACATCCCCCATGCCGAGAATGCGCGATGCCATGCGATCGGGATAAAAGGGCTCCAGATCGCCGAGCTTTTCTCCCACGCCTACAAATTTGATGGGTTTGCCCGTCACCGCCTTGATGGAAAGGCAGGCGCCGCCGCGCGTATCGCCGTCCAATTTGGTGAGAATGATCCCCGTGATCGCAAGTCGATTGTTGAAGGTCTCCGCAACGTTGACGGCATCCTGTCCCGTCATCGCGTCTACTGTGAGCAGGATCTCCGTGACGTTGACCTCTTTTTTGATCTCTTCCAGCTCCTGCATGAGCTTTTCGTCGATGTGCAGCCGACCCGCGGTATCGATCACAACGGTGTCGTACCCCATCCGCTTCGCATAGTCGACGGCCTGTTTCGCCGTCTTGGAGGGCGTCTGCGTCCCTTTTTCGAACACTTCCGCTCCCGCCTTTCCTCCGACCACTTTGAGCTGATCGATCGCCGCGGGGCGATAGATGTCGCACGCGACAAGCAACGGCTTCTTGCCTTGTTTTTTGAGATAACAGGCAAGTTTTCCGCAAAGCGTCGTCTTGCCTGCCCCCTGCAATCCGCACATCATGATGACGGTCGGAGGATTCGGCGCGACTTCAAGTTTCGCATTCCCCGAGCCCATGAGCGCGATCAGTTCTTCGTTGACGATCTTGATGACCTGCTGCGCAGGATTGAGCGACTGCAGAACTTCCTGCCCCACCGCCTTTTCGGAGACGGCGGCAATAAACTGCTTTGCGACACGAAGATTGACGTCGGCTTCCAGCAATGCGACGCGCACCTCCCGCATCGCCGTGCGGATCTCCAGCTCGGTAAGTCTGCCGCGCTTGGTGAGTTTGGAAAAGATATGATTGAGCCGTTCGGACAACGAACCGAATAACGCCATTCTGTTTTCTCCTCTGATTTATAACAGAATCTTCCTGTTTGCTTCAACCGCCTTTTTTGCCTCTTCGGAAAAATCGCTCTGCAGGATCTCCTCCAGCGAATCGAGCTGCTCCTTTGCCTGCGGAAGCTGTTCTTTGAGCGTTTCGAGCTGCCGTACAAGCCGCTCCTTCAAAAAAAACCGTTCGAGCAAAAGTTCATCGATCGCATGGCACAGCTGCAATTTTTCTTCGTATTCCTCCAGCTGATGCCTGCACGTCTTGAGGCAATCGGAGACGCTTTGCCGCGAAACCCCTTTCTGCTCCGCAATCTCCCCCAGAGAAAGATCGCAGTTGAAATACAGATCGGCGATCTCCTGCTGATGCTCGGTGAGCAGAGGATGATAGATGTCCCAAAGCCGTAAAAAATGCCGATCGATCATGCCGCCTCCGGATTTCGCCTGTCAAGGCTTTTTGCTTGACAGGCGAATTATAACGTAAAAAAAAATGCTTGTCAAGCATTTTTGCCTGACAAGCAAAATTTTTTCTCCGTCATGCATCATTGGCGAGCACCGCCATCAGACGCATCGCCAAAAAAAAGGAATCCGCCATCACGCCGAACATGTTGCGGCGGTCGAGCAGATAGAACATCATCGACATCGGAGTCATCAAAACAGCGCCGTGCCCACCGCCGCGTTGAGTACGCCGAACAGATAAAACAGTAACGCAATATACTCGCATCCCAAAAATATGAGAGCGACTGTGATGAACGGAGAAGAGAGCGCGGGCTTTTCGTCACGGCTGATGAGAAATCCCATCGGAATTATCGTGACCACCAGAAAAATCGACGCCAACGAGTCATACAGAGGACAGAGACAGCACTTCAAATACCCTGCGGAACCCGCAGGAACAAAGAAACGAATGATCTCCGGCAAAACGGCAACCGCAAGAAAAATCAGCGCAGTATTCGCTGCCGATACTGTAATTTTTGTAAAAGGGCGCGCGTTAGCAAATCGGTTTTTTGTCTTCCGATTTTTATCCTATTGATAGTATCCCCCCTTAAAAAAATCCTTCCACAAATTGTTCCGCATCGAAGGGAACAAGATCGTCGATTTTTTCGCCGACTCCCGCAAACACGACGGGAATTCCCAATTCGCCGCAAAGAGAAAAAACAAACCCTCCCTTTGCCGTGCCGTCCAATTTGGTAAGAACGATTCCGTCCAGATCCACTGCTTCGTCGAAGACGCGCGCCTGCGCAACGGCATTCTGTCCCGTTGTGGCGTCGAGCACGAGCAATTTGAGAAACTGTGCCTGCGGATACTCTCTCGAGACAACGCGATCCATTTTCTTCAGCTCGTTCATGAGATTCTCTTTGACGTGCAGCCGCCCCGCGGTATCGACGAGCACGACGTCCGTTCCGCGCGCCCGCGCGGAAGTGAGCGCATCGAAGATGACCGCCGCGGGATCGCTCCCCTCCTCATGTCGGATCACCCGCACCTTTGCGCGATCCGCCCAAACGGAAAGCTGATCCCCCGCCGCCGCGCGGAAAGTATCCGCCGCCGCCAGCAAGACGCTCTTGCCCTGCGAGACAAAATACTGCGCGACTTTTCCGATCGTCGTCGTCTTCCCGACCCCGTTTACTCCCACGAACATGATGACGCAGGGATATGAGATCGGAGGGATTTCCGCTTCATTGAGCGTATCTTCCAAGATATCTTTGAGCAGATCGGTGACGTACTGTTCGTCTTTCACCCGATTGCCGATCGCCTCTTCCCGCACCTGTCCGACCACCTCTTCCGCAGTCGTCACAGAGACGTCGGAAGAGATGAGGATCTCTTCCAGTTCGTCGTAAAACTCATCGCCGAGCTTGTTTTTTGCAAACAGCAGACGCATTTTTTCGGAAACGCCCGCCTTGGTTTTTTTCAGTGCGTCTCTGATTTTTCCGAACAGTCCCATGGATCTCCCCTCCCCGCATCGGCACGGAATGCCGTTTCAGGCGATGATCGTATCTCCGCCGAGTTTTTCTTCCACCTCGGACAATTTCACCGAAACGATCTTGCTCACGCCCTTTTCCTCCATCGTCACGCCGAAGAGGATGTCTGCATAATTCATCGTCGGCTTTCTGTGCGTGATGACGATGAACTGCGTTTCATTTGAAAACTTTTTCAGATAACGGGCAAAGCGGTCGACGTTGGACTCGTCGAGCGCCGCCTCGATTTCATCAAGAATACAAAACGGCATGGGGCGGGAGCGAAGGATCGCAAAGAGAATGGCGATTGCCGTAAATGCCCGTTCTCCGCCCGAGAGCAGAGAAATCTTGGTGAGTTTCTTGCCCGGAGGACATGCCACAATGTCGATCCCCGCGTTCAACGGGTCGTCGCAATCGGTGTAATCGAGCTGCATCTCCGCCTTTCCGCCGCCGAACAGCTCCTTGAAGATCTGCGAGAAGTTTTTATTGATCTCCCGGAATCCCTCGTCGAACTGCTTCTGCATCTGTTCCTTTAAATCTCCCAGCACGGTGGAGAGATCGGCGATCCCCTTTTCAAGATCCTGCTTCTGCGTCTGCATCTCGCTGTAACGCACAAAGAGATTGTCGTAATCCTCTTCCGCGTTCTGATTGACGGGACCGAGCGCGGAGATCTTGCGTTTGAGACTGCCGATGTTGGCGGCAGACTGCGACAGATCGTAATGTTCGTCCCGCAGGGACTGCGCGGTCTCGTAAGTCAGGCCGTACGCCTCGTCGATGCGCTGTTTCATGTTTTCCAGCGAGACTTCCATGCGGGAGATCTCCAGTTCCGCGGCATGACGGCGGTCAAGCGCCGTCTGCCGTTCGGCAAGAAGCGTTCTCTGCCGCTCGGCGCGCACCTCCTGCTGTTCGCTCTTTTCCCGTTTTTTCGTCTCCGTCTCTGCGATCTGACTGCGAAGCCCCTCGACGGCACTGCGCTCCTCTTCGGTGAGCGCCACCTTCTCCGCCTCCTCTTTCAGCTGCCTGAGAACGTTCTGCAGCCGAAGCGTCTCTGCGCGCGCATTCGAGGTCTTTTCCAACAACTCCTCCCGCTCCGCACGCAGGCGGGTCTGTTCCTCTTCGTTTGCGGAATAGGCAGACGAAATCTCCGCGCTCTCCACGCGCAACCCGGAAAGCTCTGCGCTCTGTCTGTCGCGCTCGGCCTTGAGTGCAGACGCCTGCTCCTGCCGCATCGCGGTCTCCGCCGCCGCCTCGGCGCGGATCTTGTTGAGGACGCCCTCGTTTTCGGCAAAGGTAAGCGCCGCGCTCTCGAGATCGTCCGCCCGTTTTTCGAGTTTTTCAAGCAACGCGCCGTACTCCGCCAGATCATGTTCGGCATTTGCCACCAGATCGGAGAGCGCGAGCTCTTTCTGAGAAAGCGCCGCAAAGGACGCCGTCTGTTCCTGCACTCTGACGCGGAAGGCGTCGTACTCCGCCTCCGTCTCCCTGTGCAGCCGTTCGCTCTCTTCGATGGCAAGACGGAGCTTCTCCGCCGCCGCCCGTTTCTTTGCGATCGCCTCTTCGCATTCCTGGATATGCCGCTCCCCCGCAAGCAGATTTCCGCTCTCCCTGCGCTTGGATCCGCCCGTCATCGCGCCGCTCGTAGCGATGATGTCGCCGTCCAGCGTCACGATGCGGAACATCCGCGGATATTTTTTTGCGACGGCGGTCGCGTTTGCGATCGTATCGCAGATGAGGGTATTGCCGAGCAGATTTCCGATGACGTTTTCGTAATAGCGGTCGTAGCGCACGAGATCTTCCGCCAGCCCGATCGCCCCCCGCTCGGAGAGCGCCCTGCGGATCTCTCCCATGCTCGGACGCGCGCGCATCCCGTCGACGGGCAAAAACGTCACAATGCCGCTGCCCGTCTTCTTTAAGTATTCGATCAGAAACCGCGCGTCGTCCGACGTCGCCGTCACGAGATTCTGCATCGCGCCGCCGAACGCCGTCTCGATCGCCACCTCATATTTTTGTTCCGTGCGTACGATATCTGCGATTGCGCCCTTGATTTTAGAGCCGATCTCCGCATTTTTTTTGGCAAGGATCTGCAGATTGCGGACGGAATCGCGATAACCGTCGAATCGGTTTTTGAGATTTCTGTAAAACTCTAAATTGTTGGTATAATTGGCGATGGAGGTATTGCAGTCGACCAGCTCCTGCGAGAGCTGTTGACCCGCCCGCGCATAATCGCGCAGATTTTCCTGCAGTTCCTCTTCGCGCGCGGGTTTCCCGTCCAGAAACGCCTCGACGTCTGCCTTTTCGCCGCGGCATGCGGCAAGGCGCTCGGAAAACTCCTTCCTGCGCGCTTCCGCTTTCTCCATCGCCTCGCGCACTTCCCCAATTCGTTCGGTAACTGCCGTTTTCTGCGCCGAAAGGCTGCCCGCCCCCGCACGCACGTCGGCAAGGTTTTCCACCGAACTGAGTTCGCTCGCCCGCGTCTTGGAGGACAGTTCCTCATAATGCGCGAGCTGTTCGTCCGACGCGCGGACCTGTTCGGCAAGCGCCGTGCACCGCCTTTCGACCTCTGCCGCCCGCGCGACGAACTGCCGTCCTTTTTCCTCGTCCCGCAGGAGCGTCTCTCCGATCGCCGTTATGCGCTCCGTCGCCTCCCGAATGCCTGCGGAAACGCTCTCCATCTCTCTGCGGCAGGTCGAGATCTTCTCGCCCACGAGTTTCGCCTCTCCGCTCTTGTGCTCCAGCCCCACTTCAAACCCGCGCAGCTCTTCGTTCATCTCCCGCAGGTGCTCGTCGAAGGAGGCAATGGCTTCCCGCGCCAGGCGCTCTTCTTCCTCGATGACGGACAGCTCTTCCTCGATCTTCACGATCCGCCCCGAAGCCGTCTCGATGCGCGTTCGCTGGGATCGCGTCTCCTCGGCAAAGCTGTCGCAGCGGTTGAGATAGGTATTGACTTCCTCATATTTGAGCTGCTCGGAGAAAAGACGGAACTTCCTTGCGGTCTCTGCCTGTTTTTCCAGCGGCTTGAGCTGTTTTTCCGCTTCGTCCATGCGCTGTGCATAGATGACGAGATTGTCGTTCGCGCTCTCGAGCTTGCGCTCGATCTCGCCCTTCTGTTCCTTGAAGCGCATGACACCCGTCGCCTCTTCGAAGATGGCGCGCCGATCCTCCGGCTTGGCGTTCATGATCTGTTCGACTTTTCCCTGCCCGATGATGGAATACCCTTCTCTGCCGATTCCCACGCCGTGCAAAAGAGAAACGATGTCCTTGCGCCGGCAGGTCTGCTTGTTGAGCAGATATTCGCTCTCACCGGAACGATACAGTCGACGCGTGACGGCGACCTCTTCGTAATCGATGTCGAACATGCGATTGGAATTGTCAAAGATGAGCGTCACCTCACAGAAAGAGAGCGCACGGCGGGTCTGCGTGCCGTTAAAGATGACATCCTGCATACTGGAACCGCGCAGGGTCTTGGCAGACTGTTCTCCCAACACCCAGCGGACCGCATCTGCCACGTTGCTCTTTCCGCACCCGTTCGGCCCCACGATACAAGTGACGCCGTCCTCAAATTTGACGAAAGTCTTATCGGCAAACGATTTGAAACCGACAAGCTGGATCTCTTTAAAATTCAATGTTTCTGCCTCGTTGATAAAATTTGATAGAGTTCTTTCGCCGCCGCGGTCTCCGCCGCCTTCTTGCTTTCGCCTCTGCCGCACGCCTCCTCTCCGAGTGCGCGCACCAGACAGCAATAGCCCCCGTCCTCTTCCCTGACGGAATAGTCGGGAATGTGCTTGGTCCGCTCCTGCACATATTCCTGCAACAGCGTCTTATAATTGCGGTCTGTCGTAACTTCGAGGAACCGATGAAGAAAGTCCCGAACCGGTTCGATGCCGCCGTCCAGATAGATCCCACCGACGACTGCCTCGAAAAGATTGGACGCTGTTTTCCCCCCCACGTTATGTTCGCTTCCCATATAGCGCAGAAACCGCTTGATCCCCGCGCGTTCTGCCGCCTGTTCGAGCGCTGCCTGCGAGACAAGTTTCTGACGATATTCGGTGAGCGCGCCCTCGTCTGCCGAGCTGCGGAGATAGAGTTCCTCCGTCACGCAAAATTCAAGCACCGCGTCGCCCAAAAACTCCAAACGTTCGTTGTTTTCGCCGCCAAAGAGATTCGTATACGATTTATGCGTAAAGCAGGCGGAGAGAAGCTGCTTGTCCCGAAAGACATAGCCGATCGCCGCTTCCGCTTTTTCTCCCGCAAAGGGGATCGGTTCCTGTCCTTTACGCATCCTGCTCTCCGAACGTCATTTCTCCGAGCATCTGCTCGATCGTCTCGATGAGATGATTGGAATAGGCGTCGACCGCCTGAAGCACGGAAGGACGGATCGCATTGGCTTTGGAAGAGCCGTGCGATTTCACGACTACTTTCTTGAGCCCCAAAAAGACCGAACCGCCGAGCTTTGCGTAATCCAGCATGGAAGCAAGTTTCCCAATCTGCTTTCTGGCGCACAGATAGGCGATTTTGGAAGCAAAATTCTTTTTGAATTCCTCTTTGAGGATTCGGGAGACCGTCTTTCCGCAGCCTTCGACAGACTTGAGCGCAATGTTTCCCGAGAACCCGTCCGAAACCGCAACGTCGATGTCGCCGTACATGATGTCGCGGCCCTCGACATTGCCCGCAAATTCGATCCCTTTCATCTCCTTGAGAAGCTTGTACGCCTCCTGATGGAGCGTGTCGCCCTTGTGCTCCTCCGTTCCGTTGCTGAGCAACCCCACCCGCGGGCGTTCCATGCCGAACGCCGCCTTGCCGTAGGCGCTCGCCATCACCGCAAACTGCGCGAGATATGCGGGCTTGCATTCTGCGTTGGCGCCGCAATCGCACAGAAGCGTCCTGCCGCCGCGGACGTTGGGGATCCCCGGACAGAGCGCGGGGCGAAGCACTCCCTTGATCCGCCCGATGAGCATGATCCCTCCCGTGAGCACCGCTCCCGTAGAACCTGCGGAGACAACGCCTCCCACATCGTCCCGCTCCCGCAGCATCCGCATGCCGACGACGAGCGAACTGTCCTTCTTCGCGCGGATCGCATGCGTGGGAACGTCATCGTTCGTTATCACTTCCGAACAATGTACCAATTCCACGCGTGACGCATCATAATTGTATTTTTTGAGCTCGGGCGCAACGATCGATTCGTCTCCCGTCAGAATGAGCTGAAAATTATCCCGTTCCGCGAGCGCTTCCAGCGCTCCTTTCACGATTTCGCCGGGCGCGTTGTCGCCGCCCATTGCATCTACGACAATTTTGATCATGTGATTCTCCCTGTCCTTCCCTTCTCTCATCGCCAACATTATATCATTTTTTTCTGCAGATGACAACAATTTCCCGCGTATTCGCACAAATCCCTCTTCCGTCCATCACATCCGTTCCACCGTGACGACGATATCCCAGTCTCCCAAAAGCCGCACGGCGCGGCAGACGTTGTTCTCGATCTCGGCGTCTTTCTCTTTGCAGTCAAAGGGGACCCCCACTTCAAAGACGACCTTGTTCTTGGCGCCGTGCACCAGCCGAAAATCGTGCACATTCATCCCCTCATACATTCCTTCGATCGCCCCGCGCACCCGTTTTTCCGCCTCCGTTCTCTCCTCGTCGCCCGGATCGATCGGGTCGAGATGCGCCGTCAATGCAACACCCGTCTGTTCGGCGATCTTCCGCTCCAGCCCGTCGAGAATCTCATGCAATGCGAGAACGGGACGATTGGCGTCCATCTCCACGTGCACGGTCGCAAACATATGTCCCTCTCCGTAATTATAGAGCCGCAGGTCATGACACCCGAGCACCCCTTCTCCTTCCGCGATCATGGTACGGATCTTGTCGAGCAACGCGGGATCCGGGGCACGCCCGAGCAGTTTGGAACTCTCTTCCCTTATGATCCCGATCCCCTCCCACACGATAAAGAGAGCGACAAGGACTCCGAGATAGGCATCCAGAGAGAAGGAAAATAAATTCGAGCAGAGCAAGCCCGCCATGACGATGGACGTTGCCAGCACATCGCAGCCGCTGTCCTTTGCCGCGGCGAGCAAGACGTCCGATCCGATCCGTTTTCCTATGGCACGATAATAAAAGAACATTCCGCCTTTGACCGCGACGGAGAGCGCGAGGAGGCCGTACACCCAGAGCGCGGCGCCCGTATTTGTCCCTTTTATGATGTTTTCCGCGGAGGTGATCAAAAGTTCCGCAGCGAGCGCAAGCACGAGAAATCCGACGATCATGGAAGCGATATATTCGGCGCGGCGGTGTCCGTAAGGATGCTCCTTGTCCGCCGGCTTGTGCGAGACGTGCATGGAGACGAGCGCGACCAATCCGCTCCCGCAATCGCTCAGATTGTTGATCCCGTCTGCCACGACCGAAACCAGCATGCTCAATCCCCCCGCCGCGATCTTAATGGCCGCGAGCAAAAAATTGCAGACGATCCCGACGATCGCCGCCCGCATTCCCGTTTCTTTCCGATCTTTCCGCATAACCGCGCTCCGTTTCTGTTTCTCGTCCGATTATTATAGCGCAAAGCTCCCCGTTTGTCAACCGAGGCGCCGGAAGAAGATTCGCCTTGTCCCGTATAAACCGAACGAGAGCGGTCAACAATGGGAGAGAAGGACAGCGCGGGCAAATTCTTCCGCCGCTACATACTATGATATCGGAGGAAGTTTTGTCTGCAAAAGAAGGTGAACGATGAACGTCAAACGAGGAGAACTCTACTATGCCGACCTTTCCCCCGTCGTGGGGAGCGAACAGGGCGGCGTGCGTCCCGTTCTGGTGGTGCAAAACGACACGGGCAACCGCTATTCCCCCACCGTGATTGCCGCCGCCGTGACGAGCAAGATCCACAAGGCGCGACTTCCGACCCATATTGAACTGCCGCAGGCATTCGGATTACAAAAGGACTCGGTGATCCTGCTCGAGCAAATCCGCACCATCGACAAAAGGCGGCTCATGTCGCGGATCGGTGAACTTCCCCCCTCTACCATGTCCCGCGTCAACCGCGCCATTCTGATCAGCCTTGGCTTTTCGGACAGCCGGAACGAAACACATTGAAACACGAAGCCGCCCGTTCGGGCGCTTCGTTCAGAAAAACGCCGTACGGCACAGCCGTACGGCGTTTGATTTTATGGTGAATTATACTATGAAGTGCAACAGTAGAAGAAAAAAAGGAGTTCATACAAATCTGTGGTAAAATAGAGTTGCAAAACCAAAATTTACTACAAAGGAGATCTGTATGAACTACCACCATTTTACCATAGAAGAGCGCTGTT